>NZ_JAAFYV010000099.1:0-445 GCF_011770055.1 Rhodococcus sp. B10 | reverse complement strand
AGGTATTGGTGCTCATGCCTTCAGCTCCGACTTCACCAGGCCCTGGGCTTCCAGGTGCTTGCGGTGTTCGTTCTCGATGCGTTCCACCTCGGCGGCCGGGACCCAGTAGTCCACGTCCTGGTCGAAGGTGCGGTAGATGAACGTGGCGATCATGCCGACGAAGCCGACGATGGCCAGCCACCAGATGTGCCAGATCATCGCGAAGCCGAACACCAGGCTGAAGGCACCGATGACAACGCCCGTGCCGGTGTTGCGCGGCATGTGGATGTCGGTGTACTTGGCCGGCTTCGGCCAGGCTTCACCGCGCTGCTTGCGCTCCCAGAAATCGTCCAGCTCGGTGACTTCCGGCAGCGTGCCGAAGTTGTAGAAGGCCGGCGGCGAAGAGGTTTCCCACTCCAGCGTACGGGCATCCCACGGGTCGCCGGTCAGGTCGACGGTCTTCTTG
>NZ_JAAFYV010000098.1:0-446 GCF_011770055.1 Rhodococcus sp. B10 | reverse complement strand
CTCGCGGCAGTAGCTGCAATCCAATGACCAGATTTCGACGATGAGCGGACGCGCATGGGGCGTCTGCAGCAGCGCCGGCACATCGCGGGCATGCAGCGGCCGGAACTGCAGCGCACCCGCGGCCTGCGCCGTCAAAGCGGCGGCGGATAGCGCCGCGGCCATCGCCACCGCTCTCCATCGAATTTTCATTTCGATGCCTCCAATGATGAATTGGACGGAACGACATTGCTGATATCGATCAGGCGGTAACCCTCCGCCTGGGTACGCCAAGACAGGTAGACATGGCCGTCGCGCGCGAGCAATTGCGGGTGATCGCTGCCGCCATTGGTGTTTGCCACGTTGGCCGGCGCCGACCAGTGCGCGCCGCCGTCGATGGATTTGCGCAGCAGGATCTGCATGCGGTCGTCGGCAAACTGTTTCCAGACCAGCCACAGCGCGCCATACGC
>NZ_JAAFYV010000097.1:0-446 GCF_011770055.1 Rhodococcus sp. B10 | reverse complement strand
AACTTGAACAGTTCCTCGCTTCGTCTGCTTGCTCAGCAGCGCTGGTGCCTTTCTCAGGTATCCCCGCTTTACGCAGAATGCGATCAGCTTGGTCAGGGTCGACCATCTTCGATGAATAGTCGCGGCGGCGAGCTTGTCCAGGGTCACCGCTGAGTCTAGGTCAGTCAAGGTGTCCGCATAGGATCTGAGGAGATCCTCATCTACGTCGGAAACGAGCTTTTTTCTTGCGTCAAGAAAGTGATGGAAGTCGGTGAGGTCCGCCGCGATAGCTGCTGTCGTGTTCTTGCTGCAGGCAAGCTTTGGCTTTGGACCGATCGTTAGATGGGCATCTGCTAAGAATTCAAATGCGGGCTGAACGATCGTTCCATCAGCCCTGCTGACCAAAAAGCAGAATCCCTCGGGTAAGGGTACGCCTCGCGTACCCGCGATTTCTGTCGCTTCCGGAG
>NZ_JAAFYV010000096.1:0-447 GCF_011770055.1 Rhodococcus sp. B10 | reverse complement strand
CAGCACGGCGATGTCGTTGCGCGTGTCATCACCGTTGCTGCCGGTCTTGTCCCCCACCCGCCAGCGCTTGCCCAGCCCGGCGCGCAGGCAGGCATCGCCGGTCTGGTTGTCGATGAGCCAATCGGCGAACTGCCGGCGCGATGCAGGCTGCAGGCCATTGCCCACCGCGAAGCGGGCCAGGCTGGTGGCCATCGCGGCCGGGCTGGTGGTATCGCGCGGGTCTCCCTTCGCGAACAGATTCACGTCCGGCTCGTTGCGGTCATTGCGGGTAATGCTGTCGCCCTGCCCGCGCAGGAATGCCGTCAGCGCCGACGGCCCGCCCACCACCTCCAGCAGCAGGTTGGCCGCCGTGTTGTCGCTGGTGGTCAGCGTGCCCCGGCACAGGTCGCGCACGGTCAGATCCTTGCCCACGTGGCGGCGCACCACCGGAGCGTAGGACAGCAGATC
>NZ_JAAFYV010000095.1:0-449 GCF_011770055.1 Rhodococcus sp. B10 | reverse complement strand
AGTGAGCCCAGTCCTTCTGCGCCTTGCCGGCCTCGACCGGGGTCATGCCCGGGCCTTTGCCGGTGGGGGCGACGCTTGGGTGGGCGACGAACATGTTGCCGGCGGCGACCACCAGCAGCACGGCCATCACCCCGGCAACGCCATAGGCACCGCGGCCGGCGCTGGTGCCATTGGCACGGGCCAGCAGCGGGTAGACCAGTGCCACCACCATGCCGATTGCGCCGAACATGAACAGGCGCGAGAACAGCGGCCAGAACACCAGGCCTGCGTCGATCAGCGCCCAGATGGCAGTGCCGACCAGGAACGCCGCGTACAGCCAGGCGCCAGCCGGCTTGCGGCGAGCGATGAGAACGCCGGCGATGGCCATGGCCAGGCCGCCGATCAGGAAGTACCAGGAACCTCCCAGGCCGGCCAGCTTGACGCCGCCCGCAGCCAGGAGGAGGCCGAGC
>NZ_JAAFYV010000094.1:0-453 GCF_011770055.1 Rhodococcus sp. B10 | reverse complement strand
CAGCCTGCACGCCATCGACCACCGCCGCGATGGCGTGCTCGTGGTCGTAGACAGGGATCACCACCAGTGGCGCGAATGCGGCACCGGCAACGGCCGGGTCAGTCCGCATCAGCGAAAACCACCCTGCCGCTGGCATGCACACCGTGGCTGGAGGTGTAGCGGAAGGCCAGCACGTTGCGTGCGGCATCCCAGTCCAGCTGCAGGGTCAACTCGTCACCGGGGCGGGCCACGTGCTGGAATTTCACCGCATCCATGCGCACGAACGCGCCCCGCATCACAAACGCCTGGCGGGCGAAGCGCACCGCCCAGTCCAGCTGCGCCACGCCGGGCAGGATTGCCGCCTGCGGGAAGTGGCCCTGGAACGGCCGCAGCGCCGGGTCCAGGGTCATGCGCAGGGTGGCGCTGGCGGCATCGCGGTGATCCCACGCCGGCACCGGCATCAACGGCTGGAAC
>NZ_JAAFYV010000093.1:0-464 GCF_011770055.1 Rhodococcus sp. B10 | reverse complement strand
CGATGGCGGTGCGCGAAGTGAAGTTGAACCAGCTGGTCTCGAACACGACGCTCAGGCACTGCAACCGCTCGAACGCGTGGCTGAGCAGCATCAGCTTGGTCTCGGTGTTGACCCCGGTGCGTTGCGCAGACTCGCCATACCAGGTGTAACCGATACTCAGGCGCGGCACGTCCGCTTGCAGATCGTAGTAGCGGGTGGTGCCGACAATCTGGTCGTTGGCATCGAACACCACGAACGGCAGCACCCTGCCTTCGGCCTGCGCCTGCAGCGCTGCCTGCACGTAGCCGGCCATGGTCTTCGCATCGGGCACCTGGGTGTACCAGAGCCTGGACAACGCGCCATCGCCAAGCGCGCCGCGCAGGCCATCGATATGCCCCATCTGCAGCGGCTCCAGCCGCGCATGGGTGCCCGCCAGCGTAGGGACCTTGGTCCAGTCGGCATGGTTCATGTGTTCAGCCCTGCAG
>NZ_JAAFYV010000092.1:0-473 GCF_011770055.1 Rhodococcus sp. B10 | reverse complement strand
CAGTGTGGACGTGCCTGTAAAGTATATGGCGATTTTTCGTCATCTTCCTGTTTAGTAATACCAGCAATAAAAACCGGAAATCTAAAAGTTATTGATAATGCAATGGTTCGTGAAGTATTGACCAATGATGAAGGAATTGCCATTGGAGTTTCATACGTTGATACCAAAGATTTACAGGAATACGCGGTTAAAGGTAAAACGGTTATTTTAGGAGCTAGTGCATGTGAGAGCGCACGAATTATGCTGAACTCAAAATCTAAAGCACATCCAGGTGGTGTCGGAAATAGTAGTGGTGTAGTCGGGAAATATCTTCATGATTCAACGGGAGCAAGTCTCTCCGGTTTTTTACCACAATTGTTAGACCGTAAACGCTATAATGAAGATGGAGTTGGAAGCGTACATATCTACTCACCATGGTGGGAAGATAATAAGAAGCTTAATTTTCCTCGTGGCTATCATATTGAGTATGGAGG
>NZ_JAAFYV010000091.1:0-484 GCF_011770055.1 Rhodococcus sp. B10 | reverse complement strand
TCTCCACACGATCCGATGGGCCCCACGTCCGCACGAATTCCTGCTCTGTCTTGCCGATCCACAGGTCCATGAGATTGTTACGACCCACCCGGTTGGCTGCGCGTCGCGACTCATCCAGAGCTTTGCTGGTTTCACTCTGGCCGCGCGCCACAGCCGCTTCCAGGCCACGCACAGTACGATCCATTTCAGCGTCGCTCGGCAGATAGGTGAATGCTGGACGTTTGCCGTCCTTCCACAGGCTGGCCCAGATGAAATCCACAGGCGATTGCCCGACGTCACCGATGGAAAGGAAGCCACGCTTCATCATTTCCGCTGGCACCTTGGCCTTGGGATCAGGCCCAACTAGACAGGCAAACCGCACCAGTTGCACCTGCCAGGGAGCAATCGCCTCGGCCTGCGGTTCGAACTTATCCGGCGGGACGTTCTCCATTGGCCGATCGCGCCACTGGATCAGGCTCGTCCTGATGGCCACGCTGTTCTGCGA
>NZ_JAAFYV010000090.1:0-485 GCF_011770055.1 Rhodococcus sp. B10 | reverse complement strand
GCCAGTCGTTGACCAGCCACGGCAGCCGTACACCTTCTTCGTGATGAACGACCGCCAGATCAACGCGTTCGCCACGCTGGGCGGCTACATCGGGGTCAATGCCGGCCTGGTGCTGACCGCCGAGCGCGAGGACGAGGTCGCTGCGGTGCTGTCCCACGAAATCGCCCACGTCACCCAGCAGCATGTGCTGCGCGGCGTCGAGCGCGCCCAGCGTGACCAGATCCCGATCCTGCTGGGCATGCTGGCAGCGGTGGTGGCCGCCCAGGCCAGCAACAGCACGTCGTCCGGCAACGCGACGATGGCCGCGATCAGCTCGGGCATGGGCTTGATGCAGCAACGGCAGATCAACTACACCCGCTCCAACGAGTCCGAGGCCGACCGCCTCGGCATCCGCACCCTGTCGCGCAGCGGCTACGACGTGGATGCCATGGCCGGCTTCTTCGAACGGATGTCGGCGGCCATGCGTGGCAACGAAGGGGGCTACA
>NZ_JAAFYV010000009.1:0-157597 GCF_011770055.1 Rhodococcus sp. B10 | reverse complement strand
TAAGAGACAGGGTCGGCGCGTGCGGCGATACTGTTCGCTGTCGCGGCGTCCGTCGTTCCGGTGGTGTTCGCCGGCGTGCTCGGGACCGTTGCGCTCGTACTCGTGGGTGTAGGTGGAGTCGTCGTCACGGTCGCCGCTTTGTACTGGTTTCTCACTCGGCGCGGGTTGTTCCGCTGGCTGGGGCTCGGAATCGCGATCGGTGCGCCGATCGTCATGCTCGCGTTGTTCGTACGATCCCGTCTGTTCTGGGTCGTGTTGCTGTCCTATGCGCTCGCGGCGCTGGCCGTCGCGTGTGCCCGCCGCGCTCTGCGGCAACGACGTGCCGAGGCGAGCATGGCCGAGCACGACGTGCCCCCGCCACAACGGCCGTTCGTCGTCATGAATCCGTATTCGGGTGGCGGAAAGGTCGAGAAGTTCGATCTGAAACGCAAAGCCGAAGAGCTGGGCGCGGACGTCGTCCTGTTGGAGGGGCCGGGCACTGTCGACGTCACCGCGTTGTCCGAACGAGCGGTCGAGCAGGGGGCAGACCTGCTCGGGGTTGCAGGTGGCGATGGGACGCAGGCGCTCGTTGCCGCCGTCGCGGCCGAACATCACGTGCCGTTCCTGGTCATCAGTGCAGGAACTCGCAACCACTTCGCCATGGACCTCGGACTCGACCGTGCGGATCCGTCACGATCACTGGATGCTCTGCGCGACGGGCTCGAACTGCACGTCGACCTCGGGTTCATCAACGGTCGGCCGTTCGTGAACAATGCGTCGTTCGGCGTGTACGCCGAGATAGTCCGCAGTCCTGCCTATCGCGACGACAAGACTGCCACGGTGTTGAAGATGCTTCCGGATCTGCTGACCGGAAACGAGGGGCACCGGTTGGTCGCGCGAATCGGTGACACGACGGTCGAGGGCCCGCAGGCAGTTCTGGTGAGCAACAATCCGTACGGCAGTACCGATTTGGCGGGCCTGAGTCGCCGAGACCGTCTCGACCGGGGCGTCCTCGGCGCGGTCACCGTGTCCGTGGCCAACACGAGACAAGCCGTCGGCTTGTTGCGTCGCACCAACATTCACGGGCTCACGCAGAACACTGCCGTCGAGGTCACCGTCGCCGCCGACGCCACTCGGATCCCGGTAGGAGTCGACGGTGAATCTCTCGAGCTGGCGACACCCGTGCGGTGCATCGTCGAACCGGGCGTGCTTCGCGTGCGGGTCCCCAGGTCGAGACCAGGCGTACGACCCGCAACTCCGCTATTCGATTGGGTTGGATTGTGGCGCTTGGCGTTTCGTACGAATGCCTTGTCCGATCAGGCGCGATCCTGAAAGGCGGCCACCGCCGACTCGACGGTGGGGAAGAAGTGCGTTGCGTCGAATCTGTCGCCGACACCGAATCGGATCAGACGATCCTTGATCGGACCCTTCATCTCGGCGAACGCCAGACGAATCCCGTTCCCCTCCAAGTAGGTGTCCAGGTCGACCAGCTCGTCGACTGCGGTCGTATCGAGTCCGGTGATCGGTTCGGCAGCGACGACGACCCATTCGACCGGAGTGGGTGCGTCGGCGACGACGGACCGTACGTATTCGTCGAAAATCTCGCCGTTGGCGAAGAACAACGGTGCATCGAACCGCACCAGCACCAGCCCTGGAATGCGATGCCCTGCCGGATGGCGCTCGACGTCGTGGAACCCCGCGCGATCGGGCAGGCTGATCAATTCGGTGCGATACGGCTGCCACGCCCGAGCGACGACCGCGACGAACGACAGGCCGATGGCAACGAGAATTCCCTGCAGTACGCCGACGAGGGCCACCCCGAGGAATGCTGCGATCGCGAGACCGAATTCGACCGTGCTCATGCGCCACAGTCGAACCAACCCCTTCACGTCGACGAGCGCGGTCGCCGCCACGATCACGACGGCCGCGAGAGCTGCGTCGGGGAGATAACTCGTCACCCCGGGAGCCACGAGTACGAACACCAGGACCGCGACGGCGCCGACGACGCACGCAAGTTGCGTCCGGGCGCCGCTCTGTTCGGCAACCGGTGTTCGAGATCCACTCGCCGAGATGGGGAATCCGCCGAACAGTCCGCCGGCGACGTTCGCGACTCCGACGGCCTTCATCTCGGTGCTGCCGTCGACATCGTCGCCACGCCGAGCAGCGAAGGTGCGGGAGAGAACGCCTGTGTCGGCGAACGCAATCAGGGCGATACCGGCTGCGGGTCCGACGAGTCGCCCCACATCGCCCCAGTCGACTCCGCCGAACGACGGCAGCGGTAGTCCTGCCGGCAATGCACCGACCATTCCGATTTCGTCGGTGAGTCCCAACGCAGCGGACGCGACGACAGCGCCGACGACTGCGACGAGCACACCCGGCACCCGGGGTGCCCCGAGCCGCAGTCCGATGATGACAACCAGCGATGCCACGCCTACTGCGGCGGCAATCGGATCGATCTCGCCCCGTGCGACCGACGTCGCTATCCCTCCGATTTCGCCGACGAGGCCTGTTGCGTCCACCGAAAATCCCAACAGCTTGGGGAGCTGGCCGACCACGACGATGAGCGCGATTGCGTTCAGGTAGCCGAGTCGGATGGGTTTGGACAGGAGCTGGGTCACGAACCCGAGCCGGAGAAAACCTCCGATGAGCAACACCAGTCCGACGAGGACGCCGAGGATGCCCGCGAGGGCGAGTGCGCTTTCCGGGTCGTCCGCGACGGCCAACGGCGCGACCGCGGCGGCGATCAACGGTGCCAGTGACGAATCCGGGCCCAGGACAAGTATTTTCGACGGTCCGACCAGCGCGTAGGCGAGGAGCGGAACGATGGTCGCGTAGAGGCCGGCGTACGCCGGCAAACCGGCCGCCTCCGCGTACCCCATCCCCGCCGGAATGAGCAGGGCGGTGAGGACGAGCCCGGCGGTGATGTCAGGGCGCAGCCACTCCCGACGATAGTCGCGCGCGGTCGCGATACCGGGTAGCCGGCTGAGGATCGGTTGTCCGGGCACGACGGTCACGACTTTCGAACGCGCCGCGGATCGACGGCCGCAGTGATGGGTGCGGCACCGTCCGGCCCGAGTTCGTCGACTTCATCCACTGCCCACACCCCCACTTCCGGCTGTGGGCCGAAGCCTGCCGTCGAGCTGAACGCGGCCCCGCCGACCCCCGTCCCGGTGGTGTCATTGTCCGCCGATCGAGCAGGTTTCGTCGTACAACGGCGAGTTTTGCACCGTCGTCGAGCGAAGACAGTCGAGTGCTATTTACCGCCGCCCATGAGCTCGGAAGCTACGGCGCATTCCGGTGGACCAACGCGGCAACCTACGTGACTTTTGTCCCTGACCCGGTCGTGTCGAGTCGATAAGACTCGATCGTGGGGCGGTACGAGGGGCAGGTGGCAGCCGAATCATGAACCTGGATCGCATGGTGCGGTGGTGGCGACTGGCGCCGTGGAGCAGCAATTCGTTGATGCGACGTGGGGATCGAATGACCTCTCTCGCAACGGTGATCGCAGTAGGTTTCGTGTTGTTGCTGGTACCTGTCGCCGCCGTGTTCGGATCGTCGACCTATTCGAGGCTGGGCGCGGAATCTTCGCTGGACAGCGCGCATGTACACCCGGCCCAGGCAACGGTCGTGGACGTTCCTGCACCGGTGACTGCGCCTACGGAATTCGCGGTCGTCATGCAGAGCTACGCTGAGGCGAGATGGAGGGTCGCCGACGTCGAACATTCGGGACGCGTGCAAGTACCGATCGATGCTGTACAGGGACAGACGATTCCGATCTGGGTCGACGACGAGGGTAGCTGGACTCGGCCTCCCAGGAAGGGCATCGAGAATGCAGCGTTGGGAGTATGTGCTGCACTGGGAATCTGGGCAGCGGGGAGCGTTGTCGCGGCGTGCGGCGTAGGGGTGGTGCGAGTGACTGCCGCGAGCGCCAATTCGAAGAGGTGGACTCGCGAATTGCGGCGCCTCGAACGCTTGACTGGGTGAAGGGTGGATTGCTGGTCCCTGGTCGGCGGCTCCTGTCTCACGGTATGAACGTGACATGAAGATCCCGAACGTGACATGCGAGAGCGCGCTGTGATCGACCGCGTCGAGTTGGCGGCATTTCTTCGTCGTCGACGAGAGTCGCTACAACCCGAGGACGTCGGCATGTCGCGCGGCAGACGACGACGTGCAGTCGGTCTGAGGCGTGAAGAGGTGGCAGAGCTCTGCCACATGTCGACCGACTACTACGCGAGGTTGGAGCGTGGAACGGGTCCGCATCCTTCGGTCGAGATGATCGCGTCGATCTGTCAAGGACTGCACCTGTCGGTGGCGGAACGTGACCACGTGTTTCGGCTCGCCGGCCACAACCCACCTGTACGGGGAACCGAGAGCGATCATGTCGGTCCTGGTGTGCTGCGGATTCTGGATCGCCTGCAGGACACCCCGGCGGAGGTGGTGTCCGAACTGGGGGAGACGCTTCGACAGACGCCGCTCAGTGCGGCGTTGACCGGTGATGCGTCGTTACGCGTCGGACCCGCGCGCAGTCTCGGCTATCGATGGTTCGCCGATCCCAGCACGCGGGAGATGTATCACCCGGACGAGCGGGACTTCCTGTCGCGCCTGTACGTCTCCGGTTTGCGTGAAATCGTCACCCTTCGCGGCCCGGGGTCTCGCGCTGCGCAATACGTCGACCTCCTGCACGATCGAAGCGAGGAATTTCGAGTGTTGTGGGCAGCGCACGAGGTGGGATTGCGTCCGAGGCACGTCAAACGGTTCGTCCATCCGATCGTGGGTGAACTCGAGTTGCAGTGTCAGACCCTGCTCGATCCCGACCAGTTCCACCGACTTCTCGTGTACACCGCGGTACCCGGTAGCGAGAGCTACGAGAAACTACAGCTGCTGGCTGTCGTCGGCACGCAGACAATTCCTTAACGGTGGATCGACAGTCACTGGTTATCGACGGGACGGACCGCGAACATCGAAGGTGTAACGGAAACCGAACGAGCGGGAGCGACTCATGGCACACCACATCGATATTCGAGATTCGACCGGCAAACTGGCGATCGTGACCGGCGCGAGCGACGGGATCGGGCGAGTTGTCGCAACGCAACTCGCCGCCGCAGGCGCCGAAGTGCTGATGCCGGTTCGCAATTCCGCGAAGGGCGCGGCCACGATCGAACAAATCCGTGCCGCCGTGCCGGGGGCGAAGGTGTCGACGCGGCCTCTCGACCTCGCGTCGTTGAATTCTGTTGCGGCACTGGTGGACAGCATCCGAGCCGACGGGCGTGCGATCGACATCCTCGTCAACAACGCAGGTGTCATGCAGCCGCCGAACCGGCAAGTCACCGAGGACGGGTTCGAGTTGCAGTTCGGGACGAATCATCTGGGCCACTTCGCGCTGACGCTCGGCCTGCTGGACTTGTTGCGCGAGGGTGGTGCACGAGTGACGCATCAGACGAGCATCGCGGCGCGATCGGGCTCGATCAACTGGGACGATCCGAACTGGGAGAAGCATTACGACGTCTCGAAAGCGTACGCTCAGTCCAAGCTTGCGGTCGCGCTGTTCGCGAGAGAACTCGACTCACGAAGCAAGGCCGCTGGGTGGGGAATCTCCAGCAACATCGCCCATCCCGGTGTGTCTCCCACGAATCTGCTTGCCGCGCAACCAGGTATGGGCAGAGACAAGAACGTGGTCGGCAGACGCGTCATCAGTGCACTCACCCGCGTGGGTGTTACCGGCACCGTCGAGAGTGCTGCCCGTCCAGCTGTCGTGGCGGCAGTGGGCACTACGTCGGAAGGAGACCAGTTCTTCGGTCCGACTCGCGTGATCGGTGGGCCGCCCGCACTCCGAACGCTGTGGAAGCCGATGCAGAACATGGAGCACGCCAGGCAGTTGTGGGACCTGTCCGAACGGCTTCTCGACGGACGGGTGTCACCGCGATAGGTCGCGGTGCCGGCCGGGCGCAACCTGCGTCGTCCCGAGGCACCGATAGAGCCGTCGGCGAGGACTTTCGGCACTGACGGCGTCGCCCGCGTCGAGGAAATCTTAAGGGCCATCATTCGCTTCGACCGGGAGGGTGACTCGGATGGATGAATCGACGAACGACGCGATGCCGATCTACGTCGGCATCGACGGGTCCGTTCCGGCTCTGGAAGCCGCACGGTGGGCGGGGGAGTACGCCGCTCGGATTCGACGCTCGGTGGTCTTGGTGCATTCGCTTCCCGATGTGACCTGGTACCTGGGGACGGGGGTCCTTGCGGGTGAGCAGGAGATTCTCGGCGAGCTGCGCGAGGTGGGACGGCAGGCGCTCGACGCTGCAGAACGCGCCGTACGGGAGGTAAACCCGAGCATCGACCTGAGGGCGGTGCAGACGCGCAAATCCGTCACCGACTACTTCGAATCGGTATCGGACGATGCGCACGTCATCGTGGTCGGCTCCCGTCGGTCGTCTGCGCTGACCGATCTCGTCCTCGGGGGCGAGGTGATTCGCGTGTGCAACTCGGTCGAGTGCCCCGTGCTGGTGTGGCGCGCACACTCGGCTGACGACGCCGATGCTGACATGCCGGTCGTCGTCGGAGTCGACGGTACGGAGTCGTCGAATCACGCGTTGCTTGCCGCGTTCGAGTTCGCCGACACCGTGAAGGCCCCGGTCATCGCGACACATGCGTGGCAGATCGCAGAGTCCGTCGGAGTGGGATACACGGCGGGTCTCATCGACTGGGACCGGTTGCGCAGCGATCAGCGGCAATGGCTGCGCGACACGGTCAACCCCATCGCCGATTCGTTCGCGGATGTCGCGGTCACGTGCGCCAGTGTCGAAGGGCAAGCCGCACATCACCTTCGAACACTGTCCGCCTCTGCTCAGCTCGTCGTCGTCGGGAGCCGGGGCCGGGGGAAGATGGCAGGAGCGTTACTCGGTTCGGTGAGCCAGAACATGATTCATTACGCCCAGTGTCCCGTTCTGGTCGTGCACTGATTGCGACGCCCACGCCGCTCCGATGCCGGCATCCCGCGTCCTGAGCCGACTCGACCCGTGAACGTCGTCGGTCACGCGCATTCCCCGGGCGATGGTCTGGGCAACGAGACGGGTACTGCCGTACATGGATTCGTAGACCACAAGGGTGTTCATCGGTTCCTTCTGGCGAAGACGTCCATCGAGTGGCGTGTGTTCGCGTTCTCGCACATTCGACGATCGAGGATCGGCGGAGTGCACGCGAGAGTCGGAGGTCCTGCGGATGTGCACTGCATTCGACACTCTGTGCTGTTGCGTCCGAGTGTCGGCCAGTCTACTCTCCGTGTAGACGAACTAGTAACCCTACAACCACCTTTTCGGGTGCAGAAAAGAGAAGAACCATGACGATCACGACAGAAGCGACGTCCAGATCGACCCACGACGTGGGATTGCGTCGGCTCTATCTCGCGCGTTTCGCTTTCGCGATGCTGTGGGCGGCGTCGCTGATACCGGCCGGGGGCTCGTCGGGGCCGGCGCTGACTCTTCTGCTCGTCGTCTACCCGCTGGTCGACGCGGCCGCGGTTCTCTGGCAGGTGAGGAACCGCCACAACGGACAGGCGGCGCGCATCGCGCAGTGGATCAATGTCGTGGTGAGCGTTGTCGTCGCGGTCGCGCTCGGGTGGGCGTCGACCGTATCCATCGCAGCTGTCCTGGTCGTATGGGGAATTTGGGCTGTCGGATCGGGCCTTCCGCAACTCGTCACTGCGGTGCGAAACCGGCATCGCGGGGGTCAGGTGCCGCAGATGCTCAGCGGCGGCATTTCGATACTGGCCGGGGGCGGCTTTCTGGCGCAGGGCGTGCAGGGTGCCGCCGAGGTCGGGGGAGTCGCAGGGTACGCGGTGCTGGGAGGGGTGTTCTTCCTGGTGTCGGGCGTCCGACTGTCCCTTCTTCAGCGACGTTCGGCCGCGTGAATCGGGATCGGGTTCCGAGCCGCGACGAAACTAGTGCGCCAGCTCGGAGCGGGTTTGCGAGAAGTGACTCCGTGGAAGCCGAACGACAGTCCATTCGATGTCGTCGTGGGAGAAGACCATGCACGGAACGTTCACCTTCATCGGCAATGCAACGTGCTTGATCTCGGTCGGCGACATCACGTTGCTGACCGACCCGAACTTTCTCCATGCGGGGGAGTACGCGTACCTGGGCCACGGATTGGTGTCCAAACGTCTGCGAGAACCGGCGTTGTCGATCGACCAACTGCCTCCCATCGACGCCGTCGTTCTGTCGCACCTGCACGGAGATCACTGGGATCGGCGCGCCCAGAAACAGCTGGATCGCGAGACCCCCATCATCACCACGGGGCACGCGGCGACGAAACTGGGCCGTCGCGGATTCGTCGACGCACGCCCGGTGAAGACATGGGAGTCCGAGACCATCGAACGACGCGGCACCCGCGCAACCGTGACGTCGATGCCGGGACGTCACGGCCCGCGCTGGGCAGTCGCCGGCCATCTCGTGCCGCCCGTCATGGGAAGCATGATCGAGTTCTCGCGCATCGATCCGGGACTCGAATCGCAGAATGTCGAGTTGCGAATCTACATTTCAGGCGACACGCTCGTGGTCGACGACCTCCTGGAGATCCCGCGACGGTATCCGTCCATCGACACCGGCGTGTTTCACCTCGGCGGCACGACGCTACCGTTCGGGCAGTCGCCTCGACGCGGCTTGATGGTCACGATGGATGCACAGCAGGGAGTTCGCGCGATCCGGATGATCGACCCGGACCGGGCAATCCCCATTCATTTCGACGACTACGGCGTGTTCTCGTCGCCGCTCGATGACTTTCTTCGTGAGGCCGACGCCGACGGAATCGGAGACAAGGTTCTGTACGTGGAGAGGGGGCGGACCGTCTCCATCGGCAAGGATCGGTCATGACGTCGCGGACTTACCGCCCGACCGAGCCGTCGCGAGACGCCGCACGCCGTACAGAACAGCTCCGATCGCAAGCAGCACCAACGCACGCAGCCAGGTCTCCGCCGACTGCTGCGTGGCCAGGACGATGCACGTCACGACAGCCAGAACGGGGAACACCGTCGGAACTCGGAAATGGTCCCCGTCCGCATCGTCGCGGCGAAGAACGAGCACGGCCACGTTCGTGCTCACGAACACGACCAGCAGAAGCAGGACGACAGTCTCGGCGAGAGCCGCGACCGATCCCGTCGCACACAGGATCATGGCGACGGCAGTGGTCGCGACGATGGCCGCCCACGGAGTGCGCCGACCCGGCAGTACTTTGCTCAACGCCGACGGAAGAAGTCCGTCGCGTGCCAGGCCGAACGTCAATCGCGACGCCATGATCATGGTCAGCAGGGCGCCGTTCGCGACCGCGATCAGCGCGACCAGGCTGAACAGCCACGGCGGGAATCCCGCGTCTGCCTTGTTCACGACCTCGAGCAGGGGCCCGCTCGACCCGGCAAGGGTGTCCGCATCGACGACGGTCGACACTGCCAGACCGACCAGGATGTAGACCGCTCCGGCCGCTACGACCGCGCCCAACAACGCGCGCGGATACACGCGGCGAACATCCGTCACTTCTTCTGCCACGTTCGCCGAGGTTTCGAAACCGACGAAGGAGTAGAAGGCGAGAAGTGCGGCTCCCAGGACAGCGAATGCGGGGGTGGTTCCGTCGGCGAACTCGAGAACGCGTGACGGTGAACCTTCGCCGCGCCCGAGGACGAGCCCGGCAAGCGCGATGATCGTCACGAGCCCGGACACTTCGACGACCGTCATCACCAGATTGGCTCGCATGGACTCGGTGATACCGCGCGCGTTCAACATCGCGACCGCCGCCAGGAAGATCAAAGCAGCTGCCACACTTGGTATCTCGACGAAAACCTGTAGGTAGTCGCCCGCGAAGGCGAGCGCAAGACCGGCAGCGCTGGTCACACCCGCAGCAAGCATCGAGAATCCCACCATGAACGACACGAACGGTCGTCGGTAAGCCCTCTCCGCGAACACGGCTGCTCCACCGGCGCGGGGGTACTTGGTGACCAACTCCGCGTAGGACGCCGCCGTCAGCATCGCCATCAGTAGCGCGACCAAGAGGGGCAGCCAGATGGCCCCGCCGACCTCACCCGCGATTTCGCCCACCAGCGCGTAGATCCCGGCGCCCAGGACGTCGCCGAGAATGAACACGAACAGCATCTTCCCGGTGATCGCACGCTTCAACGGTGTCGAGGTGTTCGGAGGTGAGGTTGTTCCAGGCTCGTTCGTGACCATGCGCGTGTGTGCCCGTTCCGTACACGCACGAAACGGAAACCGGGTGGGGGGAGGCGAGTGGTATCCCGGCACGGTGGTCGTGGGCGCCGCTGTAAACCGACTACTCCGCCGGCGGATCGCGTGCTACGCGTCGCCGCCCCTCGTTTTCGTGACGACCGCAGGTCCAGTCGCCGAAAAGTCAGCAGAGAGAACTGAATTCGCGGCACCGCACACGAGGTCTTGTGCCGTCCGTCGGTGACTTTGGACTCTGTGCCCCCGCTGCGCGCGCTGCGAATGTTCATTGACGAAACAGTGGAACCGCAACGAGTGGAGTTCTCGCGTGTACGAAAGATGGGGTGCCCTCGTTGTCGTGGGGCTGGCCGGGGCGGGGATTGCGTCTGTCGTGATGGGATTCTCGGTGTGGTTCGTTGCGTTGTTCTGTCTGCTGGCCCTCGTCGGGGCCGTGGACATGTTGTCGACGATGTCGGGCGGTTCGGAGACAGGGCGGGTCGTCGACCCTGTGCCGTCGCAGAACATGTCGGACGGGCGGAGACGTCAGCGGGCCCGTCGGAGTCGAACGCAGCGATACACGACCCCGACGGCGAGAACCGCGACGCCGACGCCGATCGCCGGCGCGGGCAAGGTCGCCATGAGCGCGACGCATCCCACGGCCCCCACTGCTTGAACAGGTCGGGGATACCGACGATCGTCCGGCGCCTGCGTCCACGCGCTGACGTTGGCGATCAGGTAGTACAGCAGAACCCCGAACGACGAGAACCCGATCGCGCCGCGAAGGTCGACGGTGAGAACCAGAACTCCGACCACCACGGCGAGGGTGATCTCGGCGCGGTGGGGTACCGCGAAGCGCGGATGCACCGCTGACAGACAGCGCGGTAGGTCGCGGTTGCGAGCCATTGCCAGCGATGTGCGCCCGATTCCCGCGATGAGCGCCAGCAGGGCACCCAGCGCTGCCAGCGAGGCGCCGACGCGCACGATCGGGGCTGCCCATGCCTGGCCCGCCGTGGTCACGACATCGACGAGCGGTGCGGTGGACGCAGCGAGCTGGTCGGGTCCCAGCACCGCGAGGACCGTTACCGCGACGACGGCGTAGATGCACAGAGCGATCGCCAGAGCCGTGATGATGGCGCGAGGGATGGTTCGGCGTGGGTCCGCGACTTCTTCGCCCATCGTGGCGATGCGCGCGTAGCCGGCGAATGCGAAGAACAGCAGTCCGGCCGATTGAAGGATTCCGTACCAGCCGTGGTCGATACTCGCCGAGGCGTCGGGCAGACGCGTCGGTGCCGACAGCCCGACGAGCGTGGTTCCCACCAGAACGATCAGGACGAGTGTCACGAGCACCTTGGTCAGCGCCGCGGTTCTCGTCACGCCGACGTAGTTGACGGAGGCGAGCACCACCACCGCCGCCACGGCAGCGAGTTTCGTGTACTCGTCGGGTACTGCGTAGTGGGCGAACGTCAACGCCATCGCTGCGCAACTCGCAGTCTTGCCGATCACGAAACTCCACCCGGCGAGGAACCCCGGCCAGTGCCCGAGCCGTTCTCGCCCGTACACATACGTGCCACCCGACGTCGGATACTGGGCAGCCAACTGCGCCGACGACAGGGCGTTGCACACGGCGACGATCGCGGCGACAGCAAGACCGACGAGCAGACCGACGCCCGCGGCTGCCGATGCCGGGGCGAACGCCGCGAACACACCCGCGCCCATCATCGATCCGACGCCGATCACGATCGCGTCGGACAGCCCCAGTCGCCGCGCGAGCGCCCCACCAGATGTCACGTGTCCTCCAGACTGTGTACGCGTCGTCATCTTCCTCTGCCGTCACATCACCGCTCGGCGAGGGTGAGGGATGGCGCCCCGGCATACTGGAGTAGACAGTAAGTATGTCCGACGATGCCGCCGCTAAGTCCCACGAGATATCCACTCCCGCTCGGTTCCGGTTTCCACGTCGGCTCCGACAAGTGGATCCCGCGCGCCGAGGAATCGTGTTGGCGTGGTTGGCATTCACCGTGACGTTCGGCGGCGCGAGGTTGGTGACGTGGCTGATCCAAATCGACACCAGCAATGTCGGTGACGTGTCCGCCGGCGGCGTACACCTTCACCATTACCTGTGGGGGATACTGATTCTGGCGGGAGTGGCCGTGTTCGGGCTCGTCGACCGCTCACCCAGAAGCCGGTCCTGGATGGGAGCGGCACTGGGAATCGGTCTCGGTCTGATCGTGGACGAAGCAGCGCTGTTGATCACTCTGGAGGACGTGTACTGGCACACCGAGGGGTGGTCCTCGATTGCGTTGGCGATCAGTCTGATCGGCGTCGTCGGTACAGGTCTCGTGCTGACTCGCAGCGGCGCGAAAAGAGACTTCAGTCGGTGAGGGTCACGTCGACGTCGTCGAGTTTCTTCAGGAACGGGCAGATCGATTTCGCTTGAGCCAGAACGTTGTCGGGGTTCGCGAAGTTCGGCAGCGACACAGCGAGAGAGTACGTGGCGTCGTAGCCGACGCCGTCCGTGTCGGACAGGCTGACCGAACCTTCGACGGACACGTCGTCGATGCTTTCGCCGGCCGTGCCCGCAGCGATGCGGACGGACTCGAGCAGACACGACGCCAAAGCCGCGGCCATCAGTTGTTCGGGGTTGGTGGATCCACCGGTTCCACCGAGTTCGGAGGGTTCGTGCACGTCCAACGTCAGAGCGCCGTCGCTTGCTTCGACGGATCCGGGTGTCGCGGTCACCTGTGCGGTGTAGAGGATTGAGGGCATGGCGTCCGCATGCCCGAGCCGGACCGTCGCGAAACGTGGGGGTCACGGCCTGTCGACACGACGACCAGACCGAAGTTGTTTACCGGCATTCTTCTGATCGGTTACACAACTTCGATCTCGTCGGACGAAGTGGCGGTGCTACTGCACTGGCGTCTTCTCGAACGCGCTGAACGGAGTCGGGTCGTCGACGTGCAGCTTGCCGTCGGCGATGTGACCGGCAAAGGCCCATAAGTTGGCCTGACGCGGTGCAGTGAGGACCGGACCGTCCTGGATCGTGAAGTCGATGTCGTGCAGTACGTCGGTCTGGAAGTCCGTCAGATTCTGGGTGTGCTCGCGGAAGGTATCGCGGTCGACGGTGTCGAGTTTGCGTGCTTCCTGTGCGAACGTCCAGACGGCCAGCCAGTCGGTGCTGACGCTGCCGTCGTGCGGAGTCTTGACCTTGCCTTCCGGGTCGTACTTCGCGAGCTGGTCCTCGTACTCCTTCCACGTGGCGAACTGCGCCGCATCCTCACCCTTTTCGAGCGCGACGGAGTTCGGGATTCCGGAGTCGGAGACGACCTTGATGGTTGCGTCTTCCATGACGTTGTTGCTCAGCACCAACGGAATCCGCAGGTTCTGGTCGACGGCAGCTTGGACCAGTGCGGTCAGCTTTTCCGGCGTGTAGATCATGCCGCCCCACACGTCCGGGTTCGCCGCCTTGATCTTGGCGATGACGGGCGCGTAATCGGTCGTGTCGGGCGCGATCTCGATGATCTCGACATCGTCGACGCCGGCATTTCGGTACCCGAGCTTCGCATTCTCGATGTACGGAGTATTGCCTGCGTACGCGACGTAGACGGCCTTCTTCGGCTTGAACCTGGTGCCGCCCAAATACGTTCCCTGAGCCGCGCCGGCGCAGTTGAGTGCAGCGATCATCGACAGCTCGTTCGAGACGTCGGCAGCGGCGCAGCCCATCGGGAACCAGTTGACGACGCCTGCCTGTTTGCCGATCTCGGCGAGACCGTCGCCGCTGTTGCCGCCGATGAACGCGACGACGTCGTCCTCGTTCACGAGCTTGCGTGCGCCCGCGATGACGTTGGCCGGCTGACCTTTCGTGTCGTAGACGATGACGTTCAGCTTCTTGCCGTTGATGCCGCCCTGGTCGTTGACGGCCTTCTCGGCGATCTCGGCAACCAATGCTGGATCCTGGAACGCGGACGGCGACGACGACAGCGGCGCGATGAAGCCGACGTTGATCGTGTCGGAGTCGCTGTCGCCACCCCCGGAGCATCCGGCGGCCAGGAGCGACAGTGCGGACAAGCCGATCAGACCCGCACGGAACTTACGTGTGAACATGGTTTTCCTTCGTGATCAGGGATGTAGATAGGTGTGTTCGACGTGCTCGGTGGCGTCGACCAATTCGTCGCGTGAGAGCTCGAGCGCGGTTCGGCCGTCGGCGAGTACGAGGGTGTGATCGGCGATGGCAACCGCAGTCTCCACGTGCTGCTCGACTACGACCACGCTGATGCCTCGGTCTCGGGCCTGCTCGCCGACGACACGCGCGATCAGGGTTCGGACGGCCGGGCTGAGTCCGAACGTCAATTCGTCGAGCAACACGACACGCACGTCACGCAGAAGCGCGCGGCCGACGGCGGCCAGCTGCTGTTGACCTCCGCTGAGGCTTCCGGCGGGTACGTCGCGACGATCGGCGAGCTGTGGGAAGAGGTCGAAGAAGTCGCGTTCGTCGATGTGCGCGAGCGCAAGGTTCTCGGCCAGGGTCAAGCTTCCGAACAGCGATCGACCCTTGACGACCAGACCGATGTGTTTCTTGCATCGCCGGTACGGAGTACCCGCGAGCAAGTGCCCGTCGACCACGACCGATCCGGACTGTGGCTTCACGAAACCCGAAATGCCCAGCAATGCGCTGGATTTGCCCGCGCCGTTCTTGCCGATGACACAGACCACTTCGCCGGGTGCGACGTCGAGATCGAAGTCCCACAGCCCCGCGCCGTTGCCGTAGTCGACGGTCAGGCCCTTCACGTGCAGGCCAGCGGTGTCGATTGCCATCGTCATGCGGTCACCTCGGTGTGTTTCTGGGTCACTCCGCCGGCTCCGCTCCCGGCCGGTAGAGCGCCGGGTTCTTCCTCGCCGAAATAGATGGACCGAACCATCGGATGATCGAGGATCTCGGAAGTGGGGCCGTGCGCGATGACGGACCCCGCTTCGAGAACGTAGATGTCGTCGCAGACTTCGGTGACGACGTCCAAGTTGTGCTCCACCAACAGTATTGCGACGTCCGAGGTGTCACGAATGTTCTTGACGGTGTCGACGACGCGTCGTCGTGCATCGACGCTGAGCGCGGCGGCCGGCTCGTCGAGCAACAGCACGGACGGATCCTGCACGACGGCGCGCGCCAGATTCACTCGTGCGTGCCAACCGAGAGACAGCTCCTCGACGCGCTTGTGGCGGATGTCGTCGAGACCGTGGGCCACGAGAACCTCGTCGACCCGCGCGAATTCCTGGGCGCCGGGCCGACCGAACCGAACAATGCTGGCAGCGATCGACTTTCGGCTCCTGACTTCCGTAGCGGAGAGTAGATTCTCCTCCACGGTGAGGTCCTCGAACAGCAGGTAGTCCTGGAACGTGCGGCTGAGGCCGTGACGGGCTCGAGCGGGTGCGGTCGTCCTCGTCACGTCCTTGCCGTCGACCTCGACGGTGCCCGACGTGACGCGCTGATATCCGGTGATTGCGTCGATCGCGGTGCTCTTGCCTGCACCGTTGGCTCCGAGTAGTCCGACGATTCGGCCCTCTGGCACCGACAAGGACACGTCGTTCAGAATCCTGTGGTCTCCGATGTCGACGGACAGGTCACAGACGTTCAAGCGTGGCATGCACCTTCTCCTTCTGTACGGGAGCCGATCGGAACGTGCGAAACGCCGCCCCGCGGAGCCGAAGGAACTGGCCGACGACACCGTCGGGTTCGGTGGTCAGAACGAGGATCATGTTCGCGGCGAAGAACAACGACAACCAGTCGTTGATGTCGGGTGTGAAGGACAGGATGCTCGCGAGGAGTCCACCTGGGGCGAACAACCCTGCCAGGACCGCGCCGGCGAGATGTCCTGTACCGGCGAGAATCGTGAACGCGATCAGTGCCAACGAATCGCTGTAGGTGAAGCCCTCCAACGTGATCTGACCCTTGGAGATGAACCCACGCTGAATCGCGAGCAGAATTCCCGCGAGCCCCCACAACGTGCCCGACAGGAGAATCGACGTGAATTTCGCTCGCACAGCGTTGATTCCGAGAGCGGCGGGCAGGCGCTCGTCCTGGCGCACCGACAGCAGATAGCGGCCGACAGCAGAGCGTCGAATGTTCGCGACGACGATCAGCCCCACGATCAGCACGGTCCACGCCAGCAGTGCGAAGTTCTGAGGTTCGACGATGTTGCTGAACGAGATCCCGAACAGCTCGGTGTCACCGATGGCCCATCCCGTCGTGCCGTTGAAAAACTTGTCCACCGAGAACACAAGGACTTGCACGATCGACGCGATTGCCAGGGACCCGATGGTCACTTCGTAGATGCGGGCACGTACGAACACGATCGACGAGAGGCCTGCCACGACGAGTGAGACGACCACCGCTGCCGCCGCGGCGGTGAGGAGCGAGGCGCCGTGGTGGCTCACTGCACCGAACACGAGCATCGAGATGCCGGCGAACGTGAGCGGCAGTGCATTGACCTGGCCCGTGTAACCCGTCGACACGACGATGCCGAGAGCGACGAGGCCGAAAATCGCAGTGAGGCTCAATGCGTCGACTGTCGAACCGTTTCCGAAGGTGACGAGCGTGACGACGACAGCGGTACCGATCACGACATGCAGCGGGCGGATTCGTCCCGATCCGACGTGGAAGACCGCCTTGACTTCGCGGGTTCCTCGGCTCATGTCGGTGCGTGCGAACACGATGAGAACTGCGAGCGCGATGATGTGCGGAACGGCACGCGCAAGTTGCGCGTCGTACAGTCCGGTCACGAGGCCCTCGAGCACACCGGCTCCGATCGCTACGCCGAACGCCACCCAGAATCTGCGAAACTTCGCCGCGAGCGCGGCCCCCAGCGCAGGGACCAGAATCGGCGCAGCCGACGTCGGCGACAACTGCGTTATCGGGAGAACGAGGACGCTGCCCGCAGCGGACAGCACACCTGCGAGACCCCATGCGGCCGATCCCCACTTACGTGGATCGATTCCGATGGACTGAGCACCGAGGTCGGTGTCCTGGATGGCCATGGTGATCAAGCCGAACCGCGTTCGGGTGAACAGCGCATGCAACGCTGTGGTGGCGACGAGGGCGGTGACTCCGAGAAGGACGGAAATGTTCTGCACGCGTACCCCGCCGACCTCGAACCCGCCGCTGACCAGGAACGGATCGATGGTGATCTGGTGATTGGTCCAGACGAGTCGGATGACGGCTTCCAGAACCAGTAGTAGACCGAGCGTGATCAGGATCTTGGTGACAACGGGTGCATGCGCCAGGCGTTTGCCGACGATCGCGAAGAAGGCGACGCCGATCAGACCGCTGACCACGACGCCTGCTGCGATGGCGATGGGGAGCGGCAAGCCGGCTTCGTGCAGCTTCCAGAAGGAGTAAGCACCGAAAGTTCCCAGCGCGCCCTGCGCGAAATTGATGACGCCGGTGCCGCGGTAGGCGGCGATCAGCCCGAGCGCGACCAGTGCGTAGGCGCCACCCGTCGACAATCCGAGCGAGGCGTAGGTGAGAAAGTCCACGGCTAGCTCTCCCTGTTGCGCAGGTCGATGCCGCTGAGCCACTGCCGGAACGGGGACGCGCCGTTCAGGTCGAAGTCGCCGATACTCGCCAGACGGTACGGCGTCGGATTGTGGTTCGCCAGTGTTCGTGCGTTGCGCCAGTGTCGATCCCAGCCCTTCTCCACGCTGAGCGCCGATGCGCCGCCGACGTCGAACAACCGGGTGACGGCCTTCAACACGGTATCGATGACCGACACCTGAGCACGGTAGATCTCGATCTCGGTCGCGTCCTCCAGCTCCTGCGAGTTGTTGCCTCCCAGCAAGGCGGTGCCGTGGTCGCCGAGCGTGCGAGCCGAATGACGTACCAGCGTCTCGGCGACATGGCGTGCCGCGCTGACCTCACCGACGACCTGCTGCACCAGCGCGTCCTCACGGGGCAACTGCCGGGCACCCTGGCTGAAGAAGCGGGCCCGACCGCGGACGTACTCGACGACGTCGACGTGCGCCGCGCGGGCGATTCCCGCGAGGGCGAGCAGGTGCCAGAACTGCGCGACGGACGTACCGTAGCTTCCCAGCTCCAGGTCGGCGGGCAACTGGGGAGCGTCGGTCACGTCGACCGCGTCGAACACCGTCGTGCCACTTGCGGTCAGCTTCTGACCGAATCCGTGCCAGTCGTCGACGAGTGTGACGCCGTCGGCCTTCGCGGGCACGACGGCCTGCTCGACAGTGTCGTCGTCTCCCTCTCCAGTGGTGAGAATCCAGTCCGCGTAGAGGGACCCGGTGCTGTAGAACTTGCGTCCGGTGACCAGGCGTCGACCGGTTCTCGACTCGATGCGCGTCGAGAAGTGGGTTTGGTTCTGCGCATTCTGTTCCGTGTAGGCGCCGCCGAACAGGTCGCCACGTCCGATGCGGCGCAACCACTCCGAACGTTCGTCGGATTCAGGCGAGTGGATGATCGCCTCGGTGAAGATGAAGTGCGTGCGAAGCAGTTGCACGACATTGGAGTCGGCGGCGCCGAGATCGAGTACCAGCTCGGCGAGTTCGGGAACCGCGATACCCGACCCGCCGAATTCCGTCGGTACGCGCAGGGCGCCGAAACCGCGTTCGGCGAGCCGTCGTACCAGGTCGTGGGGGAGTGTGCGATCGCGGTCGCGCGCGACGGCGGTGGCTGCGATGTCGGCCAGGACATCGGCGAATCGTTCTCGCACCGTGATGGGGTCGAGCGTGGCAGTCATGAAGTGGCTCCGGAGAAGTGGATATGAATCATGCGGGTTGGTGGCTGCCGATGCGGACAGAGCGGGCACGGTGGTCGTCACCGAGGCGGTCGCCACGGCCGAACAGCTTTTCACGCAGCGTGCCCGGCGCATATTCGCGCTGAGCTAGGCCGCGGTCCTGCAGTACAGGCACGACGTGGTCGACCCACTCGTCCCACCAACCGAGCGTGGTGATGGGTACGACGTTGAAACCGTCGATCCCGGAGTCGGCCCAATCCTGCACGTGATCGGCGATCTGCTCCGGCGTGCCGGCGAATCTGCCCGGCAGAAGAGACTTCTCGACGAGGTACTCGCGCCAACTCACCGTCGACGGGTCCTCCAGAGAATCTGCCGCGGCGCGGAAGTTGGACTGCACGTGGTTGCCGAGTTGGGCCCGGCCGGCAAGTTCGGACAACGGCGTATCCGGATCGACGGAAGACAGGTCGATGCCGGATCCTCCGCTCCAGAATGCTTGCAGTGCTTCGAAGTCGACGTTTTCTCGGAAGTACTCGCGCTTTCGTTTCGCTTCCTCTTCCGTCGAACCAATGATGGTGGACAGCATCACGATTTTCTTGAGAGACGACGGCTCGCGACCGATCGCGCGCGCCTGCTCGTCGAGGATCGCGACGTCACGCACCGCTGAGGCGGGACTGTACGAGGGGAGGAACGTCACCTCGGCATTGGTGACCGCGAAATTACGTCCGGCAGGGGAATTCCCGGCCTGAAAGAGAACGGGTGTGCGCTGCGGTGACGGCTCGACGATGTGCGGACCCTGCACCTTGTAGCGCTTGCCGACGTGATCGATGGTGTGGATCTTGGCGGGGTCGAAGAATTCACCGGTCTCGTGGTTGTGGAGAACTGCGTCGTCCTCCCACGAGTGTTCCCAGAGCTTGTAGGTGACGTCGACGTATTCCTGTGCCCACTCGTATCGGTCGTCGTGGCCGACTATCTCGTCGTACCCGTAGTTACGGAATCCGTTGCTGAGATACGACGTCACGATGTTCCACGCGACGCGACCGTTCGTGAAGTGGTCGAGCGAGGAGAGGCGTCGGGCAAACGAGAACGGATGGTCCTGAATGATGTTGCTGGTCACAGCGATACCGAGATGCTCGGTAGCATGCCCCAACGCCGAGACGATGGTGATCGGATCGTTCTCCGGGAACTGCGAGCCTGCGCGTATGGTCGTCGTGCCGTCTCCGAAGTCGAGGTCGTACACCCCGACGACATCAGCGATGAAGAGCGCGTCGATTCGGCCCCGCTCGAGCGTCTTCACCACGTCGATGTACGGCTGCAGATCCTTGTATCCGTATTGGACGCGGCCCTCGGGGGTCCGCCAGTAGCCGTGGCTGTGGTGATTGGGTGTCAAGTGCAGGAAAGCGTTGTAGACGAGCGGTCTTGGCATCGACAGAACTTTCTTTTCGGACTGTGCAGTTCCGGGCAGAACAGTTACACCGGCTCGAATTGAAGTCAAACTTTTCGTGCGTGCGCATTTCTTCGTCGGAGTGAAATTCCTCAGTTAAATTCACGCTGGTTTTAAAGTTCGCCAGACCACAGGGCATTCCTGTCGACCGCATGCCGGGACGGTGGTGACGTACATCACAGATGGACGTTATCGCAGGTTGACAGCTTTCTCGGTCCGGTGATTGAGTCTGCCCGCGCCCCTCGCAATGCTGCAGCGGCGGGTAATTCCCCGAGAATGGTAGGAGAATCGATGACCGCGGACACCGCTTTGCCGATCGGAAAGGTCGCCGTTCTACGCGACGCCGACGAGGCTCTCGCGGCAGCCCATGAATTGGCCGACGTCTTTCGTGCGGCGGCGGATCGATTGGACCGCTCTCGGGAGGTCCCGGTCGAGGAACTGACCTCTCTTGCCGAGAGTGGTCTTCTGGGAATCCGCGTGCCTCGCGAGTTCGGTGGCGCCGGCGTCTCCTACGAAACCGTCGTCCGGGTGTTCGTCGTTCTGTCCCGCGCCAGTGGATCGCTCGGTCAGGTACCGCAGAACCACTTCCACCTGATCGAACCGATGTTCTCCGACGGAACACTCGAACAGAAGCGTCACTTCGCGGCGGAAATCCTTGCAGGACACCGGTTCGGAAACGCGCAAGCCGAACGTGGGTCACGGCCCGTGCTGTCGTTGCCGACGACGACGCTGACCGAGACCGGTCACGGAACGGTCGTGCTCGACGGCGTCAAGCACTACTCGACCGGGGCCTTGACCGCGCAGTGGATTCCGGTGCAGGCCGCGACCGAATCCGGCGAATTCTCGTTGACGTACGTGCCGCGCGACGCAGCGGGACTGACCGTGGTCGACGACTGGGACGCCATGGGGCAGCGCAGTACTCACAGCGGAACGGTCCGGTTGAGCGGGGTGGAAGTGCCGGAACTGTTCTCGCTGAGGCCTTTCGACGGGCATCATCGAAAGAACACGTTCCCGCCGTACGCAACCGTCATCCATGCCGCCGTCGACGTCGGAATAGGGCTCGGCGTCCTGCACCGGGGTGCCGAACTGCTGCGCGATGTCGCTCGACCGTGGCGTACAGCGCACGTCGACCGCGCGGTCGACGACCCGCTGACCGCGTACCGAGTGGGCAAGCTCGGGACGCACGTACACGCCGCGGAGCAGCTGCTCTACGAAGCCGCTCGACGACTCGACCATGCCGACGTCGTGCGCACCGAGCACGATTACGAACGGGCAGCCGTCACGGTGGCCGAAGCCAGTGCCTTCGCGAGCGAGAGTGCGGAGCGAGCGGCGAGTGAGCTGTTCGAATTCATCGGCGCCCGGTCGACGTCGGACTCGCTGAACTTCCACCGCTACTGGCGTGACGTGCGCACGCATAGCACCCACGACCCGGCTCGATGGAAGTATCACCGGGCCGGTCGGTGGCTCCTCGACGGGTCCGTCTGAGGTCGGTGGCGGTGCAGGGTCCGTCTTAGCGAAAGTCGACGCCGAATCGGTCGTGTGCAAGTCTGAAACGGGAGCCGAATCCCGTCGAGCGCACCCGGAGGTGACCGATATGGCGTGGACACGCCGCAACCCCAACGGCGTCGAAGACGGGATGGTGGTGCGCAAGGTGGCAGCGCCGTCATCGGTGTTCCGGGTGAGCGGCGATCCGGACGCGGGACGAACGACCTTCGTCGCACTGTCGAAAGGGGAGCGGACGGTACTGAACGGCAATGCCAGAAACTACCGTCCCGAGACCGCGGACGAGACCGCCGACCGCGAGGGTGAGAGCGCTCCGACCGTCGACGATGTTTCGTTGCCGCGGCTCTCGCTCGTCGACGAATCGGAACCGGCCGACGTGGACGAGTCCTCCGACCCCGAGGTGACCGAGATGTGCGCGCGACTACGCGAAGCGGTGGCGGTGACGACCGATGGCACGTGTGACCCCGCTCAGGCGGCCGCCATCGTCGTCGCCGCGGCTGAGCTGAATCGTGCAGTACTGAATGCCCACCTCGCCGACGGGTCCTGACCGGTTCCGTACGAGCGCACAGGAACGGGCGTATTTCCCGATATGTCCGTAATCCCGAGGAGTCGCAAAATAAACATCGAGTTCGGTTGGCGAACACGACAATTCGTGTTCTAGCGTCACATGAATGGACATATTCCGCACCAAGACGGTCGACGAGATCAAGAACGATGTGGATGACGACAGTGGCCCGGGAAGTCTGCGCAAGCAACTGCGTCTTCGTGATCTCGTCGGCTTCGGCGTCGGAATCGTCATCGGGACGGGCATCTTCACGCTGACCGGAGTTCAAGCGAAGGAGAATGCCGGTCCCGCCGTCGTTCTGTCGTTCGCGATCGCTGGTGTCGTCAGTTTGCTCGCCGCCTTGTGCTATGCCGAACTGGCGTCCGCGGTTCCGACGGCGGGGAGCGCCTACACCTACGCCTACGCCACCTTGGGCGAACTGTTCGCATGGATCATCGGCTGGGATCTCGTGTTGGAGTTCGCCCTCGGCGCCGCAGTCGTCGCCCGCAGCTGGTCGGGCTACCTTGCGGACCTGTTCGGACTTCCACCGAGTCTGTTCACCGAGGAGGCGCCCGTCAACGTGGGCGCTGTGCTGATCGTCGTCGCGCTCGGTGTGGTCGCGGCGGTCGGTGTCAAAGAGTCTGCGCGCGTGACGAACACGCTCGTCGTGGTCAAGGTGGCGATCTCGGTGTTCATCGTCGTCGCCGGCTTCTTCTTCATCAACAAATCCAACCTCGTGCCCTTCGTTCCGAAGTCGGCCCCGGCGGAGGCAGGCGGCTCGACCCTCGACCAACCGCTCATGCAGGCAGTGGCGGGTATCGCGCCTGCAGCATTCGGCGTCGCGGGCGTCGTCGCTGCCGCAGCAGTGGTGTTCTTCGCCTACACCGGTTTCGAAGCCGTCGCCAATCTCAGTGAGGAATCCAAGCATCCGTCACGCGATCTGCCTCGGGCGTTGATCGGCACGCTGGTGGCCTGCACAGTTCTCTACATGCTCGTCGCGTTCGTCGTGACGGGAATGGTCCAGTACACCGATCTCGACGACAGTGCTCCGATTGCCAAAGCTTTCGACGCGGTCGGTGCGAGCTGGGCCGGCTCGCTCGTGTCGATCGCAGCGGTCGCAGGACTGACGTCGGTGATCCTCGTCGAACTGGTGACGATCAGCCGCATCGGGTTCGCCATGGGACGGGACGGCTTGCTGCCGAAATCGGTCGCCAAGGTCTCACCCCGATTCGGCACACCCACCCGACTGACCGCAGGCGTCGTGGTAGCCGTCGCGTTGCTCGCCGCGCTGGTGCCGCTGAAGGAACTCGCCGAAATGGTCAGCATCGGAGCGTTGTTCGCGTTTCTCCTCGTCTCCATCGCGGTGCCGATTCTTCGGCGGACCAAGCCGGATCTGAAGCGGCCCTTCCGTGTTCCGTTCTCTCCGCTCGTGCCGATCCTGTCCGGTCTCGCCTGTGTCTACTTGATGGTGAACCTGGTGGTCGAGACGTGGATTCGGTTCTTGGTGTGGCTCGCGCTCGGGCTGGTCATCTACTTTGCGTACGGACGTCGACATGCACGGCTTGCGGCCACGATGGCGAGCGACAAGAGCTAGCGTCGGTCGCGTTCCACAGCCGCGCGCGCCGACGCGATCGCCATTGATATCCTCGAGGGAAAGTTGATGGGTTTGCGGGTTGTGCACGTGCTGCCGCGTTCGGCAAGCTTTGAATCACTTCACCGGAGCCGTGATGCGCGGTTCCACCCTTTCCACAGCCGAGGACGGTGTCATGACCAGCAACATCCAGCAGACCCCACGCACCGACCGACTTCGCGAGTCCGATTGCGACATCGACGAATTCCGCGCTCTGGTGTCGCAGGAAACGGCGTTGGCCGACTACCCGCACGCGTTCGACGTACTGAAGAACGTGTTGATCTACGACGCAGCTGCGCTGACCGACAAGGCCTCGGATGCGGCTGTTCGTGCCGAGATTCAGGACGAGCTCGCGGACGCTTTGCTGAACGGGCCCGGAATCGTGGTGTTCAAGAAGGCTTTCACGTCGGAACACGCGATCGAAGAAACCACCTCGACATTCCGTGACATCATTCGTCGGCAGCACGAGAGCGGTGTGGTGGGCGGAGATCATTTCGCGAAGCCGGGTGCGAACGACCGCATCTGGTCCGCATTGCAGAAGCTCGCGATCGCCGAGCCCGAGCAGTTCGCCCGTTACTACTCCAACGACCTTCTCGCGCTGGTGTCCGAGGCGTGGCTCGGTCCGATGTACCAAGTCACGTCGGCGATCAACGTCGTCAACCCCGGTGGGGCCGCACAGAATCCGCATCGCGACTACCACCTAGGCTTCATGTCGACGGACACCGCGGCGAAGTTCCGGGCACACATCCATCGACTGTCACCGGCCCTGACGCTGCAGGGAGC
Source organism: Rhodococcus sp. B10 (assembly GCF_011770055.1). Classification (NCBI taxonomy): domain Bacteria; kingdom Bacillati; phylum Actinomycetota; class Actinomycetes; order Mycobacteriales; family Nocardiaceae; genus Rhodococcus; species Rhodococcus sp. B10. Next base: position 132,780 of record NZ_JAAFYV010000009.1, on the reverse strand, counting down.
AGTGGCGCACTGCGACATGCCGATCGAGAGCGGTCCGACGATGTACCTTCCGTACTCGCAGAAGTTCGAAGCGGGCTACATCGCGTTCAACCTTCCGGAGTTCAGAGAGTACTTCGCGGACAACTACATTCAGCTGCCCCTCGAGGAGGGCGACGCGGTGTTCTTCAATCCCGCCCTGTTCCATGCCGCCGGTCACAACACGTCGAGCGACATCTACCGCATGGCGAACCTGCTGCAGGTCTCGTCCCCGTTCGGAAGGGCGCTCGACAGCGTCGACCGTGAGGTCATCGGTTCCGCGTTGTACCCGATCTTGCTCGACTGGACCGAGCGGGGTCGGGACCGCGAGGTCGACAACGTGATCGCTGCATCCGCCGAGGGCTACGCATTTCCGTCGAACCTGGATCTCGACCAGCCGATCACCGGATTGGCAGGGGAGACCCATGCGGAACTGGTGAAGCGCGCCGTGGACAGCCGCATGAGCCTCGAGGAATTCGACGTGGCGGCACGAGCGCTGTTCGCTCGTCACCAGGCCTAGACGGTTCGACGCCGTCGGCCGGTCTTCGTCAGGAGGCCGGCTGGCGGCGCTTCTTCCTCTTCTTCACGACGAAGAACACGACCAGAGCGACGACGACCCCGATGACGACGTACTGGAAAACCGAGGCGTAATTCTCGACGTAGTGCCAGTTCTCGCCGAGGAAGTAGCCGGCGAGGACGAAGATCGAGTTCCAGATCAGGCTGCCGAGCGTGGTGTAGAGGGTGAACTGCAGGACGGGCATGCGAGAGACGCCTGCAGGTACGGAGATGCCCGATCTCACCATCGGAATCATGCGACCGAAGAACACCGCCGATCGACCGTGGCGGGCGAACCAATCCTCTGCCTTCGCGAGATCATTCGTGTCGACGAACGGCATGCGGTCGACGATCGCGTACATCCGGTCACGCCCGAGCTTCACGCCCAGCCAGTACAGAACGAGCGCGCCGATCACCGAGCCTGCTGTGGTCCAGAACAACGCGCTGAACAGCGTCATCCCGCCTTGCGACGCGGTGAACCCCGCCAACGGCAGGATGATCTCACTCGGCAGGGGAGGGAAGAAGTTCTCCGCCGCGACCGCGATGCCCGCTCCTGGGCCGCCGATCGCCTCCATCAATCCGACGGCCCAACCGGCCAGTCCACCCAGCTCGTTCTCGGATGCAGCGATGCTCGATACGTGGTTCACTGCATCCACTGTACGAAATGGACGATTCGGGCGCCGTGGCGTGCTCGGTCGAGTCCTCGTTCAGGCGGTCAGCGGTACTGTGATCGCCTGAACCGACGGACGGGGCCCGGCGTGAAGGTCGATTTCAAGACGACACTCGACGGATACGTCGCGCGTCTCGGCGAGTTTCGAGTCGTCGACATGCCGCCGATGCAGTACGCGATGATCGACGGTCAGGGCGACCCCAACACTGCATCCGCATACGCCGATGCGCTCGCCGCGCTGTACCCGGTGGCGTACACGCTGAAGTTCGCCAGCAAACGCGATCTGACACGCGACTACGTCGTACCGCCGCTGGAGGCGCTGTGGTGGGCGCCGGACATGGACTCGTTCACGACCGCTCGGGACAAAACGGCATGGCACTGGACGGTCATGATCATGGTGCCGGACTGGATCGACGCGTCGATGTTCGACGCGGCCGTCGTCGCCGTGAGGGGCAAGAGCAACCCGCGGAGTATCGACGCGGTGCGTGTCGAGACGCTTCGAGAAGGCCGGTGTGTTCAGACGCTCCATGTGGGCCCCTACGACGACGAGGCTCCTGTGCTCGCAGAACTGCATCACCGCTATCTGCCCGAAGCGGGGCTGACGATGACCGGCAAGCATCACGAGATCTATCTGAACGACCCACGCCGCGTGGACGCGTCGAAACTGCGCACCATCTTGCGTCAGCCCGTCGCGTGATAGAGGACACATCCACCGCGAATTAGTTGACGGATACAAGCAACGTTCGTAGTTTAAGTCAGTCGACTGAACCACATGGCGGTCGCACGTCCCCTATTTCTGGAGTTCTCATGAGCTTTACGCACGCTGCGCACGACGAGCAGCACGCGCCCGCAACGGGTCCGGTCGTCGCCGTACTCGCGTTCGCGGGCATCGTCGTCGCACTGATGCAGACCCTTGTCATTCCGTTGATCCCGCAGTTGCCGTCGCTGCTGAACGCGCCGGCGTCGGACACCGCGTGGGTGGTGACGGCGACGCTCTTGGCCGGAGCAGTCGCGGTCCCGACGATGGGTCGTCTCGGAGACATGTTCGGTAAGCGTCGGATGCTGCTCGTCAGCCTCGGGCTCCTGATTGCCGGGTCCGTGGTCGGCGCGCTGAGCAGCAGCCTCGTTCCGCTCGTCGCAGGGCGCGCGCTGCAAGGACTTGCAGCGGGCGTGATTCCGCTGGGGATCAGCGTCATGCGGGACGTCCTGCCCGTGCACAAACTGCCCGGCTCCATCGCTTTGATGAGCGCTTCGTTGGGCGTCGGCGGTGCACTGGGATTGCCTGCAGCCGCCTTGATCGCCGAATACACGAACTGGCACTTCCTGTTCTGGACCGCGGCCGGGCTGGGTGCGGTCGTCACGGTGCTGGTCGTCACGGTCGTCCCCGAATCGGCCGTCCGCACCGGTGGTCGGTTCGATTTCGGTGGTGCGGCCTCGCTGTCGATCGGCCTCGTCACGCTGCTCCTCGGGATCTCGAAGGGCGCAACGTGGGGCTGGAGCAGTGGCACGACGCTGGCGTGCTTCGTCGTCGCGGCGGCTGCGTTCGCGGTGTGGGCCTGGTGGGAACTTCGAGTGGCGCAGCCGCTCGTCGATCTGCGCGTCAGTGTCGGCAAGCAGGTGTTGTTCACGAACCTCGCGTCCATCGTGTTCGGCTTCGCGATGTTCGCGATGACGCTGGTTCTTCCGCAGGTTCTGCAGATGCCGAAGGAGACCGGATTCGGATTGGGGCAGTCGATGCTGTTGTCCGGTCTCGTGATGGCGCCGTCCGGTCTCGTCATGATGGTGGTGGCGCCGCTCTCGTCGAAAATCACGACCACCATGGGTCCGAAGGTGACGTTGATGGTGGGTGCGATCACGGTGGCAATCGGTTACGGAGGCGGCGTCTTCCTGATGGGCGCCGTGTGGCAGCTCGTTCTGGTCTCGCTCGTCATCGGTGCGGGCACCGGTCTGGCTTACGGTGCGATGCCTGCGTTGATCATGGGAGCCGTCCCCGCGTCGGAGACTGCCGCGGCGAACAGCTTCAACACGCTGATGCGTTCTCTCGGAACGTCGTTCGCAAGTGCGGTCGCGGGCGTGATCCTCGCGCAGATGACCATGTCGATGGGCTCGGTGTCGTTGCCGTCGCAGGACGGTTTCAAGGTCGTCATGGGGGTCGCCGCGGGCGCGGCGGTTGTCGCATTGGTGATCGCAGCCTTCCTGCCGCGGTTCGTTCCGGCACGACCGGACGCCGATGCGAGCCGGTCGGTGGCGGTCTCCGACGACGACGAGTCGGTCTCGGCCCGATAATGGTGCAGTGACGCATTCGAAGAGCAGATCACCTCGCGCGGCAGAGACGCGCGAGGTGATTCTGACTGCCGCAGAACGGCTGTTCGCCGAACAGGGCGTGTTCGCAGTGTCGAACCGTCAGGTCAGCGAAGCTGCGGGCCAAGGGAACAACACGGCTGTCGGCTACCACTTCGGTACGAAGGAAGACCTGGTGCGCGCGATCGTCGTCAAACACGCTCGCGGTATAGAGCGAATCCGGCGAGACCTGCTGGAATCGGATGCGAACGACGACTCGGACCGAGACGATCTGCGCACATGGATCACGCTTCTCGTCAGGCCGTCGACCGACTATTTGGCGCAGCTCGGACGTCCGACGTGGTATGCACGATTCGCCGCGCAGGTGATCACCGATCCCGTGCTCCGTCCGATCGTGTACGAGGAAGCACTCGCGTCTGCATCGCTGCGTCGCATCGTCGCGGGCCTCGACGCGCGCAAGCCCGACCTGCCCGCCGACGTCAGGAGCTCGCGCGGGGCGATGGCACGCAACCTGATGACACACTTCGTCGCCGAAACGGAACGGGACGTCGCCGACTCGCGCGCGGACCCCGTCGAGGAGTGGAATCGGTGCGGTACCGATCTGATCGACGCGATCGTCGGGTTGTGGCAGGCCCCGAGCACCCGATGACGACGACGGAGTCGCCTCACGTCATCGGCGTTCCCCCGGTCACGGCGATGGTCTCGCCGGTGATGTAGCTCGAATCGTCCGAGGCCAAAAACACGTACGCGGGCGCGAGCTCGGCAGGTTGTCCTGGGCGTCCGAGAGGGACCGTCTCACCGAACTTCTCGAACTTGGATGCGGGCATGGTCGCCGGTATCAACGGGGTCCAGATCGGTCCCGGAGCGACAGCGTTCACACGGATTCCGCGCTCGGCGAGATCAGCGGACAGACCCTTGGTGAAGGCCACGATACCGGCCTTCGTCGTAGCGTAGTCCAACAGCTCCGGCGAGGGATTCGACGCCTGAATCGACGTGGTGTTGACAATCGTGGACCCCGATTTCATCACTCCCACAGCGGCTTTCGAAATCCAGAACAGTGCGTACAGGTTGGTCTTGAGCACCCGATCGAACTGTTCGGTAGTGATGTCGGAGATACCGCCGTTCTGGGCCATCTGGTACGCGGCGTTGTTGACCAGAATGTCGAGGCCGCCGAGTGTGTCGACCGCCGCGGATACCAGAGAAGCGCACTGCGCCTCGTCGGTGATGTCGCATGCGATCGCGCGTCCGGAACGTCCCGCGGATTCGATCAGTTCGACGGTCGCCTGGGCGTCGGCAGCCTCCGCTTCGAGGTGCGCGATGACGACGTCGGCGCCTTCTCTCGCGAACGCCAGCGCGACCGCGCGGCCGATTCCCGAATCGCCGCCCGTGATCAGTGCTTTGCGCCCGTCCAGTCGCCCGGATCCGCGGTAGCTGTTCTCTCCGTGGTCGGGAGCGGTCACCATGTCCTGGGTCAGCCCTGGATGCGGCAGTTCCGGCTGTCCGCTCCGTTCGGGCATCGGAAACCTGGTCGTCGGGTCGGTCATGTGCATGTCCTTTCGTTCGAGATGATTTCAGTGAATGTCCAACAGCGTGTTCTCGATCAGTTCCGGGAGCGCCGGATGTGTCCAGAACGGCCGTCGGGCGAGGTCTTGCGCCGAGATGTCGAAGTGCATTGCGACGGAAAGAATATGGATCATCGTCGCCGCCTGCGGTCCGAGAATGTGGGCGCCCAGTATTCGACCGCTGTCCGGGTCGGCCAGGATCTTGCACAGACCCGTGTCGTCTTGAATGGCCCACCCGAAGGCGACGTCCGAGTACTTCTTCTGTGCGACCACGTAGGCGGTGTTCGAGTCTCGCAGTTGCTGTTCCGTCTTTCCGATGCTGGCGATCTGGGGAATGGTGAAGACAGCCGACGGCACGAGGTCGTCGTCCATCCGGAGGAAATGGTCCGGGTCGGCCAGGTTGTGTGCCACCACCTTCGCTTCACGGTTGGCGACATGCTTGAGTGGAACGGACGCGCAGATGTCACCGAGCGCGAAGATGCCGTCGACGTTGGTGCGTTGTTGCGCGTCGGTGAGCAGGTGCCCGTCGTCGTCCATGTCGAGTCCTGCTGCGGCGCAGTCGAGTCGATCGGTGTTGGGTGTGCGCCCCGTCGCGACCAGCACGGTGTCGACGGTCAGTGTGTCGCCGTTCTCCAGTGACAGGACGATGCCGTCGGCCGTGCGGCGTGCCGCCGTCACCGAGTTCTCCAGTCGAAGATCGAAGCGGGCCGAGGACACTGTCGTGAAGGTGTCGGTGATCGTCTCGTCGTGGCCCGACAACAGAGTCTTCGACGGTTCGATGATCGTGACGGCCGACCCGAAGCGCGAGAAGATATGTGCGAATTCGGCTCCGATGTACCCGCCGCCCAGAACGGCGAGGCGCGTCGGGGCCTCGTCGATGCGCATGATGGAATCCGATGTGTGACAGCCGATGTCGTCGCCGGCGAGAGCGTCGGGGACGACGGGTCTGCTTCCCGCCGCGGCGACGATGCGATCGCCGCTGACATCGGTCGTCGATCCGTCCGCCAGTTCGACGCGCAAGGATTTCTCAGCGACGAACCGAGCGGTTCCGGTCAGGACCGTGATGTTGGGTGCCTCCTCACGCCCCCGACGCGCGTCGCGCGCGTCACGATCGAGGCGACCGAAGATGCGATCGCGAGCGTCGGGCCACCGGGCCGACACCGAGTCCTGATCGACAGGTACATCGAAATTCGGCGCGCCGACGACGGTGTCGACCACATCGGCCGTGTACGCGAACATCTTCGACGGGATACATCCGACGTTCAGGCAGGTACCACCGAAGGCGGCTTCCTCGACGATGGCGACGGACTTGTCGTCGAAGCGGCTGTCCGCGACCATGTTTCCCGAACCTGCGCCGATGATGACGATGTCGAAGTGCACGTGTGCGAGCCCTTTCGGTGGTCGTGTGCCTGGTTCACACCGCGCTTCGGGCGAGGCGCGCGAGAGGGCCACACCTCTTCGGTGTTGCCGAACCGTCGCCCCGCGAAACATGCACGACGGCGGCGCCACCGGTATCGACGGCGTCCGAAAAGTCCGTTTGACCCGCGCGTGGATCGGGCATTCCGTCTCGGTGCCTGACATTCGCGAAAGTCCGACCGCATTCGTATTCGCCCCTTCGCCGTTGTTGACGGTGACGCTGGATTGTTCGCCCAGCGGTGACCCGGAACTGCACGTGCATGCGGGTGGCCAAGGGCATTGGATCTCCCGGATGGCTTCGGTGCTCGGCCTGGATGTGACGCTGTGCGGGGTCTTCGGTGGTGAGATCGGTGGCGTTCTGCGTGACCTCATCGAACGCGAGGGCATCAAGGTCGAGGCCGTCGAAATCGGCCAGGAAAGCGGTTCGTACGTGCACGACCGCCGCGACGGGGAACGCAAGGAAGTCGCGACCGTCGACCCGCCGCCCTTGGCGCGCCACGCACTGGACGACTTGTTCGGCCTGTCGCTTGCAGTCGGAAGCAAGAGCGACATCGCCATTCTCGGCGGACCCCACTCCGGGAACGTCGTCCCACCCGAGCTCTACACCCGACTGGCCGCCGATCTGACTGCGCTCGGGGTGCCGATCGTGGCGGATCTGTCCGGACCGACGATGACGGCCGCATTGGCAGGTGGGCTCACCGTGCTCAAGGTCAGTCACGAGGATCTGATCGAGGACGGCCGAGCAGATTCCGAGGAACCGGAGGCGCTGATCGAGGCCATGCGAGCGCTGCACGACGAGGGCGCCCAGGTAGTCGTCATCTCCCGTGCCGCGGAACCCGCGCTCGCTCTGGTGGACGACGAAGTCCTCGAAATCGTGACCCCCGACCTGAGTCAGGTCGACCACCACGGCGCGGGCGATTCGATGAGTGCCGGTATCGCGACCGGTCTGGCGAGAGGAATGTCGATGAGGGACGCTCTGCAACTGGGTGGCGGTGCGGGAAGCGCCAACGTCACGCGACGTGGCCTCGGCAGCGGTCAGCGCGATCTCGTCCTGCGACTGACGGAAGCCGTGGATGTCCGCACGTTCGGATCCGCGTCATGAGGGCACTGGTCACCAACGACGACGGCGTCTTCAGCGACGGCATCGCGTTGTTGACGCGTATCGCCGTCGAAGCTGGTCTCGACGTAGTCGTCGCCGCTCCGCACGAGGAGCGCAGCGGTGCGAGCGCGTCGCTGACGGGGATGGGCAGCGACTCGCGTCTGGCGGTCACGACCCGGTCCATCGACGGTCTGGCCGACGTCCCGGTGTATGCCGTGAAGGCGTCGCCGGCCCTGATCGCGTTCGTCGCCACACGCGGCGCGTTCGGGGATCCACCCGACCTGGTGCTGTCGGGCATCAACCACGGCCCCAATACCGGCTCGGCCGTGTTGCATTCGGGAACCGTCGGCGCGGCCCTGACGGCGTCGACACACGGCGTGGTGGCAATGGCGGCGTCGCTCGCGACGACGAACCCCACGCACTGGGACACCGCCGAGCTCGTGGTACGCGATGCGGTGCGGTGGACGATGGAGAACGGTAGGCCGGATTCCGTGCTGAACGTCAACATTCCCGACGTGCCACTCGACGAACTCGAGGGCGTCGCCGCTGCGCCGTTGGCCGAGTTCGGCGCGGTGCAGGCGGAGATCGGCGACCGAGGCGAGGGCTTCGTGACCGTGCGCTTCGACGAGATCGTCGCGGAGAGCGACGACGACAGCGATGCCGGGCTCATCGGCCGTAAGTGGGCGACCGTGACCTCGCTGCGCGCACCGAGTGCTGTCGACGTCGATCTCGCGGCCTTGACCATGACGATCTCGTCGCGGTAAGCGTCTCTAGACGTCGACGGTGAGACCCTTGCTTTCGAGAACCGCTGCGAGATTGCTGACCTGAATGGGCGTCTCGCCTCGCTTGTAGCGTTCGATGTACTCCGCCTCGGCGGCGTCGCGTTCGCGGCAGGCGTCGATCGCCGACCGCACTTCTTCCCTACGCGTCAGCACGACACCGTCGCAGTCGCCCTTGATCACATCTCCGGGGCGGACGAGCTGTCCGCCGAAGACGAGCGGCTGGTTGATCGGCCCGAGGGATTCCTTGACGGTTCCCTGGATGCACACGTGCTTGCTGAAGACCGGGAAGCCGAGTTCGCGAATCTCACGCGAGTCGCGGACACCGCCGTCGGTGACGAGTGCTGCGATACCGCGTGCAACACAGGCATTGGCGAGCACGTCGCCGAACTGGCCCGCGGGCTGGTCGCCCGAGGACACGATCAGCACATCACCCGGCTGGGCGTAGCTGATGGCGACCTGCAGCATGATGTTGTCGCGGGGATGGCACACGACCGTGAAAGCCGGTCCGCAGAACGACATGTCGCGATCGATGGGCTTGATGCCGGAATCGAATGCGCCGGAACGCCCTTGGGCCTCGTGAATGGTTGCGGCCGAGAAAGCGCCGAGCTCGTCGACGAGTTCCTTCGCGGGGCGGTCGATCTTGGTGGTGACGTGGACCATGAGAATTCCTATCGAGTCAGTGACGAGACGGCTGCGGAGATACTGGCCGCGGCGGAACGTAGAACGTCCTCGGACGTGGCGAACGAGACCCGGAAGTATCCGTCCGCGCCGTACGCGGACCCCTGGATCGTCGCGACCGAAGCGTGATCGAGCAGGTAGAGAACGACATCCTGATCGCTACGGAGTTCGACACCCTCGGGTGTGCGCGCGCCGATCAGGGAGGAGCAGCCGACGAAGAGGTAGAACGCACCCTGCGGGAGCACGGGGTCGAGCCCGTCCACGGCGTCGAGCAGCTCGAACGCGACGTCGCGTCGATGTCGATAACTCGCCACCGACTCCGTGACGAAACTCTGATCACCGGACAGCGCCTCGGCGGCAGCAGCCTGGCTGATCGACGACGGGCACGACGACGACTGAGACTGCAACTTGTTGATCGCGCCGACCAGCTCCGGATTGCCGACGCCGTAACCCAGCCGCCAGCCGGTCATCGCGTACGACTTCGACACGCCGTTGGTGAGGAAGACGCGATCGCGCAGGTGGGGTGCGATGCCGAGCAGCGTGGGAGCGGGGGCGTCGAGATAGCAGATCTCGTCGTAGATCTCGTCGGAGAGCACGTGGACATGCGGGTGCCTGTCGAGCACCGCGGCCAACGCCGCCAACCTGTCCGCGTCGTAGATCGCGCCGGTTGGGTTCGACGGGGTGTTCAGGATGACCCAGCGGGTGGCCGGTGTGATGGCAGCTTCGAGACGTTCCGGCGTCAGCAGGAATCCGTCCGACTCGGGGCAGTCGACGACGACGGGGGTGCCGTCGTGCGCCTCGACCATGTCCGGGTACGAGACCCAGTACGGGGAGGGGACGACAACCTCGACGCCGGCTTCGACCGTCGCCATCAACGCCAGGAAGATGACTTGCTTCGCGCCACCGCCGATGGTGATGCGCGACGCGTCGTAGTCGAGACCTGTCTTCTCCATCAACCGCTTGGAGATCGCTTCGCGCAGTACTGGAATACCGTTGACGGCAGTGTATTTGGTCAATCCGGACTGCATCGCCGCGATCGCGGCCGCCTTGATGTGGTCCGGTGTGTCGAAGTCGGGTTCACCGACGGTGAGATCGAGGATCGATCGCCCCTCGGCCTTCAGTTCCCGAACCCGTTGTGCCGCTGCAACACTCGGAGACTCACGCATGCGGGTGACACGCGAGGCGAGAAGGGGCGAAGACATGTGATCTCCTCGGGTGAATATGGTGGTATCGACATCGACGCTAGCGTCGAATGTTCCTGATGCCCAAGACCTGTTCGTTCTCGGGATATAACGATCGGCGATGACGCGCAGGCTCAGAACTCGAGCAGTACCTTGCCGGAGTGTGCGGAATCCTTGGCGACGGCGAATGCTTCGAGAGCATCGTCGACGCCGAAGGTATGGGTGACCACGGCGCCCGCGTCGAGCGAACCGTCGGCGAGCGCCTCGAGGACGTCGTCGATTTCGCTGTTGAATCGGAAGGAACCGACCAGCTCGAGTTCGCGTGTGATGACGAGAGACAGTGGGGCAGGCTGCATTCCGGTCGGAAGCAGCCCGAGCATGACCACTCGGCCACCGCGCGTCGCACCGCGGATGGCCGACTCGAGACCGAATCGATTGCCTGAGCATTCGATGACAACGTCGGCATCGACGCAGGCAATCGATTCGGAGTCCGAGGCGTCGAGGGTGCGGGTTGCACCCACCGACCGGGCGATCTCGCGCGGCGTCTCGTGCAGGTCGACCGCGACGATCTCGGCGGCACCGGCGCGTGCCAGCACCGCGACGACGAGTGCGCCGATGGGGCCGCATCCGACGACGAGCGCCTTCTTTCCCGTCACGTCGCCGGCACGTGCAACCGCGTGCCATGCCACCGCAGCCGGTTCCGCGATGGCAGCCGTGCGGAAGTCCAGAGTGTCGGGCAGAGGGCGCAGCATGCGACTCGGCAGCACCGAGTACTTCGCGAAAGCTCCCTCGGTGTGGGGAAATTGGGCCGCGCTACCGAGATAGGTGCATCCTGGTGACAGGTTCGGCCGATCCTCGGGATGACGCACGGTGCCGGACTTCGGTGTGGCAGGGTGCACCGCGACACGGGTCCCGGCGGCGGGACCGCTTCCGTCGGCCGCCGCCGCGGCGACCGTGCCGACCACTTCGTGGCCCAGAAGCATCGGAGCTTTCAGGATGGACTCGCCTGCGGCGCCGTGCGTCCAGTAGTGCAGATCGGATCCGCAGATTCCGCCGAACGCGATCTCGACGACGGCCTCGTCGGCAGCAGGACGGCGAACCGGCACCTGTTCGACGCGCAGGTCGTCGGCTGCGTGTGCGACCACGCCGAGTGTCGTCTCAGTCATTGCGCCGCACGAAGTCGAGGCCGCCGGGGACCTGGAACGTGGGCATGATCTCCATCAGGCCCATGTTGACGTGGCGCGGTGCATCGAGTGCGAACTCGATGGCGTCGGCGATGTCCTTGGTGGTGATCGATTCGAAGCCCTCGTAGAACGTGTCCCACGCTTCCTTCATGGCTTCCGGTGTTCCGCCGAGATTGCGACCGAAGATCTCGGTCTCGACGCGGCCGGGGCAGATCTCGGTGACGCGGATGCGCTTGCCCTTGGTGTCGTTGCGGAGCTGGCGCGAAATCTGGTGCACCGCAGCCTTCGTGGCGTGGTAGGCGGTGTGTCCGTAGAAGTTGTACAGACCGGCGATGGAGCTGATGTTGACGACGTGTCCGCGGTCGCGTTCGACCATGCCCGGCAGAAGCAGCCGGCACAGATGGAGCACGGCACGGAGATTGACGTCGACCATCGCGTCGACGGATTCCTCGCTGGCGTCGAGGATGTTGCCCGTCGCCGACACGCCTGCGTTGTTGACGAGAATGTCGATGTCGAGATCCCCGACAGCTGCAGTCAATGCGGCTGTGTCGGTGACGTCGACGGCGAGCGGAATCATTCCGGTCCGTGATGCGACGTCGTCGAGTTTGGCAGCATCGCGGGCGAGGCCGTACACGGTAATTCCGCGTTTGGTGAGCAGTTCGGTGGCGGCGGCGCCCATTCCGGTGTTCGCTCCGGTGACGAGGGCAGTGCTGTAGTCGCTGAATGGCATGACAGAGTCCTTAGAGAGTGTCCCGAAGCGGTTCGTGGGCGCGGTCGGTGATGGTGCTGACGGCGATGAGCGTGCCGATCGCGGTGATCACCGCGTAGTAGGCAGGGACGTAGATTCCGAAGTGGGGGATGAGCCAGGTCATCAGCAGCGGAGCCGTTCCACCGAACAGAGCGGAGGAGATGTTGTACCCGAGGCCGTACGCGGAGTAGCGAACGCGGGTGGGGAACAGCTCCACGATCAGGATGTGGATGACGGCAGTGTGTCCGGCGAAGATGACGGCCATGACGCAGGCGCCGAGGACGGCGAGGGCGACGTTGCCGGTAGCGATGAGTGCGTAGCACGGGATGCCCGCGACGGCCATGGCCGCAGCCGCTCCGGCAATGACGTTCTTTCGACCGATCCGGTCCGACAGCGCGCCCATGAACGGGATTGCAATGCAGATCGCAACCAGCGATGCGGCGGTGACGAGCAGCGCGGTGCCGGTGGAGAATCCGATGCTCTCACCCTTGAGGAACGTGGGCATGTACGAGAACAGGACGTAGTAACCGGAGCCGTTCATCAGCGGAATGAACAGGGCCAACATCATTGCCTTGCGGTGCTCGGGGGTCGCGAATGCTTCCTTGAGCGGGTTCCGAGACAGACCGCCTTCGGCCTTGAGCTTCTCGAAGTTGGGGGTGTCGCTGATTGCACGACGGATGTACCACCCGGCGATGCCCATCGGAATTGCGACGAGGAACGGAACGCGCCATGCCCAACTCGCGACGCCGCCGCCGTCGATCGCTGCCTCGTTCAGCCAGGGCGACATCGCGAAGGCGACGAGCGTGCCGGTCAGCAGAGCGAGGAACGATGCGATCTGGGCGTAGCTGGTGATTCGACCGCGCTTGTTGTCCGGAGCGTGCTCGGCGAGGAACGTCATCGCGCCTGCAGCCTCGCCGCCCACCGAGAAGCCCTGCATGATTCGCAGCAGGATCAACAGCGCGGGAGCAGCGATTCCGATGGCCTGATAGGTCGGAAGCAGACCGATGCCTGCGGTGGCGACGGAGATGAGCATGATGACGAACACCAGCATCTTCTGTCTGCCGATGCGGTCACCGAGGATGCCGCAGACCACGGCGCCGAGCGGTCGAATGAAGAACGAGATGGCGTAGCCGGCGAACACGAGCATCAGGGCATCCGACGACTTCGAGACGTCGAAGAACACGATGGCCAGCGCCGTCGCCATGAAGGCGAAGATGCCGTTGTCGTACAGCTCGACGAAGATGCCGACACAACCGGCCAGGACGACCTTGCGAATCTTGGTCGTCTCCGGTGCCGGGGGTGCAGTGCCTGTGTCCGGGGTGAGTGCGTTTGTCATGCTGACTCCAGTGTGAGTGCAGAGCTGGGTAGTGGTCCAGGGCCGACGTGAGTCGGAATGCCGAGCGCGGTGAAGACCGTGTGGACTCTCGACCGCACTGCATCGATGTCGGATTGCCGTCGTCGGTGCGCAGCGACCGCGCTGTCGATGCCGGTACGGGTGAAACGGACGGTGTGGCCGGGTCGAGCCTGGCCGAGTAGTGACAGGCCGATCGTGGTGACGACGGCGAGCACCGGGTAACCGGCAGTGACCCCGCGTCCTCGATGGAGGACGAGAAGTTCGTTACCGGCGGGAACCTCGACGGCTCCGATCGGAACACCGCGGGACAACATCTCCGTCGCCGCGGTGCGTTCGGGTAGCCGATGGCCGTCGGGTGGGGCCAGGCGAAGTCCGATGTGATTGCTGGCGACACCGACGGTGAAGGTGGTGTCGAACAGCCGTGTCTCGGTGCCACCGAAGTCCCCGATGTCGGGGCCGTCGGTGACGGGAACGTCCCAGTGGTCGCCGAACCGGGGGCGGGCGGCGCCGAGACGAAAGACGGGGATGTCGAAATGGGGGTGTCGTATCGGAGGGCAGTCGACATCGATCTCGATCGTGTCTCCCGATGCGAGGTGATTGCCGAACCCGAGCACGGAATCTGGTGCGCAACTGTTCATCAACGACCGCGCGTGCACGGCACCGTGCACGGCGATGTAGACGCGCAGCCCATGACGGATCCGTGTGACGGACAGCGTCGCGCCCGCCGGAACCACCACGGGTTCCCACTGCGCGGCCCGAACGCCGTCGACGCGAACATCGGCCGGGGCGCCGGTGACAGCGACGAGTATGTCGGTGCTCGGCACCATGGCGAAGTCCAACGCCATGAGTTCCATCAACGGTGCAGTGGGTTCGCTCGCGACGAGAGCGTTCGCGACCTCGGCGCTGTACTGATCCGACGCGCCACCGGTCATCTGCCCGACACGGCTCGCGCGTCGCCGTCCGAGGTCGGTGACGGCGGAGATCCCAGGCTGCAGGATCGTCAAGGTTTCAGCCATCGATGCCTCCTGCGTACGCGTCCCACTCCGCAGCGTCGATGGGTTCGAAGCTGAAGGTGTCTCCCGGGGCGAAAGGCGACAACGGGCTCGACGTGAGGTCGACCAGTTCGACAGGTGTGCGGCCCAGGACCTGCCACCCGCCGGGTGCCGGTCGGGCGGATACGACGGCCTGACGCCCCGCGACGGCGACCGCTCCGGCCGGAACACTCGGGCGTGGACTGGACCGTCGAGGAATGGGAAGTTCGAACGCAGGCCCGTCGAGCATGGGCGCTCCGCCCGGAGACCCGAAGCAACGCATGGTGAGCGGCTCGGAGGAGTGGATACGGACGACCTCGTCCGTGCTCACTCCGAGTACCGAGGCGACGAGCTCCAGATCGGGACCGTGCACACCTCCGTAGACGACCGGAACGACGAAGGACCGCGGTGCGCGATGCTCGGTGTCGCCACCTGCCTGTGCTGCGGACTCGACGGCCCTCCGTACTGCGTCGTGTGAGGTTGTCACGCAATCGAATTCGACGAGCAGCGCGTCGTAGGTCACGATCGCGCCGAACACGCCTGATGGACTGCGAGCGTCGAGGGTGGCCGCCAGGGCGTGTACCCGGGCCCACTTCTCTTCCGTCGTCGCCGCCGACGACGTGACTCGCAGTGCCGAGTCGCCGCAGTCGGTGATGGTCAAGCCCGTCATGCCGGACAGCGATCGCGGCGCACGGTGTCCGAATGCAACCCCCGAATCTCGACGCCTGCCGCGTCGAGAGCAGCTCGAATGGCTGCGGCGGTGCGGACTGCACCCGGGTTGTCGCCGTGCAGTAGAACGGTATCGGCCGCGATGGCGATCGGTGTGCCGTCGACCGCGTCGAGAACACCGTCGACCACCATGCGCACCGTGCGAGCCACCAATTCGTCGAGGTCTTCGATCACGGCTCCCGGCTCGGTGCGCGGCACCAGGGTGCCGTCCGGTCGATACGCGCGATCGGCGATTCCGACGATTCCGACACGCACACCACGCGTACGGGCCTCGTCCGCGAGGCAGCCGTCCTGCGCCATGACGATCATGCTCGGGTCGAGAGCGCAGACGGCGTCGACGACCGCGGTGGCGTAATCCGGTCGTGTCGCGACGAGATTGCCGAGCCGGCCGTGCGGAGCCACGTGCGTGACCGACGTACCGTGCGCCGTCGCGAACGCCTGCAGGGCACCGATTTGGTACAGGACGTCCGTTCGTACCTCGTCGGGCGTCAGATCCATTGCGCGACGGCCGAATCCGGCCAGATCGGGGAAGCTCGGGTGCGCGCCGACGGCGATCCCACGTTCGACGCAACGCCGAACGGTCAGATCCATCGTGCGCGGGTCGCCTGCATGGAAGCCGCAGGCGACGTTCGCCGACGTGAGCAGGTCGAGCAGCGCCTCGTCTTCGCCCATGGTCCATGCGCCGAAGCTCTCGCCCAGATCGGCGACGAGGTCGATTCTGGAAACCATCGCTTCCTGCCTTTCTGCCTGTCGAAGTGGAACGTCAGGTGACGGTGGGCTGTACGCCCGGTGCCGCATCTCGTTGGAACGGACGCTACGCAGGAACGACGATCGAGCGTTAATACCCGTTCGCAGTGATGTAATAGCAAAGGCTTATGCTGGTTCACCTGGGAATATGCGGGACCCGCGTGTCGGATGCACGTGAATCGCTACAGCGCTGTAGCTCATCTGAAACGGTGAGGAAACCTTGTGCTGAACCGATAGGAGAGAAGAACAAACAGTGGACACACGACGGCTGTACTCGTTCGTTCGGATCGTCGATGCCGGCAGCATCACGCGCGCAGCGGACATCCTCCACATCGCCCAGCCGGCGCTCAGTCAACAGATGACGGCGTTGGAGTCGCACTTCGGGCAGCAGCTCTTGATTCGCAGCAAACAGGGCGTCGAACCGACCGACGCAGGAAAGGCGCTGTACCGACACGCGCAGGTGATTCTGCGGCAGGTGGAGAGCGCACAGGCCGAAGTCAGTGTCGTCGGAAGGGAATTGGCCGGCGGCGTGTCGGTGGGGCTTGCTCCGTACAGCACCGTCGCCGCGATCGCGCTACCGCTGCTGACGGCGGTCCGTGCGCGGTACCCGTCGATTCTGTTGCATATCAACGAGAATTTCGGCGGTGTGCTCAGTGAAGCAATGATGACCGGCCGCATGGACATGGCTCTGCTCTACGACGCGGGCCCGATCAAGGGCGTCACGTTCGAGAGGCTGCTGACCGAGGAGTTGATGGTGGTCGCGCCGTCGGGCACCGGTCTTCCCGGCGAAGCCGGTAGCGCCGTGTCGTTGCTCGACCTGCTCGAAGTGCCGCTGCTGCTTCCCGGCCGGATGCACACGATCCGCAAGGTCGTCGGAGCAGCGTTCGAATCCGCTCTGGCACAACCCAAGATCGTGGCGGAGGTCGAATCGGTGACCCTGATGGGTCAAGCCGTCAGAAGTGGCCTCGGCGCGACGGTGTTACCGCTGTCCGTGGCGCGCAGAATGATGAACGTTCAGGGGCTGGAGCTGCGACGGATCGAACCGGTCATCGAAGTGCAGGTGTCGTTGGGGACACCCGCGAACCAGCCGCTGTCCAAACCCGCCGAAGCGGTTCGTGAGGTGCTACGGACGGTGTTGGCGGAGTACGTCGCCGCCAACACTCGTCCGCCCGAACGAGGTCAGTAGCCCCGGTTCGGGTCGATCTTGGCTACCAATTCGCTTCCAGCGCAGCGAAGTTCGACGTTGCGTGCGATGTGTGCAGCCAGTGCCGTCGACAATCCGGACGCTGGGTTCGCGACGTGAGGTGTGATGATCGCGTTCTCGAGCGACCACAACGGGTGCTGGTCGGGGAGTGGTTCGGGATCGGTGACGTCGAACGCGACTCCGCCGATCACTCCGTTCTTCACTGCGTCGACGGCAGCATCGGTGTCGACCAGTGCCCCGCGCGCCACGTTGACCACCCACGACGACGGCTTCATGCGGGCGAACGCGGACGCGTCGACCAGATGCGCGGTTTCGCTCGTCGCAGGCGCGGCGATCACGAAATGATCTGCGTTGGACCAGACTTCGTCGACACGGTCGGCGGGCAGCGTGAGCGCGGCGCCGTCGACCGGAACCCCCGAGCGCGTCACCGCCAGCACTTTCGCGCCCGCTGCGTGCAGGAACGGGATGAGTGCCCGGCCGATGCCGCCGCACCCGACGATCGCGACGGTGCTTCCGTCCAGCGTTCCGACTCGCGGGTCGAATTCGTCCTTCCGCCAGGAGTCTGCCTTCAGCTGCTCGGGCAGGTGTCGGACACCGGCCAGCAGCAGCATGATGGTGTGTTGTGCGACCGTGCGGGAATAGGCGCCGGCGGCGGACGTCCACGTCCTCTTGTCGTCGACGATCCCTGCGTCCAACCAGGACTCGACGCCGGCCGACGAGAGCTGCACCCAACGGATCGAATCGGGCAGATCACGCGGGAACGAATCGGGACCCGCCGTCCACACCACCGCGTCGGCGTCGTCGAGCGGTGCGAGGACGCCTCCCGCGCCGGTGATCGCGTCGGCCAGTTCGGCATTGTGCGTCGGGCCGAGGTGTATACGTACGGGTGCCACGAGAGATCTCACTTCTTCTGGACGAAACGGTTGGTGTGTGTCAGACGACGGCGGTCATGCCGCCGTCGACGTACAGAATCTGGCCGTTGACGAAATCGGATGCGGGCGAGGACAGAAACAGCAGCGAACCGACCAGTTCCTCGGTACGGCCCCATCGACCGGCAGGTGTGCGCGCGGCGAGCCAGGCAGTGAATTCGGCGTCGTCGACGAGCGCGCGCGTCAACTCGGTGTCGAAGTAACCGGGCGCGAGAGCGTTGACCTGAATACCGCGCGGAGCGAGATCCGCGCACATACCGCGGGTCAGCATCTTCAACCCGCCCTTGCTCGCCGCGTAGGGTGCGATGCCTGCCCGTCCCAGTTCGCTCTGGACCGAACAGATGTTGACGATCTTGCCGTGCCCGCGATCGACCATCGCGCGTGCGAACTCACGGCCGACGTAGAACGCACTGGTGAGGTTCGTATCCAGTACCCGACGGAAATCGTCGTCGGCGAACTCGAGCAGCGGAGCGCGATGCTGAACGCCGGTGTTGTTCACGACGATCTCGACCGGGCCCACCTCGGACTCGATACGCACTGCTGCCGCCGCGACCTGGGCCGAGTCCGTGACATCGAATGCGTCGGCGCGGACGTCGACTCCGGTCGCCTCGGCGACTTCGTCACGAGTGCGAGACAGTGCGTCGGCGTCGCGCCCGTTCAACACGACGCGCGCGCCCGCCTCCGCCAGCCCGGTGGCCAGCGCGCGGCCGATGCCTCTGCTCGATCCGGTGACCAGTGCGACCTTGTCGCGCAAGTCGAAAACCTCATGGCCGTGCACGTATCACGCCTTCCGTGGAGAGATGTCGTGGTCTCGGCGCTGCCGAGGTGTCTGTCGATACATCCTGCCAAGCGACATTCGGTGCGCAAGGCCGACGGGCATACCTATCGGGTCTGACGTCATACGCGGGGCCTCGTCGGCAATGTGATTGAAGATGAGACGAGCTGGGTATCACCTGCTCAGGCGCGAGCCGAATGATACGAACACGTGGAGGAGATCGGTGGAGAACAGCAGGTCGGGGTCCGAGACGATCGCAGTGCAGTCGTGGTGGGACCAGACGATGGCAGTGTGCAGGCGTCCCGCAGACGCTACGGCGGACGTGACGGTGCGGCAGGAATTGCAGCTCGTGGGCGCGTCGGACCGCTAGGTCATCGCTGTCGGCGGGTCTTCGTCGGTGATTCCAGCCCCTCCAGAACGAGTCGGAGGTACTGGTCGGCAAGCTGCTCGGCCGACAGCTTTCCCGACGGAGTGAACCATCGGACGGCTACCCACACCGAATCGCGCAGGAAGCGGTAGGCGATGATCGGATCGAGATCGTCGCGGAAGTCGCCCTGCGCGATTCCGTCTTCTATCACCTTGACCCAGATCTGCCGGACGTCGGTTTCGGCCTTGGTGAGGTACGAGAAGCGAGGGAACTGGGACAGGTAGTTGCGTTCGTTCTGAATGACCGTGATGGCTGCTCGGTGCGGACCGAGGGAGACGAACGCGGCGAGGATCAGTTCGCGCAGTGTCGTTTTCGGATCGAGATCGCGTCCGGCGATGTCCCGGTAGGTGGCCATGAGACTGTCGAGATAGCTCGTCAGTATCTCGTCGATGATGGTCTCTTTGGAATCGAAGTGGTGGTACAAGCTGCCGGACAGCACGCCTGCCGCGTCGCCGATCTCGCGCACGGTCGTCGATCGAAAGCCGCGCTCGGCGAACAGTTCTGCTGCGATGTCGACGAGAGCCTGACGACGCGTCGAACCCTGGGATGCCGGGTCGGTCGCGCGCCCGTTCTTGCGGCGCCGCGGCGCCGCGGTACTCCGCGAGGGTTCGGTCGATGCAGCCATGCGCAAATTATCCACTCTCCCCGCCCGAGCGTTAGCTTGGGGGCAGTTCCGATGGGAAGCCTGCGTCCTCGGCGAGCGCCGCGACGTGCGTCCCCGGCGAACCGAACAGCAGGGAACTCGAATGAGCTCGCTTGAAGAACAGGTGCATGTCGTGCTCCCAGGTGATCGCGATCCCGCCGTGTAATTGCACGCAGTCGGCGGCGACGGCTCTGAACGCGTCGGAACACCAGACCTTGGCGACCGAGACGTCCGGGTTCGATGTACCGCGCTCGCTCGTCGACTGAGCCGCGACATAGGCTGCGGCTCTGGCCGATTCGACGAGTACGTGCAGGTCCGCCATCCGATGAGCGAGGGCCTGGAAGCTGCCGATCGGCCGTCCGAACTGGGTGCGCGACGTCGTGTAGTCGACGGTGAGTTCCAGGCACCGAGCCGCGGCTCCGACCTGCTCGGCGGCGAGCAGCACCGTCGCACAGGACAGGGCATGATCGACGGCTCGCACCGGATCGGCGGCGGCGATGGGCCGAGCGTTCGCGTCGTCGAACGTGACTCGATACAGAGCCCGCGTCGGATCCAGTGTGCCGCCGTCGGATACGGCCACACCGGGGGTGTGAGCGTCGACCTCGAACAGGCCAGGGGCGCCGTCGTTCGTCGCGAGGACGACGAACGTATCGGCAGCGCCGGCGTCCAGGACGTAGTGGGCGGTACCCGTCAGCGTCCACTCGTGCTCGAGCCTCGCCTGAACCCCGAGGCGTGCGCCGGACCAGCGGCCGCGTTCGTCGGCGAGGCACGCCGACACGACGGTCGCTCCTGTTGCGATCCCGGGGAGGAGTCGCGCCCGCGCGTCGTCGTCCGTCGAGGCGGCCAGGAGAGTTGCTGCAAGACACGCCGTTCCGAGCATGGGGGACGGGGTGAGCATCCGTCCCAGCTCCTCGGCGACGACCGCCGCATCGATCAACGAGCCCGCCGCACCGCCGTGCTCGTCGTCGATCAGCAGACCGCCCACTCCGATCTGCTCGCACAACGTCGTCCACAGGTCGCGGTCGAATCGGTCGGGGGTCGTCGTCGCGGCACGCACATCCGGCGATCTCGACCTCTTGGACAGCAACGCGCGCACGGATTTCGCGAGCATCGTCCGATCGTCGTTCAGTATGTTCACAACGACTCCAACACGATCCGTCGATGCGCGGACGGCGTACCCCACGCAGAACGCAACGCGTGGACCATGCCGATCCAGAGCGACAGGTCGCATTCCCTCGTGTATCCGATCGCGCCGTGAACCTGCAGCGCGGTCCGGCTCGCCCGGTACGCGGCATCCGCGCAGGCGACCTTGGCGGCAGAGACGTCGCGGCGTGCGTCCACCGATCCCGACCCGACGGACAATGCTGCCCCCATCAGGAGCGGACGAGCCATCTCCATCTCGATCGCGACGTCCGCCAGCGCATGTTGAACGGCCTGAAACGTGCCGATGGAACGGCCGAACTGCCGTCGGGACTTCGCGTACTCGACCGTGGTGTCGAGAAGCGCCCGGCCTGCGCCCGCCAACTGCGCGGCGCACGCCAGTGACCCGTTCAGGCTCAGGACGACCTCGGCCCCGTCGTCGAGCGCCGACACGGTGTCGGAGGCGCGGAGGTGTCCGAGCGTCCGCGACGGATCGACCGACTGGACCGCGGCGTCGACGACGGCCGTCCGGACGTTGCCGTTCTCGACGAGAAGCAGCAGATCGGCGACGCCAGGGTCGGCGGCACGCGGCATCGACGGCGGCAGTGCCGAGGAGGCGATGAGCTCACCGGACGCGAGTGCGCTCAGCCAGGAATCTCGCCGATCGAACGTCGTGTGTGTCAACAGCACGGGCACGACGGCGATCGACTCGACGAGCGGCCCGGGGACCGCCCACCGACCGAGTCGCTCCATCGCCACCACCATGTCGACGGGGTCCGCGCCGACGCCGTCGTGATCGGCGTCGATCGCGAGGCCCGTGACTCCCAGCGCGGCAAGTGACCGGAACAGCCGCCGCACCGGCCCGGTGTCACCTGCCGCCAGAGCCCGGGACACGCGGGGTACGTCGGCAGCGGCGAGCATCGAATCGAGCGAGGCCGCGAAATCGAGTCTCGACTTGTCGAGAACGAATCTCATCGGTGTGCCTTCGGCAGGCCCAACAGTCTCTCGGCGATGACACCCCGTTGAATCTCGTTGGTGCCGGCGTAGATCGGGCCGGACAACGAGAACACGAAGCCGTCGGTCCACGGTCCGCGTACTTGTGCGTCTGTGCCCAGCACGTCGAGCGCGGTTTCGTGCAGCGCGACGTCGAGTTCGGACCAGAACACCTTGGTGAGCGAGGATTCCGCGCCGAGGCTGCCGCCGTCGGCCAACGTCGTCGCCGTCCCGAACGTGTGCAGCCGATAAGCCTGGGCACCGATCCACGCGTCGACGACGCGGTGGGCCACGGCGGTGTCCGACGCATCGCCGTGCTCACGGAACAGCCGGACCAATCGATCGGCCGCGGCGACGAAGCGTCCCGGGCTGCGCAGGGACATTCCGCGTTCGTTGCTGGACGTGCTCATCGCGACGCGCCAGCCGTCGTGCACTGCGCCGAGGACGTCGTCGTCCGGGACGAACACGTCGTCGAGAAAGATCTCGGCGAAACCGGATTCGCCGTTCAACTGCGGAATCGGTCGGACGGTGACGCCGTCGGCCGTCAGCGAGAACATGCAGTACGTCAAACCGCGGTGGCGCTCGGCCGCCGGGTCGGACCGGAACAACCCGAAGGCCTTGTCGGCGAACCCGGCCCTCGAGCTCCACGTCTTCTGTCCGCGCAGCAGCCAGCCGCCGTCGGTCCGGTGCGCAGAAGACCGGATTCCGGCCAGGTCGCTGCCTGCCTCGGGCTCGGACCACGCCTGTGCCCATATGTCGTCGGCAGCTGCCATCCGGGGGAGAATCCGTCGCAGCTGTTCGTCGGTGCCGTGCGCGAACAACGTCGGGGCGAGGAGAAAGATGCCGTTCTGGGAGACGCGACCCGGAGCTTCGGCCGCGTAGTACTCCTCCTCGAAGACAAGCCATTCGAGCACCGACGCGTCCCGGCCGCCCAGGTCTCGCGGCCACGAGACCACCGAATAGCGATGTCGGGCAAGCATCCGTTCCCATTCGCGATGGGCCTCGAAACCGTCGGCCGTGTCCATCGACCGCAACGGCCGTTCGGGGATGTTGTCCCGCAGGAACTCTCGCACCTCCTCGCGGAAACGAACTGTGTCGGAATCGAAGTCGAGGTCCATGCGCTCACGTCCTTTCGCGTGCAGCTGCGGACGTCTTCATGGACCTGGCATCCATACCGCCCAACGAATCCGAATCGACCTCGGCATTGTGCGAGTGCGCGAAGTGGTGCAGACCGAACACCGAATCCATCCCGGCGCGAAGTCCCATGATGTCCTCGCACTGATTGACGGCCTTCTTCGTGAGCGCCAACCCGAATCCGGGCATCTCGCCGATCTGCTCGGCGAGCGTCGACGCCGCGTCGTGCAGCTCGGCGCGAGGAACGACCCGATTGATCATTCCCCACTCGAGTGCCTGCTCGGCCGTGAACCGCTGGCCGGTGAACAGAATTTCCTTCGCGCGACGTGGCCCGAGGACCCACGGGTGCGCGAAGTACTCGACGCCGGGGATACCCATCCGCACGACGGGATCCGAGAAGAATGCGTCGTCGCTCGCCACGATCAGGTCGCAGACCCAGGACAGCATCAGACCACCGGCGATACAGGCACCGTGCACGGCAGCGATGGTGGGCTTCGGTATCTCCCGCCACCGCCTGCACATTCCGAGGTAGACCTCCATCTCCCGTGCGAACCTCTGGTCGCCGCCCGCCTTGCGCACGTGGTCCCACCACAGCACCGCTCGGTTCTCGTAGTGCGCGTCGACGTCACGGCCCGGCGTACCGATGTCGTGTCCGGCCGAGAAGTGCTTTCCGTTGCCCGCCAATACGATTGCTGCGACGTCGTCGTCCTCGACCGCCGTGGTGAATGCGCGGTCCAACGCGTAGGTCATCGCCGAATTCTGTGCATTGGAATATTCCGGTCGGTTCATCGTCACGAGCGCGACCCGTCCGCGGGTCTCGTACGTGACTACCTGGCTGTCGCTGGTTTCGGTCATGTCGACTCCTGGCTGAGCAAGGGCTTGGTTTGTTAACGTACCCGAATGGACAACGTCGCGGGAAGGTTCGGCGGATTCGAGGACACCTCCGACGACGAATTTCGCCGTCGCGTCCGAGACTGGCTGCGCGACAACCTCGCAGGCGATTTCGCGGCGGTGAAAGGGATGGGAGGTCCAGGACGTGAACACGAGGCGTTCGACGACCGAGTGGCGTGGGAGCGTCACCTCGCTCGGTCCGGGTGGACATGCATCGGCTGGCCCGTCGAGTACGGAGGACGCGGCGCGAGCCTCGAACAGCAGGTGATCTTCCACGAGGAGTACGCGCGGGCCGACGCGCCTGCCCGCGTCGCGCACATCGGAGAACAATTGTTGGGGCCCACCCTCATCGCCTTCGGAACCGACGCGCACCGTGCTCGATTCCTTCCTGGCATCGCGAGCGTCGACGAGCTGTGGTGTCAGTGCTATTCGGAGCCGGGCGCCGGATCCGACCTGGCAGCGGTGTCGACGTCGGCCACTCTGATCGACGGCGACTGGGTGATCGATGGACAGAAGATCTGGACCTCGCTCGCCCACGTCGCCGATTGGGCGTTCGTGATCGCCAGGACGGACAAGCGATCTCGTCGACATGCCGGTCTCTCGTACCTGCTCGTGCCGATGAAGCAGGACGGTGTGACCGTTCGGCCGATCAGACAACTGACCGGAACATCGGAGTTCAACGAGGTGTTCTTCGACGGTGCCCGAACGGACGGCGACCTCGTCGTCGGGGAACCCGGGCGCGGCTGGGCGGTGGCGATGGCCACCTTGGGATTCGAGCGCGGCGTCTCCACCCTCGGTCAGCAAGTCGGATTCGCTCGGGAATTGTCGGACATCGTCGACATCGCGCACCGGAACGGGGCCGCCGACGACCCTGTGGTGCGCGAGAAGTTGATTCGCGCGTGGATCGGGCTGAAGGTGATGCGGGCATACGCGTCGTCGACGCTCGGGGGATCGGGCGAGCACGGTGAGGCGTCGGTCTCGAAGCTGCTGTGGGCGACCTGGCATCGCGGACTCGGCGAATTGGCCATGGAGGTCGTCGGTGCGCCGTCGGCGATGGCTCCGAACGACGACCTGGACCGACTGCAGCGGCTGTACCTGTTCAGCCGCGCCGACACGATCTACGGCGGCTCCAACGAGATACAGCGAAACATCATCGCCGAGCGAGTGCTCGGACTTCCACGAGAGGCACGACGTTGACCACACGCCCACCCGGCCCCCTCTCGATCGCTCCCGTCGAAACGCCCGGTCACGGTCTGCTGACGGATCGTGTCGTTGTCGTCACCGCCGCCGCGGGCACCGGAATCGGAAGTGCCACGGCGCGTCGCGCCCTCTGGGAAGGGGCCGACGTCGTCGTCTCCGACGCGCATCCCCGGCGACTGGAGGCCACGCGCGACGAACTCGTGGGGTTGGGGCTCGGCGCGGTGACAGCGATCGTCTGCGACGTGACCGACACCGGCCAGGTCGACGCGCTGATCGACGGCGCAGTCGACGCGTTCGGGCGGATCGACGTCGTCGTCAACAATGCCGGGCTCGGTGGTGAGACGCCCGTCGTCGACATGACGGACGATCAATGGTCGACCGTGTTGAACGTGACGTTGAACGGGACGTTCCGGTGCACTCGGGCGGCGCTGAACTATTTCCGGGGAGTCGATCACGGCGGCGTGATCGTCAACAACGCCAGTGTTCTCGGGTGGCGTGCACAGCACGGTCAAGCGCACTACGCGGCGGCCAAGGCCGGGGTCATGGCCCTGACTCGGTGCAGTGCGATCGAGGCCGCCGAGTTCGGAGTGCGCATCAACGCCGTCGCGCCCAGCATCGCCGCTCATGCATTCCTGGCCAAGGTGACGTCGGAGGAACTGCTCGATCGGCTCGCAGCGGACGAGGCGTACGGGCGCGCCGCCGAGCCGTGGGAGATCGCGAGCACGATCGCATTCCTCGCCAGCGACTATTCGACGTATCTGACGGGCGAAGTCGTGTCGGTGTCCAGTCAGCGGGCGTGACCGGTCCGTCAACGAGCGCCGTAGACGGGAACCGGATCGGCTGCGGCCGTGAGGATCTCGTGCACACCCTTCCCGATGTCCGCCGGGGCCCACCGTGCGCCGTTGTCGACCGACGGGCCGTGGCGCCACCCTTCGGCCAGTCGGATTATTCCGCCTTCGACCTCGAACACGCGTCCCGTCACGTCCTTCGACTCGGTACTGCCGAGCCAGACGACGAGGGGTGAGACGTTCTCGGGCGCCATGGCGTCGAATCCCGATGTCGGCGCGGCCATGTCGTCGGCAAAGGCGCCTTCCGTCATGCGTGTGCGTGCCGCGGGCGCAATGGCGTTGACGGTGACTCCGTATCGCGCGAGTTCGCTCGCCGCAACCAACGTCATGGCCGCTATGCCGGCTTTGGCGGCCGCGTAATTGCCTTGCCCGACGCTTCCCTGCAGCCCGGCACCCGAACTCGTGTTGACGATGCGCGCGTCGACCGGTCGTCCCGCCTTGGACTCAGACCGCCAGTACGCGGCCGCATGGCGTAGCGGCGCGAAGTGACCCTTGAGATGCACGCGAACGACGGCATCCCATTCGGCTTCCTCCAGGTTCACCAGCATGCGGTCACGGAGGAAGCCTGCGTTGTTGACGAGCACGTCGAGTGACCCGAACGTCTCGATCGCCGTGTCGATCACCGTGCGAGCGCCTGCCCAGTCCGCGACGTCGCTGGTATCGACGACGGCGTCGCCTCCACGTAGGCGAATCTCGTCGACGACGGCCTGCGCCGGACCCCCGGACGCCGTCGACCCGTCCAGCGCGACGCCGAAATCGTTGACCACGACCTTGGCGCCCGCGGCCGCGAATGCGAGCGCGTGTGCACGCCCGATACCTCGCCCCGCCCCGGTCACGACGACGACGCGGTCTCGGCACAACCCTGTCATGAAGGTCCTCCCTCGGGTTCTCGATCTCTGTCGGCATTCGACGCGCCCAGGAATGCGGGCCGCTCACCGCCTCCGTGTACTGCGAGCATCGTTCCGGTGATGTACGACGCGGCCGGGGACGCCAGAAAGACGGCAGACGCCCCTACGTCGTCGGGCGTCGCGAGCCGCCCCAGTGGGACGGTATGCGCCACGGCATCGAGGCCGTCCGCGTCGCCGTAATGCAGCGCACTCCGTTCCGTGGCCACCATCCCCACGGTCAGACCGCTGACGCGAACCTTGGGAGCCCACTCGACGGCGAGCGACCCGGTCAGATTCTCCAAGCCGGCTTTCGCCGCTCCGTACGCGGCCGTCCCGGGCGACGGGCGTCGCGCGCTGACGCTGCTCACCATGATGATCGACCCGCCCGAATCCTGTTGCTGCATGACGTGATTCGCAGTCTGCGCGACGAGCAGTGGGGCAAGGAGGTTGAGTTCCACGATCGACCGGTGGAAATTCGGACTCGCGTCGGCGGCCAACGCGTAGGGGGAACCGCCCGCATTGTTGACGACCGCGTCCAGGCTGCCGTGCCGTTCGACGATCGTGGACACGAGATGCTGCACGTCGTCCTTCCGCCGCACGTCGCATCGCAAGAACTCCGCGTGCGCCAGGCCGTCCAGGACCGGGGATTCGGGTTCGCGTCGCGCACACGTGACGACGACATACCCCGCTCGGAGAAATGCGCGTGCGATTCCGGCTCCCACGCCGCGTGCGCCGCCGGTGACCAGGGCAACCTTGCCGATGCGAGCTGATTCCACGTCTGTCTCCCGTCGGGCTGAGAAATCGCCGAACCGTCCGAGTTCGTTGGATCTCCGTGTTAACTTACCAAGCACATGCTTGCTTTGTCGTCGAACGTGAGGATCGATCGTGGCAATCACTGCAACCGAACCCGAGCCGGGAATAGCCGTCGTCACCATCGACTACCCGCCGGTGAACGCGCTTCCCGTGCAGGGCTGGTTCGACCTCGCGGACGAGGTGCGTGCCGCGGGTCGCGATGCAGACGTGCGGGTCGTCGTACTTCGCGCCGAGAATCGCGGATTCTGCGCCGGCGTCGACATCAAGGAGATCGAGAAGTTCTCTGGCTACGACCATCTCATCGGCGCCAACAAGGGCTGCGCCGCAGCATTTTCCGCGGTCTACGAATGCGAGGTGCCCGTTGTCGCTGCGGTGCACGGCTTCTGCCTCGGCGGTGGAATCGGTCTCGTCGGAAATGCGGATGTCGTCGTCGCCTCCGACGACGCGACGTTCGGAGTGCCCGAAGTCGACCGCGGCGCGCTCGGAGCCGCGACGCACCTGGCGCGGTTGGTGCCGCAGCATCTGATGCGCACGCTCTACTACACGGCTCGGCAGATCGACGCCGCGACGCTGCAGCACTTCGGGTCGATCTACGACGTCGTGCCCCGCGACGATCTCGTCGAGGCAGCCTTTCGCGTCGCGCGCGAGATCGCGGCCAAGGACACGCGCGTCATTCGCGCCGCGAAAGAAGCGCTCAACGGAATCGACCCGCAGCAGGTGCATCGGAGTTACAGATTCGAGCAGGGATTCACGTTCGAGCTGAATCTGTCCGGCGCTGCCGACGAGGCCCGGCGAGCATCGCTCGACAACAACTTCCGCGCGCCGACCGAGAAGGGATGACGGACATGGCCGTACCGACTCGGCGTGACAAGACGACCACCCTCGACGAACTGGTCGCCGAACTGTCCGACGGAATGACCGTCGGATTCGGGGGATGGGGCTCGCGACGCAAGCCCATGGCGGCGGTCCAGGCGATCCTGCGGTCGGATCTGAAGGACTTGACCGTGGTGTCGTACGGTGGACCCGACGTCGGAATGCTCTGTGCTGCAGAGAAAGTGCGACGCGTGGTGTTCGGGTTCGTCTCGCTGGATTCCGTGCCGTACGACCCGTGGTTCGCGCGAGCACGCACGTCCGGTCGAATCGAGGTACGCGAACTCGACGAGGGGATGTTGAACGCGGGCCTCCGGGCCGCGGCTGCACGCCTGCCGTTTCTGCCCATTCGCGCGGGGCTCGGATCGGACGTCATGGCGTACTACCCGGAACTGCGCACCGTGCTCTCACCGTATCCGATTCCCGGAACGTCGACACACGAAGAACTCGTCGCCATGCCCTCGCTGACTCTGGACGCGGCGTTCGTGCACCTCAATCTCGCGGATGCGAGCGGAAACGGCGCGTACCTCGGGCCCGACCCGTACTTCGACGACCTGTATCTGCTTGCGGCCGAACGACGCTACCTGACGTGCGAACGGGTTGTATCGACAGCGGATCTCGTCGATGCGGTACCACCGCAGGCGTTGCTGACCAACCGCATGATGGTCGACGCCGTCGTCGAAATGCCTGGGGGAGCTCGTTTCACGTCGTGCGTGCCCGACTACGGACGCGACGAGGAGATGCAGAAGGACTACGTGCGCGCGGCGAATGACGTCGCCGAAGGGAAACGATTCGTCGAGCGGTTCGCGCGCGGTGCCGACGCGTGACAGGAGGCAGTGCGATGACGACGGTGACCACGACAGCGACGCGCGCGGAGATCTGCACTGCCGCGTGCGCCGACCTCTTCCTCGGCGCGGGGGAGATACTCGCCAGCCCGATGGCGCTCGTTCCGGCCCTCGGCGCACGGCTCGCACGACTGACCACCGAACCCGATCTGTTGCTGTCCGACGGCGAGGCGTATCTGCTTGCGGACACGCCCGCGCTCGGCGGCAGCGGCGCGATCGAAGGCTGGATTCCGTATCGCAGAGTGTTCGACGTCGTCGCAAGCGGGCGACGCCACGTCGTCATGGGCGCCAACCAGCTCGATCGTCACGGCAACCAGAACATCTCGTGCCTCGGCGATCATGCACGGCCGACGCGTCAGATGTTCGGGGTGCGCGGCGGACCGGGCAACACGATCAACCACCGGACCAGCTACTGGATACCGAAGCACTCCACCCGGGTCTTCGTCGACGCAGTCGACATGGTGTCCGGCGTCGGCTACGACAGACTCGGCGACGATCCGGCTGCACGTTTCCTCGACGTGCACCGCGTCGTCACCGATCTCGGTGTCCTCGACTTCGGGGGACCCGGTCGCTCGATGCGTTTGTTGTCGGCACACCCCGGAGTGTCCGTCGACGACGTGTGCGCCGCCACGGGTTTCGAGCTCGCCTGCACCGACGTGGCGGAAACGCGGATCCCGACCGACGAGGAACTGCACCTGATCCGAGACGTGCTCGATCCGCGCGCACTGCGCGAGAAGGAGGTGCCGTCGTCGTGACGACGCTGTCCACGCCGCTGACCGAACTCGTCGGAGTGCGTCACCCGATCGTGCAGACCGGGATGGGGTGGGTGGCCGGACCGAGTCTCGTGGCAGCGACCGCCGACGCGGGTGGTCTCGGCATCCTGGCGTCGGCGACGATGACGTACGACGAACTGGCGGCAGCGATCGCGAAGACCAAACGCGCGACGTCGTGCCCGTTCGGTGTCAACATCCGTGCCGACGCCACCGATGCGCGGCAGCGCGTCGATCTACTGATCCGGGAGGGCGTCCGCGTCGCGTCCTTCGCGCTCGCGCCGAGACCCGACTTGATCGCCACCCTGAAAGAGGCTGGGGTAGTGGTGATTCCCTCCGTCGGGGCAGCGAAGCATGCCCGTAAGGTCGCGCAGTGGGGTGCTGACGCCGTCGTCGTGCAAGGAGGAGAGGGCGGCGGACACACCGGTCCGGTGGCGACGACGTTGCTGTTGCCGTCGGTGCTCGACGCGGTCGACATCCCTGTCGTCGCAGCCGGCGGATTCTTCGACGGCAGGGGGTTGGCGGCCGCATTGTCCTACGGTGCAGCGGGAGTCGCGATGGGGACACGTTTTCTGCTGACGCAGGAATCCACGGTGCCCGACGCCGTCAAGAGAAAGTACCTGGAGTCCGGGCTCGACGGGACGGTCGTGTCGACCCGCGTCGACGGCATGCCGCACCGAGTTCTGCGGACCCCGCTGGTCGAATCTCTGGAGAATGGTTCGCATGCAACGGGATTCGTGAACGCTGTGCGGAGTGCTGTGCGGTTCAGGAAAATGACCGGAATGTCGCTACGCGCCATGGTGCGCGACGGCGTGGAGATGCGCCGCAGTCGTGACCTGAGTTGGGCGCAGGTGCTGATGGCCGCGAACACGCCGATGATGCTGAAATCGGGTCTCGTCCAGGGCGATACGGACGCAGGAGTGTTGGCTTCGGGTCAGGTCGTCGGAGTGCTCGACGACGTTCCGACGGTCGAGCAGTTGATCGAGCACATCGTGCACGACGCGGTGGCGGCGATCGAACGGCTCGGTGCCACGTTGGACCGATCGGACGACGCTACCCCAGGCGTTCGATGATCGTGACGTTCGCGGTGCCGCCGCCCTCGCATACCGTCTGCAATCCGTAACGGCCACCGGTGCGTTCGAGTTCGCACAGCATCGTGGCGAACAACTTCGTGCCCGTCGCGCCGAGCGGATGGCCGAGAGCTATCGCGCCGCCGTTGACGTTGACGAGTGCCGGGTCTGCGTCGATCTCCTTCGTCCAGGCCAACACCACCGGGGCGAACGCTTCGTTGATCTCCACGACGTCGATGTCGTCGATCGCCAATCCGGTGCGCTTCAACGCGTGGCGTGTGGCCGGAATGGGCGCGCTGAGCATCGCGATCGGATCGCTTCCCCGTGCGCTCAGATGATGCAACCGAGCGCGCGGAACCAACGCGTGCTCGCGAACCGCCGCCTCGGACGCCACCAGCGTGGCGCTGGCGCCGTCGGAGATCTGGCTCGCGAGCGCCGCAGTCAGTCGTCCTCCCTCGACGAGCGTGGGGAGGGCGGCCATTTTCTCGAGCGTGGTGGCGCGCGGACCCTCGTCCACGGCGAACCCGTCGACCGCGACGATCTCGCGGTCGAAACGCCCGGTCGCGATGGCATGACGCGCACGCTCGTGGCTCGAGAGAGCGAACGCCTCCATATCGTCGCGTGCGATGTTCCACCGTTCGGCGATCATCTCCGCGCCATGGAACTGCGAGACTTCCTGCTTCCCGTATCGGTGCACCCAGCCTGCCGATCCGTCGAACGGAGTGTCGAATCCGTAGGCGCGGCCTGCCGTCATGGCCGCGGCGATCGGGATCGCGGACATGTTCTGCACGCCCCCGGCGACGACCAGATCGGCGGTGCCGCTCATGACGGCTTGCGCGGCGAAATGCAGTGCCTGCTGGCTCGATCCGCATTGACGGTCGACCGTGACGCCCGGTACCTCCTCCGCATAGCCCGCTGCCAACCAGGAGGTCCTGGCGATGTTCCCTGCCTGTGGCCCGATGGCGTCGACGCAGCCGAACACGACGTCGTCGACATCGATGGGGTCGACCGGGGTTCGGTCCAGCAACGCGCGTAGAACGCACGCTCCGAGGTCGGCCGGGTGCATCGACGACAGCGCCCCGCCCCGCTTGCCGACAGGGGTACGCACGGCGTCGACGACGTAGGCCTCGGGCATGGGACTCCTCGCGGTCTCGGGATGCGGCGATTGTAACAACCAAGCAATTGTTTGGCAGGCGATTTCAGCGCGCTCCGTTTGCTAGCCTGTGAGCCACCCGACACAGGAGGAATTCGAATTTCAGTCTCGAGCGAGGACTACATCGCGTCCCGGATGCCCCTGCCTGCGCTCGGTCCCGACACGCCTGCCTTCGAACGGACGTGGACGGTGCGCCTCGGCGACACCGACACGAAGGACCGGCTGAGGTTGGACGCCGTCGCGCGGTACTTGCAGGACATCGCATTCGACCATCTCGACGTGTCCGACGACGGCCACCTCCACGGCGCCTGGATCGTGCGACGGACCGTCGTCGACGTCCTACGCCCGATCGTGTTCCGAGAGAACGTCACGCTGCGGCGATGGTCGTCGGGATTGTCCAACCGCTGGTGCAACATTCGTGTCCAGATCGTCGGCGATCGTGGCGGACTCGTGGAGACCGAAGCGTTCTTCATCCATATCGACCCGACGACGGGCGGTCCCAGTCGCATGACCGATAGGTTCATGGCGCCGATGCTCGAACAGACCACCGTGCACAGGCTGCGGTGGAAGGCGCACCTGAGTCCGTTCGACGGGTCTCGCGAGACGCGGAGAACTGCGTTTCCGACGCGGTCGACGGATTTCGACCGGTTGGGCCACGTCAACAACGCGATCTACTGGCAGCCGGTCGAGGACGAACTCGCAGGCGACCCGGCGTTCGTGGAAAGGCCGCATCGTGCCATCGTCGAACATGTCGGCGCCGTGCTGCAGGGCGACGACGTCACGGTGCAGTCCTATCGCGACGGCGACACGCTGTACATGCAGATCGAGACGGAGAAGGCGACGTCCGCGCTGGTGCGCGTCGAACCCCTCGTGACTGCGAACCTATAGCCGGCGCGGCCGGACCTGCGCGCTTACGTGGAACGTGCGGGACCCGTCGTGCCGCGAACGATCAATTCCGGCTCTATGACGCTGTCTCCGACCGTCGATTCGGGATCGTCCAGTCGAGATACCGTGAACTCCAGGGCCTTTCGAGCCAGTTGCGCGCTGTCCTGACGAACGGTCGTCAGATCGATGCGGGACAGCCGGGACAGGGGAGCGTCGTCGTAACCGACGATGGAGACGTCGCCGGGAATCGACACGCCCGCTTTGACCAGAACATCCATGATGCCGAGCGCGCTGCGGTCGTTGCCTGCCATGATCGCCGTCGGCAGTGTCGAACCTCGGAGGAGGAACTCCGCCGCGGCAGCGCCTGCGGCCTCGTCGTGCGCACCGGGTACGACGCGTACGTATTCGTCCAGACCGTGGGTCCGCATCGCTTCGGCGTACGCGCGACGACGGTCGATCGACACCGAGTGCTCGCCGCCGTCGACGTGCACGATGTCGCGGTGACGAAGTTCGACGAGGTGGTCGACCGATTGCTGGATTCCGGTGCCATCCGCTGAGCGAACGGTGTCGACCGCGGCGTCCGTGACCTTGCGTCCGACGATCGTCAGCGCGGCACGGGAGCCGACCGATCGAAGGTAGTCCGAATCGGACAGCGGGTTGAACAGGATCAAGCCCTCGCACCGGTGGCTCAACAGAGCTTCGATGGCCTTGCGTTCGTCACGCGTCGGGCCACTTGCCGACAGGAGCACGTCGTACCCGGCCTCTTCGGCGGCGTCGTAGACCGTCCCGATCATCTCTGCCTGGAACGTCTGCTTGACGTCGGTCAACACGCCGAGAGTTCGGCTACGACCGCGCGCGAGCAGCTGAGCTGCGCGGTCCGGCTGGTACCGCAGATCGTCCGCGGCACGCAGCACCCGCTCTCGCGTCTCCTCCGACGCGCCCGGCTTGTCGCTGAAGATGAGCGACACCAGCGTGCGGGACACGCCTGCGCGCTCGGCGACGTCGGCCATGGTGGCGCGTCGCCGAGGCGACGACTCGGGTGTTTCCCTCGACTTCTGCACGTGCCCTCCCTGTCGTGGTGACCGTCTTCAGCTGCTCGACAGATTGTCTTGACAATCACACATCGAATCACCATAGTAGCGACTGAAGCGCGTCAGTAACGCGCGTCAGATTCTCGTCTCGCTCGGGAACCATCGCAACCCCGAGACCACTCGAAAGGACTGGCCATGAGCGTGATCCGCGTTGGATCTGCACCGGATTCGTGGGGCGTGTGGTTCCCGGAGGACCCGCAGCAGACGCCGTACACCCGATTCCTCGACGAGGTCTCGGCGTCGGGCTACGAGTGGATCGAACTCGGTCCCTACGGCTACCTGCCCACCGATCCGAAGCAGCTCTCGGACGAACTCGCCGCCCACAACCTGAAACTGTCCGCCGGCACGGTGTTCGAGCACCTGCACCAGGACGGCGCGTGGGACGCCGTCTGGACACAGATCGAGGACGTCGCCAAGCTGACCGCAGCCGTCGGTGGCAAGCACGTGGTCGTCATTCCCGAGATGTGGCGTGACCCGGGTACAGGCGCTGTTCTCGAGGATCGCAACCTGACCGCCGACCAGTGGCGCAAGAAGACCGAGGGCATGAACGAA
Source organism: Rhodococcus sp. B10 (assembly GCF_011770055.1). NCBI lineage: Bacteria > Bacillati > Actinomycetota > Actinomycetes > Mycobacteriales > Nocardiaceae > Rhodococcus > Rhodococcus sp. B10. Next base: position 97,608 of record NZ_JAAFYV010000009.1, on the reverse strand, counting down.
CTCGGCAAGCGCATGTTCGAGCAGTACGGCGTCAAGGCGCAGTACCACCCGCACGCCGACAGCCACGTCGACACCGAGGAGAACGTCTACCGCTTCCTCGACGGCACATCGAGCGAGTTCGTCAACCTCTGCCTCGACACCGGACACATCAGCTACTGCGGCGGCGACAACATCGCGATCATCGAACGCGCCCCCGAGCGCATCGGATACCTGCACCTCAAGCAGGTCAACGTCGAGGTGCGTGCCAAGGTCGAGGCCGAGGACCTTCCCTTCGGCGAGGCCTGCAAGCTCGGCGCCATGATCGAACCGCCGCTGGGGATTCCGGACATGCCTCCGCTGCTCAGCACCATCGAGCGACTCGCCGACGACGGCAAGCTGACCGCCGACATCTTCGCGATCGTCGAGCAGGACATGTACCCTTGCGCACCCGACGCGCCCCTGCCCATCGCTCAGCGCACGCAGAAGTACCTGAGCTCCTGTGGCATCCCGTCCGTGACCTTCCAGTAAAAGAGGCTTCCTTCATGTCGAACGACCTCCGCATCGCCGTGCTCGGCGTCGGAATGATGGGCGCCGACCACGTCGCCCGCATCACCACCAAGATCGCAGGCGCACGCGTCGCCGTCGTCAACGACTTCTTCACCGAGAAGGCCGAAGAACTCGCCGCGACGATCCCCGGTTGCCGCGCCGTCGCCGATCCCTTCGAGGCCATCGCCGATCCCGAGGTCGACGCGGTCCTGCTCGCCACCCCAGGCCCGACGCACGAGAAGCAGCTGCTCGCCTGCCTCGAGCACGGCAAGCCGGTCCTGTGCGAGAAGCCGCTGACCACCGAGGTCGAGACGTCGCTGGCCGTCGTGAAAGCCGAGGCCGCGCTGGGCAAGACTCTCATCCAGGTCGGCTTCATGCGCCGCTTCGACAACGAGTACGCAGAACTCAAGGCGCTCATCGATTCTGGAGACATCGGCCGTCCGCTCGTCGTCCACTGCGCACACCGCAACCCCACGGTTCCGCCGAGCTTCGACAGCGCAATGATCGTCAAGGATTCGCTCGTCCACGAGGTCGACGTCACGCGCTTCCTTCTCGACGAGGAGATCACGTCGGTGCAGATCATCAAGCCGTCGGCGAACGCCAACGCTCCCGAAGGACTGCAGGACCCGCAGATCGCACTGTTCGCGACCGAGTCGGGCCGCCACGTCGACGCCGAGGTCTTCGTCACCACGGGCGTCGCGTACGAGGTGCGCACCGAGGTCGTCGCGGAACTGGGAAGCGCCATGATCGGCCTCGACGTCGGCATGGTCCGCAAGAGCAAGCCCGGTTCGTGGGGCGGAACCATCACACCGTCGTTCAAGGAGCGTTTCGGGCAGGCCTACGACACGGAGATTCAGCGCTGGGTCGACGCGGTGAAGGCCGGCGCAGAAACCGGGAACTACGTCGACGGGCCGGGTGCCTGGGACGGCTACGCTGCTGCCGCCGTCTGCGCAGCCGGGGTGAAGTCGCTCGAGACCGGGGAGCGCGTCCCGGTCGAGATGGTGGCGCGTTCGTCCATCTGATCCGATCGAAACTCGGTGGCGCCCAGTGCATCTGCACTGGGCGCCACTTTCGTCGGATTCCGCGTCCTCAGATGTCGTCGGCGCGAATGACGCGCCGACGAGCGCCGACGAGTTGTACTTCCGGCCGAGCCGCGCCCTGCCGTTCGACCCGGTCGAGGATTTCGGACACATGCGCCGCATCGGCTGCCACCACGGACGCTCCGACGGATGCGCGACGGTGCAGGTCCAGATGATCGACCTCGGCCGCCGACACCGAGAACTTGCGCTGCATTTCGGCGACGATAGGGCGTACGACCGAGCGCTTCTCTTTCAAGGAGTGCACGTCACCCAGTAGAAAATCGAGTTCTATCCATCCGATCCACATCGAGGGGAAGTCTAGACCCCGCGTCAGCCCTGGGCCTCGATCGACACCGGCTGCCATTTCTCCCAGAGTGCGAGGCGGCTTTCGTAGTCGGCCTTCGCGATGGCCAGCGGCGCTTCACCGAAGAACACCCGAAGCGGGGGCTTTTCTGCATCGACGACCTTCATGAGCGCGCGGGCCGATGCTTTCGGGTCTCCCGATTTCGACGTGCGCTGTGCGCGTGCAGCGTTCGCCGCTTCGTGCACGTCGGCGTACGCGGGAAGCTCCGTCGCCCGCTTGGAGGAGGAACCAGCCCAGTCCGTCGTGAAGCCACCCGGCTCGATCAACGTGACGTGGATGCCGAACGACTCCACCTCTTGCGCAAGGGACTGCGAGAATCCGTCCAATGCCCACTTCGACGCGTGGTACAGCCCGACATTCTGGAACGCGCTGATGCCGCCGATGGACGAAACCTGGAGGATGTGTCCGCTCCGTTGCTCACGCATGAACGGCAGCGCGGCCTGAGTGACCCACAACGCGCCGAACACATTGGTCTCCAACTGATCTCGGGCCTCGAGTTCGCTCACCTCCTCGACGAAACCGAACAAGCCGTAGCCCGCGTTGTTGACCACGATGTCGAGACGCCCGAAATGGTCGTGTGCCTGCTTCACTGCCGCGAAATCGGCTGCCCTGTCGGTGACGTCGAGCTGAATCGGCAACACGGAGTCGCCGTATCGGTCGACGAGATCGGACAGCGTCGACGTGTCGCGTGCCGTAGCCGCAACCTTGTCACCTCGGTCGAGGGCAGCGATCGCCCACTCCCGACCGAAACCGCGTGACGTGCCGGTGATGAACCACACCTTCTCTGTCATACGAACGCCTTTCCCTCGATACATGTACCTCGGGTGCAACGCGAACGAGCGGCGCGACCATTCCGGTTCGCGCCGCTCGTTCGAGTCGTTCGAGGGTGGTTACTGCTTCGGGACTCGGACGATCAGTGCGTCACCCTGGCCACCGCCACCGCACAGTGCCGCCGCGCCGACGCCGCCGCCGCGACGCTTCAGTTCGAGCGCCAGGTGCAGAGCGATGCGTGCACCCGACATGCCGAGCGGGTGCCCGATCGCGATGGCGCCTCCGTTGACGTTGACCTTGGACTCGTCGATGCCCAGTTCGCGCGTCGACGCGATCCCGACGGCAGCGAACGCCTCGTTGATCTCGATCAGGTCGAGATCCCCCGGATCGATGCCTTCCTTGGCGCATGCCTTGACGATCGCGCGGGCGGGCTGGGACTGCAGCGACGAATCCGGGCCTGCGACTACGCCGTGTGCACCGATCTCGGCGATCCACGACAGTCCGAGGCTCTCGGCCTTGTCCTTGCTCATCACGATCACCGCTGCAGCGCCGTCGTTGATGGTCGAGGCGTTGCCTGCCGTGATGGTGCCGTCCTTGCTGAAAGCGGGGCGCAGCTTCGCCAACGTCTCGGTCGTGGTGTCGGCGCGGATGCCCTCGTCCTCGGAGAAGACGATCGGATCGCCTTTGCGCTGCGGGATCGACACCGGCACGACCTCGTCGTCGAACACGCCGTTCTTCCATGCCGACGCTGCCCGCTGGTGCGATGCCGCGGCGAACGCGTCCTGCTCCTCGCGCGTCGACGCGGTCGGGCCGTCGTTGCGGGATTCGGTGAGCCCGCCCATCGCCTGGTCGGTGAAGATGTCGTACAGCCCGTCGTAGGCGAGGTGGTCCTTCATCGTGACGTCGCCGTACTTGAAGCCGGCGCGGCTCTTCTCGAGCATGTGCGGAGCCTGCGTCATCGATTCCTGGCCGCCTGCGACGACGACCTCGAATTCACCGGCGCGAATCAGCTGGTCGGCGAGTGCGATCGCGTCGACGCCGGACAGGCACACCTTGTTGATGGTCAGCGCCGGAACATCCATCGGGATGCCGGCGGCGACGGCGGCCTGGCGGGCGGGGATCTGGCCCGCACCCGCGGTGAGGACCTGGCCCATGATGACGTACTCGACGGATTCGGGTGCGACACCTGCCTTGTCGAGGGCGCCCTTGATGGCAATGCCGCCCAGGTCGGATCCGGACAGATCCTTGAGCGCTCCGGACAGTCGACCGACCGGAGTGCGAGCACCGGCGACGATGACAGATGTAGTCACGAAATCTCCTCCAGAAAAGATGGATGTCCAACTGTGTTCGTAGACACCCAGTGTGGCACTGGATGCCACGCAGGGGTAGGGCAGTACCTACTTGGTCGGCATTCTGCTCATGCCGTGGTCTGCTGCCTCCGTTCCGTCCATTGAGTGAACGCGTCGTTCTCAGCCGACGAGGTCCAGAGCGGCGCCGACGATGCCGTCAGCGTCGATCCCGTGGTAGCGGTAGACGTCGTCGAGCGATCCGACCTGGCCGAAGCCGGTCACACCCAACGACGTTCCGCGCACTCCGCCGATGCCGAAGAGGAACGCGAGCGTGTGCGGGTGGCCGTCGAGGACCGTCACCATCGGGGCCTGTCGCGACGCGGGGAAGACCTGGTCCAGGATCCACGTCGGCGCGTCCGACAGCCCGCGCCGAGCCTGAACGGCGTCGAACAGCAGCCCTGGACTCGTGACGCACACGACGCAGGCCGCCTTTCCCATCTCGGCGAGACGATCTGCAGCGACGAGGGTTTCGGTCATCATCGCGCCCATTCCGACGAGGACGACCGCGGGATCGGGACTGTGCCGCAGCACGTATGCGCCTGCGACGACGTGGCGCCGTCGTCGCTCGCGGGCCGCGCGGTCGGTCGGCACCGCTGCCAGTGTCTGATCCACCGGACGCGTCGACAGTCTCAGGTACGACGAGACGCCGTCCGGACGGCCGAGTCGCGAGATGCTCGCGAACAACGTCCATTCCGTGTCGATGGCGAACGCGGGTTCGTAGCTGATGCAACCAGGTTGCTCGAGCCCGATCGAAGGCGTGGTGATGGACTGATGCGCGCCGCCCTCGGCAGCGAGAGTGACGCCCGAAGGCGTCCCGACGAGGATCGACTGTCCTCCGGCGTAGATACCGTACGACCACGGTTCGAGCGCGCGTTCGACGAACGGGTCGTACAGCACGCCGATCGGAAACAGCGGCTGACCCCATCGGCTCCATGTGGCACCCAGCTCGCCGATCAGTCCGACGAGGTTCGTCTCGGCGATTCCGAGTTCCATGTGTCGGCCCGTCGGATTCTCGCGCCAATGCATGATCGTCTCCGCGTCGTCGTCGAACCAGTCACGTCGCTCGGTGGGTGACCAGACCCCGACCTTGTTCAGCCACCCCGCCAGGTTGGTCGTCGAGGTGACGTCGGGGCTGACCGTCACCACCCGCTGGGCGACGTCGGGGGCCTCGCGCGTCAGATCCAGTAGTGCTCGGCCCAACGCCGCCTGGGTGGTCGACGTGCCCGAAGGAGTCCGCCCCATGTCGACGGGCACCGAGGGCGGGGGAGTCGGGCGAACGTCGTCCCGTCGCAGGGCCTGCGCACGGGCGGTGCAGAGCGCGGCCGCGTCGCTGCCGTCGTCGAAGCGCCGCCACGGATCGGAGACGTCTGTGCCGAGTTCGCGTGCCAGATCGTCGTACTGTTCGACGGTGAGCAGCGACGAGTGGTTCTGCGGGTGACCCTCGGTCGGCAGTGCATGCCCTTTGATGGTGTACGCGATGACGACAGTCGGCCGAGTGTCGTCGATCTGCGAGTAGGCGAGCCTCATCGCATCGACGTCATGTCCACCGAGATTGCGAATCGCGCGGAGCAGTGTGTCGTCGTCCAGATCGACGATCAGTTTCTCGATGTCGACGGCATCGGCACCCGCGCCGGGGAGTCGCTGACGGACCTGTTCGGCCGTGCAGCGCAGCAGACGTTGATACTCGGGGTTGGGCATGTCGAGGATGCGAGTCCGCAGCGCATCACCTCCAGGCCGCTGGAACAGCGACTCCAACAGCGCACCGAACTTCACGACGATCACCTGCCAGCCCGCCGCGTCGAACATGCGGCTCAGTCGATCGGCGGCGATGTTGGGGACGACGCGATCGAGGGACTGCCGGTTGAGGTCGACGATCCACACGATCTCGCCGAGCTCGGCCACCGAGGTGTCCATCACCGCTTCCCAGATCGCGCCTTCGTCGAGTTCGGCGTCTCCGACGAGCGAGTACTGCCGTCCACCGCCGGTGTCGCCGAACGCCGTGTCGACGTAGCGACGCGCGATCGTGCCCCAGATCGGTGCGGTGGCACCGATTCCGACGGAACCCGTCGAGTAGTCCACGGGATCGGGATCCTTGATCCTGCTGGGGTACGACTGCAGACCACCGAACTGGCGCAACGTCGTCAAGTACTTCTCGTCGAGGTCTCCGAGCAGGTAGTTGATCGCATGCAACACCGGCGACGCGTGCGGTTTGACCGACACCCGATCGCCGGGACCCAGCTGCTCGAACCACAACGTCGTCATGATGGTGACCATGGACGCACACGACGCCTGATGCCCGCCCACCTTCATGCCGGACGGGTTGGGCCGAATGCGGTTGGCGTGATGGATCATCGACGTCGACAACCACAGGACGCGTCGTTCGATCGCCGTCAGAGTCTCGAGGTTCGCTGACGCAACCATTCACCCTCCCAAGCCGTGAAACGGGTCGATGCCTTTGCCTTGCGGTCCACAGTAGGCACCCGGCGCCGAGCCGGGCGTGATCTAGGGAGCCTGACGCCACCACGCGAGTACGTACATGCCCATCGCGGTGACGAGACCTGCGACGACCCACAGCACCACCGTGTAGTCCACCCACGATCCGATCGGCGGACTACCGGGGAACAGGTTGCGCAGCGGCAGAACTGCGAACAACATGACCGCGAACCAGGTCACCATCGGCGGCTGGAACTTCTTGCGTTCACGGACGGTCTGCACCGTCACGAACAACGCGCACACCGGCAGCACGAGTAGAACGACGCACAGCGCGAGGGCGAAGATCACCGAGCCTGCGGTCCTGTTCGCCGTGACGCCGAACGACTGCGGTGACAACCGATCGGGATCGTCCGCTCGAACATTCCATCCGGACAGCGAATCGGTGACCGCGACGTCGGTGGCGATCGGAATGCTGCCGCGGACGGATTCGCTGGTCACCCGAACTGCGACGTCGGCGGCGTCGTGCACGTCGAACGGCCACCGAGTGATGTCACCGTCCGCGTACAGCGTCACCGGTCCGGCCCCCGGCGTCGTTCCCGCGACGTACTCGAGCCGATCACCCGCGGCGAGCGGCGAGACGTCGACGACGAGGTCGTCTTTCAGGTAACCGTCGTCGTCCACGAGATCCTGTCCCGGATAGACGGTCACTCTGGCGTCGATCGAGAAATTCGCGCCGTCCACCCCGACCACGTCGAGATACACAAGGGCGCCCGACGCGGAAGGTTCGCGAGTATCGGGCGCTCCCGTACGGTCTCCGAGACCGTAGATCGTCACCACGACCAGGTACAGCGCGACCACGAGCAGGGCGATCGACGCGGCTCGCCACGGCTTTCGCTGGGAGACAGCCCTGTCTGTGTCCTGCATGCCCATGGCGCCCTTTCCGGGTCGGACCTGGTGGGGTGCGGTGACACGAGACTCCGACAATGCGAGAGTCTAGCGCCCGCGCTCGCGCGGCGGTGTCGGAACACCCTGAACAGCAATGCGATTCGTGCGGCCTCGGGACCGGCACCGGCGAAATTCGGCCTCTCGTACCCGTTCTGCGGATACTCGATGGACAGGGGTCATGCGCGCGCACGTTGTACAAGGTGGTCCCGGCACAGAGAATTGACCGCGGTGCCTGTTTTCATGGGCAAGCACCGACATTCGCACGTTTTTCCCACAGATCCGCTCGGAGCGGTTCCCCGAAAGGTCCACAGATGAGTTTCTCGACAGTCGACACAGCACCTGCTCGCTCCTGGCGGTACGTCGGGCGCGCCGAGGTGCACGACGCCCTCACCGGTCTTACCCTCGTCCGCACGACACCTCTCGACGACCCGGACCTGTGGTCCGAATACCTCCGCGGGGCGCACATCTCGTACGCGAAGCACGGCGTCGAGGTCGTCCTGGATGCCGACTCGCGGCACCTTGCGTCCGATACGGCGTTGTTCTTCGTGTCGATCGACGGAACCGGCGCCGTCGTCGGCGGAGTTCGCGGCCAGGGCGCATACACGAGTGCCGACCAGTCGCATGCGATGACGGAGTGGGCGGGGAACATCGGCCGCGAACAAGTCCGCGACATGATCGACTCGAGGCTGCGCGACGGCGTCGTCGAGATGAAAACCGCCTGGGTGGACGCCGATTTCGCCGACGCAGGCGCCGTCGCAGGTGCGCTCGCTCGCGTCGCGGTGCCGACGATGGATGCGATGAACGTGCGATGGATCATGGCGACCGCAGCGGAACACGTTCTGCGACGGTGGGAGTCGTCGGGTGGCCGCGTCGCAGAGCACGTGCCCTACGCCGCGTATCCCGACGAGCGGTACCGCACCCGCATCATGTGGTGGGATCGCCGGAGCATCCAGGTCGACGCTCGGCCCGACGTGTTGTCCCGCATGTATCGCGACGCGCGGGCTCTACGACACTCTGCGGCTGCCGTCGCCGCGTGATCTCTCACCGGTCGCAGTACGAGGGTCGGCGGTCGCTCTGATGCGTGTGCCGCGCACCGAGTCCGCTCCCCAGGGAATCCGCAGAACCCCTGCGTGGCAGGCGTGGTCGCGGCCGGCGCTCTTCGCCGCGTACAGAGCGATGTCGGCCGCACGGACCACCTGGTCGAGGACCGCATCGATATCCCGTTCGGTGCCGTTCGACCGTGGTGGGCGAGGTTCCGTGCCGGGGGATGCCTGCTGCAGGTCGACGGTGAGAGCTCCGACGCTGACGGTGACCGTGCAGTCCGACCGAACCCGGTGCAGCACCTTGTCCGCGAGGTCCGCACCAGGTCGACTCGGCGCGAGGACGAGGAACTCCTCACCGCCGATTCTCGCGACGATCGCGTTCGGTGTTCCGGCGTCGTCCGCGGCATCGACGAGGGCTTGCGCGACTGCAGTCAGAGCTCGGTCACCGGCCGCGTGGCCGTCGGTGTCGTTGACGGTCTTGAACAGGTCGATGTCCACCACCAACGCAGATACCGGGAAGTCGTGCCTGGCGGCCGTGTCCAGCAATTTCTCGGTGAGCGTGAGCAACCCACGGCGATTGACCAACCCGGTCAGCGGGTCGGTGCTCGCCAGTACTCGCAATTGTTCGTTGATCACATGCAGGGCACGGCGAAGGCCGGTGATGAGGACGACGGGAACCAGCACAGCGGTTGCGGCGGCACCGATCGCCACAGCGGTGACCGCCCAGCCCGACGACCCCATGCCCTCGATCGACAACGCCGTGGCCATGGCGACCGACACCGCGGTCAAAGCAATGGTCACGCGCGGCGGCGACCCCGACGCCGCGATGGCAGGCACGATCGCCAACATCGACGTCACTGCCCGCATGCCCGCCGGGTCGGCAATGAGGTAGGCGCACACTGCGACACCGGCCATCCCGCCGAAACCCAGCACGGCGAACTGCTGTTCGGTCAGACGCCCCACCCGTGCCGCGAACAGCACTGTCACCGCGGTGAAGAGGAGCACACCGATCAGAAGCGGAAAGGCATTCGGTCGCAGGAACGTCGGCGAGATCATCGCGATGACCAGAAGCGGCACGGCGCCGGTCGCGCTGAGGATCACCATCGACGTGCGGGTGTCGACATGCGAACGCCACGAGCTCACCCACGAACGCGGGCGCAACCGGGCAAACACATTCATCGTCGAAACCCTCGAATCGGGAAGTGGACCGAACGAACATTACCTAGAGATCACACGCACGAAGTTAGTCCGCTACGCGGTGTCGGCGTCGTCACCCGATGCGGACTGCGACGGCACGGCGGCGCGTGCCGCGGAATCACGATGTCGGGTCAGCGGATCCTCACCGGCGCGCAGCAGTGCGTCGAGATCGATACGTCTGCGACCGGACGGGAGAGACTCACCGCGTCCGAACGTCCGTACTGCCGCGGCCACGGCCGCCCCGCCGAGCGCGACATCGCCGCCGAGCTGCGGCCACGTGGACAGAGTCGATCCGATCTGCGGTACCGATGCCGCCATCCGGGCGGTGATCTTCGCGGGGTCGAGGATCGATGCAGCTATTGCCGTCTTCTCCTCGGCAGTCATGGTCGAGAACCGGGCGGGTCCGAGATCCGGCAGCAGTCCGTGCAGCAGCGGTCGGTCCGGGTCGAGATCGAACCTCTCGACGTCGAGCACTCCGCCGTCGCTGGTTTCCATGACCACCGGGATACGCCGTCGGCGTGCGTGCTCGCGGACGAGCAGCTTCACTTCCAACGAGTCGCATTCCTCGATTACCAGATCGAGCCCGTCGACGAACTCGTCGATCGACGCTTCGGTGATGCCGTCGGTGAACACCGCAACCGGCAGGTACGGGTCGATCTCGGCGATGCGACGGGCGGCGAGAACGGACTTGTTGACGCCGAGATCGAACACCGACGCCGGAACCCGATTGAGGTTGGACAGATCGAGTTCGTCGAAGTCGGCCAGCCGCAGCTCACCGCACAACCCCTCGAGAGCGAGAGTATGGGCGATCGCGTGCCCGACGCTCAGCCCCACGACTCCGATCTTCAGACCCCGAAACGTCCGTTGTTCGTCGAGAGTGATCTTGTCCCGGTTGCGGTCCAAGCGAAGCCGGTGGAAACCGTCGGGGCCGAGAACTCGCGCGACGGTCCGGCGCCACGGGTAGTGCACCCACCGCGCCTGCTCCTCGAGCTCGGTCACCGGCCTCGGGAGTAGCTCTGCCAGCGATCGTCGCTGCTGGTCGACGGTGTCGAGAACCGCGATGGTGGGGTCGTTCAATAGTTGCCGGGCGTCCTCCTCGTCGCCGCGAACGGACACATCGAACACCCGATGCTCGGCCACCCATACCTCCAGAATTCACGTCACCGCCCGCACCGATGCGGACACCATCTCGATCATTCCGTACGCAGCCGAGAAAACGGGTGAGCGCGCGCGGTGCAGTGCGAGGTGTCGTCACGTCAGCGCGCGCGCATCGTCGGCAGTGTCGAGCCAGCGTGCACCCCATGCTCCCAGCGCCTCGACGACCGTGCGTAGATCTCGCCCGGACTCGGTGAGTGCGTAGTGGACGTCGTCGTCGACGACGCATTTCTCGACGATTCCGGCAGCGGACAACCGATGCAGGCGTTTGGACAGCAGCGTCGGCGACATCGTCGGAAGTTGCCGTCGAAGTTCGTTGAACCGTTTGCTTCCCAGAACGAGTTCGCGGACGACGAGGAGTGTCCAGCGCTCGTCGAACAGTTCCATCGCTTTCGCCGCGGGACACAACTGGTGGTAGGTCGCCCCCATGTGCCGGATGTTACGACGGGTCGGCCGGGACCGACAGAGTCGTCCGGTCCTGTTCGCCCGAAGCCCGAGGCGGTACAGATTCAGTACTGGAGGCAGTGGGAGCAGTGCTTTTACCATTCGAAGACAGCATGTCGAGGTAACGAATCGCGAGAGGAGGATGTCATGACCGACTCGATCGACACCATCGCCGCCGACCGTGCGCTGAAGGCGGCTCATCGCTCGATGTGGGCGATGGGTGACTACCCGGCCATTGCAGCCGAGGTAGTGGGCGAACTGGGACCGATGCTCGTCCATGCGTGTTCGATATCGCCAGGACAACGAGTACTGGACGTGGCTGCGGGCAGCGGCAACGTGGCGCTTGCCGCTGCGGCATGCGGCGCGCACGTCGTGGCTTCGGACCTGACACCGGAATTGTTCGACGAAGGACGGCGACTCGCGGCAGAACGCGGACTCACCGACATCGAGTGGCGTGAGGCCGACGCCGAGGCGCTCCCGTGGAAGGACGGCGAGTTCGATGCGGTGCTGTCGTGCATCGGGGTGATGTTCGCGCCGCACCATCGAGCGGGAGCCGACGAGATGATTCGCGTCGCCCGGCCAGGCGCGTCGATAGGGATGGTCAACTGGACCCCCGCTGGCTTCATCGGCCGCATGTTCGCCGCACTGAAGCCGTACGCGGCACCGCCACCGCCCGGAGCGCAGCCTCCGCCCCTGTGGGGTGACGAGGCTCATGTGCGAGAGTTGTTCGGAGATCGAGTTGCCGACCTGCAGTGCACGAGGAAGAAGTTGGTCGTCGACATGTTCACGGAGCCCGACGGCTTCCTCGACTACTTCAAGGCCAAGTACGGTCCGACCATCGCGGTGTACTCCCGCATCGAGGCCGAGCCGGACAAGGTTCGTGCACTGGACGCAACCCTGCGGGAACTGGCCGAAGAGTTCTACGACGGAACGTCGATGGAATGGGAGTATCTGTTGGTCACTGGCCGTCGCGCGGAGTGACAGCCGTCGGGTGATCGTGTGCGTCACATTCTCTTGTAACTGTGACCCCGCGTTACATTAAGATTCGCGGAATGAGCGCACACCCCCTCCTCGGGTCGTCCTGTCGGTCTGCACGACGCTCGGTCGGAATCGGGTCGCGGCCGGGCGTCGCCGCATGATCGAATCTCCGTCACCGCTGAAGCGGCGACTGCTCGGCATGCTCCTGTTCCTGATGATCATCGTGTTCGTCGCGTGGTCGATCACGTCGTACACCAAGACGTTCAAGACGGTTGTCGACGTCGATCTGATCACCGACTCCGTCGGAAACGCGTTGCCCACCAACGCCGACGTGAAGGTTCGCGGCTTGATCGTGGGGGAGGTGCGATCCACGTCGGCGGCCGACGGTGTGGTCACCGCCCGTCTGGCCATCGATCCGGACAAGGCCGACCTCATTCCGTCGGACACGACGGCTCGTCTTCTGCCGAAGACGTTGTTCGGTGAGCGATTCGTGTCGCTGATCGTGCCGAAAGGCGCGGAGGGAGAGCCGATCACGAACGGCTCCGTGCTGAGGCAGGACACGAGCGGCGCAGCCATCGAGGTGGGCCAGCTGCTGGACAACCTGCTTCCGTTGCTCGAAGCCGTTCCGCCGCAAGACCTCGCGAGCACGCTCGGAGCGCTGGCGCAGGGACTGACCGGGCGCGGCAGCGATCTCGGGTTGACGATCGACCGACTCGAGCGCATCTTCGCCGCCCTGAACACCGAACTGCCCACCATTCAGGACGATCTGCGTGGCCTCGCGGATCTGACGCAAACCTATTCGGATGCGGCCCCGCAGTTGGTGGACGCCCTCGACAATCTCGCCGTGACAGGGAACACCGTGGTCGAACAGCGACCTGCGGTGGACACGCTGATCGCAACACTCACGTCGACGGGCGGTACGACTTCGGATTTCCTGCAGGCGAATTCGGACAACCTCGTCGGCATCGCCGCGGACTCCCGTCGAGCGCTCGAGCTTCTGGCCGAGTACTCGCCTGCGTTCGGATGTACGTTCGCGCAGTTCGTTCCGACAGTTGCCGAGGCGCAGAAAGTCATCGGCGTGGGCGACGAATACCGCGGCATCAACGTCACGATGCCGATCGTGAACCCCAAGGGCCGCTACCTGCCGAACCAGGACGAGCCGCGGTTCCTCGACAACCGCGGGCCCCGGTGCTTCGAACCTGCCGATACCGCCGCCGGTGAATTCTTCGGCCAGTACCCGGGCGGTTCCGTGAACGACGGTTCGTACCAGGTCCCGTCGAGAAACCCGGGGCCGCAGGATGTTCCGGAGTTGCCGGCGCCGCAGTACTCCGCGGTACCCGCGGTGTCCGACGCTGCACTGCCGAGTGCCTACGAAGGCTCGGACTTCGAACGCGACACGCTCGCCGTGATCTACGGCGAAGCAGGAGGCGTCGCTCCGGAAGATGTGCCGTCGTGGACGACGACCCTGGGCGCACCCGCCCTACGAGGGACGGAAGTAGGCTTCCGGTGATCGGCGATCGGTGTCGCCGACCGGCAAGGGTTTGCCGCGTGGTGCACGCGACGGACCTCTCACTGCGTTCGAGGAGTCGTGGATGACAGACGAGAAGCCCGAGCACGGGCAGCACGAGCGATCCGGTGCAGGTGCGCTTCGCGGGCCTCGACTGTGGATCGCACCGATCCTCGTGGTGTCGGTGCTGATGTCCGTGCTGGCTGCGGTGTACATGGGTGGCATCCTCGATCCGAAGAAGAGCTTGCACGACTTCCCGATCGCTCTCGTCGTCAGCGATGAAGGGGACGTTCTGCCGACGGGTGAACAGGCGAATTTCGGCAATCAGATTCGCGATGGACTGGTCGAAGGGATCGACCCGAACACCGTCGACCTCCGGCAGATGGGGATCGCGCAGGCGCACGACCAACTCGACAGTGGAGACGTGTTCGGCGCCATCGTCATTCCGAGCGACTTCACGAAACGTCTGTCCATACTGGCGCAGGCCAGTGTCGTTGCAGGCGACGTCGACAAGCCTGTCATCACCGTCTACACGAACCCGCGCGCAGGAACCCTCGGCTCGTCGTTGTTCAGCGCGATCGGCGATCAGGCGCTCGGTGAAGCCAATGCCAAGGTCGGACAACAGCTCACGGAGCAGGTGCAGGCACAGCTCGGTGCGACCGAAGCGTCGCCGATCTCGGGCGCCGCTGCACTGACGCTCGCCGAGCCGATCGACATCATCGTCACTCCGCACGATCCACTCCCGGACGGAACCGGCCTCGGCCTGTCTGCGTTCTACTACGCGCTGTTGCTCCTTCTCGCCGGCTTCACGGGCGCGATGGTCGTCAGCTCTCTGGTCGACAGCGTCCTGGGATTCACGCCGACCGAGTACGGGCCGTTCTTCCGTCACACGGCGTCCGCGCCCATATCCCGCCTGCAGACCATGCTGATCAAGTGGGCGCTCATGGCCATCGTCGGCCTGGTGGTGTCGGCCTTGTATCTGCTGATCTCCCATGCACTGGGTATGCCGTCGTCGCATTCGCTGCTGTTGTGGATGTACGGGGCGTTGGCCATCACCGCGGTCGGTGTGACGGCGGTGTCCATCGTGTCGGTGTTCGGCACGCTCGGCCTGTTGATCAACCTGATCCTGTTCGTCGTTCTGGGGCTACCGTCGGCGGGCGCAACCGTCCCGATCAGCGCCGCACCGAGGATCTTCGGATGGCTCGCACAGTTCGAGCCGATGCACCAGGTCTACCTCGCGGTGCGCGCGATCCTCTACTTCGACGCCCGATGGGACGCAGGCCTCGGACACGGAGTGACCATGACGTCGATCGGTATGGCGATCGGTCTTCTGGTCGGTCTCGTCGTCGTTCGCCTCTACGACCGCAAGGGCTTCGAGCGCCGAAACGGTGCTCTCGTGACCTCGAGGGACAATTGATGGAAAGGTCGCTTGTCGGAGCCGCCACGCGCCCTGAATAATCGGGTGCACCACCTCACCTGACTGGAGTCGCGAAAATCCATGCAGTACAACACCCTCGGTAGCACCGGGCTGAAGGTCTCCGCCGTATCGTTCGGAACGGCCCCCCTCGGCGATATGTTCGGAAGTGCCGACGAAACGGCGGCGCTCGATGCCGTTCATCGCGCAGTCGACACCGGAATCAATTTCTTCGACTCGTCCCCGTACTACGGACAGGGGTTGGCCGAACGCCGGCTCGGTCGCGCCGTCGCCGGTATACGCGACGAGGTATTGATCGGCACCAAGGCAGGACGTAACGGTGCGAACGATTTCGACTTCTCGCCCAACGGTATTCGCACGAGCCTCGAGCGCAGCCTCGAGCTGCTGGGCACCGATCACGTCGACGTGTTCCAGCTGCACGACATCGAGTTCGTCTCTCTCGACGGCGTGTTCGGCGACGCCTACGCGGAACTCGTCTCGCTGCGCGACGAGGGCAAGTGCCGCTACATCGGCATGACCGGATATCCGATGCACACGCTGGCCCGCGCGGTGACCGAGACGGACCTCGACGTGATCCTCTCCTACGCTCACTTCACGTTGCTGAACACCGAACTCGAGACGGTACTCGCTCCGGTGTGCCGCGACAACGACACGGCCGTGATCAACGCTGCCGCAGTCGCTCTCGGTCTACTGACACCAGCAGGCCTACGGATCGATCTGCCTGCCCCGCAGGAGATTCTCGATGCGGCACGCGCCGTCTCCGCGCTGTGTGCCGCTCGCGGCGTGGACGTGTCCTTCCTCGCCAACCAGTTCTCGATTCAGCGATCCGGTTGTGCGACAACGGTGATCGGCACGACCAAGGCCAAGAACCTCGATGCAGCGGTGGCCGCCGTCTCGGCGCCCATCGACGAGGAATTGCTCGCCGACGTCCTCGCGATCACCGACGGTGTCCGCAGCACGTCCTGGATCAGCGGCCTCCCCGAGAACAACTGACACCGAACGCGTCATCGCCCCGGCATGTTGTGCGGGGTGATGACGTCGATCTTGGACCGGACCGTACGGACCGAGCCCGGCAGCGCCCCGTGGAACGTCATGATGGACCGGGCCGCGTACCGCATGTCCTCGCGCAGGTCGTGGTGCAACACCGCCGTCAGGTGACCGGTCTGCAGAAGCGCACGATTTTCCTGGGCCAGATCGTGTCCGACGAACACTTCACATTCGCGTCCGGCGGCCGAAAATGCATCGAGCACACCGGAATTGCCGCCACCGATGGAGTAGACAGCGCGGATGTCCTGGCCTCGCTCCAACTCGGCGGCGACGAGTATCCGAGACGTGTCGTCGAGGCCGTCGGTGTCCGAGATCTCCACGATGCGACGACCTGGGTCTCGTGCTCGCATCGCGGCACGGAAGCCCATCTCTCGTTCTTCCTCGCCGCGGAAGAAGTTGCGGCTCGTCATGACCAGGACGGCCGCGTCGGACTGCCGTAGCCACTGCGACACCAGATATGCCGCAGTGCTTCCCGCGGCGCGGTTGTCCATCCCGACGTACGCGATTCGATTGCTCGCGGGTACGTCCGTCACGAGCGTCAGAACCGGAACGCCCGCGGCCGTCACTCGATCGATCGCCGCAGCCACGGCCGGTGTGTCCGGAGCTTTCAGGATGACGCCGTGACTGCCCTTCGCGGCGACGGAGTCCAGGGTCGCGACGAGGTCGTCGACCGGCCAACCCTCCTTCAGATGAAACCGTGCGCGGATGGCCGCGGGCCGCAAGCCCGGTAGCTCGGCCTCGAGGGACTCGCGCACGAGACGGGAGAATCGATTGGGTGTGTCCATCACGACGTCGACCATGAACGTCCGGCCGGAGAGCCTCAGTTGCGTGCGCTGACGGTCGAGGTCGGCGATCGCCTGTTCCACCTGCAGAACGGTACCGGCACGCACACCTGGACGTTTGTGCAGGACGCGATCGACGGTCGCCTCACTGACGCCGGCTTGCCTCGCGATTTCGCGCACCGGATACGGGTGGGGCATCGGATAACTCCTGAGGGGTTTCGGATGGATCCACGCTGGGTGTCCGTCACGACCATAGCGTCGCGGGCCGCCGCGGCGTCGGTCACCCCGGCGACGTCGTCCGACGAGTGACGTCGCCGCTCACCGGGAGCGCCGAGCGGCCCGACGAGAACACGCGTGGTTCGAGAAACGGCAGTACACGGTCGACGACGGCATCGTTGTACCGCTGAGGTTCCTGGCGCGGATTCGCATGACCGGTTCCCGGCATGCGGACGACACGTAGCTGCCCGTCGGATCCACCTACTCGGTCGAACAGGATCGACTGCGAATAGTCGACGTCGACGACGCCGTCCGCGCGTCCGATCGAGGGACGCAAGAAGACGATTGCCGGACTGGGCTTTCCGTCGACCGGGCGGTTCAGCGCATCGAGGTTGTCGAGTGCGCCGGACGCGACGATGGTCCTGAATTGAGACTCGATGAACCCGTTGCTCGCGGCCGAGGGATTCAGGATCTTGTCCCGCATGACTTCGTCGAACGCGTCGACGGCGTCGTCCCAGTGAATTCTCGGGTACCACGACGAGTGCAGGTCGACGAATCTCTCGGAGCGAGCGGCCATCTCGACGACGGTGCGTAGCGTGCGACTCTCACGCGCTCCCGGCAACCAGCCGATCCACCGCAACAGGTTCTCACCTGCGTCTCGGCTGCCTGCGCGCACGGCGTGCAGGTCGAGGGGCGTGCAGTCCAACACGATTCCGGTCACGCGGACGTCGCTGTCCTCGTACAGATGCTGCGCGACCTCGAGCGCGACGACGCCACCCATGCTGTGGCCGACCAGCACGACGTTCTTCACCTCCGCGGTCTTCGCGCGCGCGGCGATCAGCTGGCCGATCACCTCGGTGTCGATACCGCGGTTGTCGTAGCGCACCGCCCAGACGCGGCCGATCGCACCGAATGCGGGGAGCGACATCGCGGTCGGTGCTGCATCGACGTTGCCCAGTCCGACCATGTCGACGACGGCGGTAGCGCGGTCTCGAGGATCCGCTGCATCGAAGATCTGGTCGACCTGAGGAGTCGTCGACGCGAGTCTGCGCTGCTCGGGCGCGACGTCGTGCTGCCAGTACAGATTCAGCACGAGCAGGAGTGGAATGACGGCCAGTGCCGTGCGTAGGAGCGCGCGACGCGTTCGGCCGAGAACGATCCAGTCGTGCCCCAGCCGAGTCTGCGCCAGACGTTCGCGACGCAGCCGGTCGTCCCATCGCACGAGGTGAACTCTCCGGACCTACTCGTTCGACTTCAGTGGTCGTCGACCACGGTACGCGTCGTCGGCGACACCACGACGCGGCCGCGTCGACGCGCTGGTCACCGAGGTGCGAAGGGGTCCGTCGCGTCGCCTCTCAGCTGTCGATGGATGAACCACTCCGTGCCGAGGGTGTCGCGTCGATCCGAGTCGTTCATGGCGACGAACTGGCTCGCGCCGCCGCCGCGCGTGAGTTCGGATTCGTGGGCCGTGAATGCGGCCCACTTCGTATCGAAGAATTCTCGTACGTCGACGGTCACCGTCACGAGCTCGTCGTCGACGCCGGGGATTCCGGGGCCGGGCTGCGGTGCTGTGCCGCCGAACAGAGTTCCCCATCGGTTCTCGACCTCGCTGCGAGGGAACGTCGCGAAACACAGATGCGACGGCGCCCACGGCGTCCCCGCCTCCGGGTACAGCTGATGGTGACTCGCGGCCTCGACAGCGGCAATGGTCACCCTGTGTGCGTGGACGTGGTCCGGATGTCCGTAGGAACCGAAGGCGTCGTACGTGACGACGACGTCGGGACGGAAGTCCCTGATGTGGCCGACGACCTTACCGACCGCCTCGTCGAACGGCGCGGAACAGAACTTCACCCCGTCGTCGAACGCGTTGTCGGTGTACCCGAGCAGGCGCGGCTCGCCGGCGCCCAGAATGTCGAGCGACCGCCGGAGTTCCTCGACCCGGCCGCTTCCCTCACTCCACGTACAGGTGACGACGCCGGTCCGTCCGCCCCGACGAGCGGTGCGGGCCAACACGCCCCCGGTGAAGAGCGCTTCGTCGTCGGGGTGCGCGTGGACGCAGAGAACGCTGGGAACGTGATCGTCGTCGGTGGTGCGAACGGGCATGGCAGGTACCTTCCGGTCGGCGGTCGACAGCAGAGTAGTGCAGAACCCGTGCGTTCGCCCTCGACTCGTTCGCCACGGCGTCTACAGTCGGAGCGCAGTACCGGCGGGGTGTGGATGAGAAGGGGTGGACATGGTCGTTTCCAAGGCGGATGTCGTCGTCGTGGGGGCGGGCCTGGCAGGCCTGGTCGCGACGGCCGAGCTCGTGGCGTCGCGCAAGCACGTGATTCTGGTGGATCAGGAGAGCGAGGCCAATCTCGGTGGTCAGGCGTTCTGGTCGTTCGGTGGCTTGTTCTTCGTCGACAGTCCCGAGCAGCGCCGCCTCGGCATCAAGGATTCGCACGAGCTTGCCTTGCAGGACTGGATGGGCACGGCCGGGTTCGACCGCGAAGAAGACCGGTGGCCGCGTCGCTGGGCGGAGGCCTACGTCGAGTTCGCCGCAGGGGAGAAGCGAAGCTGGCTCCGGCAAAGAGGATTGAAGATCTTCCCGCTCGTCGGATGGGCGGAACGAGGTGGATACGGTGCCACCGGACACGGTAATTCGGTTCCGCGGTTCCACATCACCTGGGGGACAGGGCCTGCGCTCGTCGAGATCTTCGCCGATATCGTGCGCAAAGGCGTCGCCGACGGGCTGGTCACGCTCGCGCACCGCCACCGTGTCGACGACATCGTCGTCACCGACGGCGCCGCTACCGGCGTGCGCGGCACCGTTCTCGAACCGTCGAGCGCGCCACGTGGAGTCCCGTCGTCGCGTCTCGGCATCGGAGAGTTCGAGTTCGACGCGCCCGCGGTCATCGTCACGTCCGGAGGCATCGGCGCGAACTGGGACCTGGTCAAGAAGAACTGGCCCGAGCGCATGGGGCCTGCGCCCAAGCACATGCTCACCGGTGTACCGGCGCACGTCGACGGCAGAATGCTGCAGATCACCGCCGACGCGGGGGCGAGCGTCATCAATCCGGATCGCATGTGGCACTACACCGAAGGAATCACCAACTTCGACCCGGTGTGGCCGAACCACGGCATCCGGATCCTGCCCGGCCCGTCGTCGCTGTGGCTCGACGCGCACGGACAACAGTTGCCCGCACCGCTGTTTCCCGGATTCGACACCCTCGGCACACTCGAACACATCGTCCGGACCGGATACGACTACTCGTGGTTCGTGCTCGATCAGAAGATCATCGAGAAGGAGTTCGGGCTGTCCGGCCAGGAACAGAACCCGGACCTGACGGGCAAGAGCGTCCGCAAGCTTCTCGAACGCGTGCGATCCGGAGCACCGGGACCGGTCGAAGCCTTCAAGCGTCGCGGCGAGGATTTCGTCGTCGCCGACTCGATCGGCGACCTGGTAGCCGGCATGAACCGGATCGGCGAGGTCGAACTGAAAGCAGGCGACATCGAACGACTGGTCACCGCACGCGACTGGGAAATGGACAACGACTTCAGCAAGGACCTGTCGGTGTCGGCCATTCATGCGGCCCGTAGATACCGGGGCGACAAGGCCGCACGGATCGCCACGCCGCATCGGATGTCCGATCCTGCGTCGGGACCCTTGATCGCCGTCAAGCTCCATCTTCTGACCCGGAAGACACTCGGCGGGCTCGAAACCGACCTCGATTCCCGAGTTCTTCGTCGCGACGGTCAACCGTTCGACGGGCTGTTCGCAGCCGGTGAAGTGGCCGGGTTCGGTGGCGGCGGAGTCCACGGTTACCGGTCGCTCGAGGGCACATTCCTGGGTGGATGCATCTTCTCGGGCCGATCGGCAGGTCGCGCCGCGGCGCGTTGACCGGAGCCGGTGTTTCGACGCCCTGTCTCGGTAGAGTGAACCGCACCGTTCAGCCGCAGACGAGGAGTGTTCGATGGCCGACTTCAACGAGCAAGTCATCGCGGAGTTCCGCGCGAATCACGGCAAAGTGGGAGGGCCGTTCGAAGGGGCGCCACTGCTGCTGCTTCACAGCACGGGGGCCAAGTCCGGTGCTCGGCGCATCAGTCCCGTGATGTACCTGCCCGACGACGATCGTTACGTCATCTTCGCGTCCAAGGCAGGGGCCGACACGAATCCCGACTGGTACCACAACCTCAAGGCCAACCCGGATGCCGCGATCGAGGTGGGGGATTCGACGGTCGACGTCGTGGCATCGGAGGTCACCGGCACCGAGCGTGACGAGTTGTATCGCAAACAGGCCGAGCTCTACCCCGGCTTCGCGGAGTACGAGAAGAAGACGTCGCGGGTCATTCCCGTCGTCGCGTTGTCGGCGAAGTCCTGACAGCGAACACGGCGGACGCTTCGGGCGCCGGTGAACCGCCCGACTACCGACTCGAACGCTCCGACATCGTCGCTGCTCTCGCGTCGTTCGTCCCCACGACGGTCCCAGCCGGTGCGAAGCGGGCCGCGTCCGTGGCGTTGGCGATCGGTGGAACACCGGGACACCGACGACTGCTTCTCACCAAACGGCCGTCGCGCCTGCGTGCACACCCGGGGCAGTTCGCGTTGCCCGGCGGCAGTGTGGATCCGGGCGAGTCGTCGGTCGAGGCGTGCCTGCGTGAACTGCACGAGGAGCTCGGGTTGCGGGCAGACGAGGATGCCGTGCTGGGACGCCTCGACGACTACGAGACCAGATCGGGCTATGTGATCACGCCGTTCGTCGTCTGGGTCGGTGACCGCTTGGCCGAGCTGAAACCGAGTCCCGACGAGGTCGCCATCGTGTACGAGGTCGGGGTGTCGGAAATCGACACCGATCCGCGATTCGTGACCATCGAGCAATCGGAACGGCCGGTGATCCAGTGGCCGTTCCGTGAGTCGCTCGTCCACGCGCCTACGGGCGCGGTGGTTCACCAGTTCCGTGAGGTGGTACTTCGAGGACGACACACACGCGTGGCAGACTTCGAACAGCCGGTGTTCGCGTGGCGCTGACGCATCTGCGTTCGACAGTTCAGGAATCGAGGTGCGAGTGGTGAGTCCGTCCGAAACCGATCGGGGCGATCGCATCCTGACCGTTCCGAACGTTCTCAGTGTGCTCCGTCTGCTGCTGATTCCGCTGTTCCTCTATCTGCTCCTGGTCCGCCACGCCGACGGTCTCGCGCTCGCCGTGCTGCTCGCGAGTGGTGCGACCGATTGGCTCGACGGGAAGCTCGCCCGCGCCCTCGACCAGTCGTCGCGGCTCGGTGAACTGCTCGATCCGTTGGTGGATCGGCTGTCGGTAGTCACCGCGCTCGTCGCATTCGTCGTGCGCGGCATCATTCCGTGGTGGGTTGCGGCCTTGCTGATCGGGCGGGATCTCGTCCTGGCGGGAACGATGTTCGTGTATCGGCGACGGGGACTCCCTCCGCCGCAGGTCATCTACCTCGGCAAGGCGGCGACGTTCGTCATCATGATGGCGTTGCCCGTCCTGCTGATCGCTGCGGGGGATTCGACCGTCGCAGACGTGTGCTCGCCGATCGGATATGCACTCCTGGTCTGGGGGACGGCGTTGTACACGTGGACCGGCATCTTGTACACGTACCAGGCGATTCTCGTCGGCATGACGACTCCGACAGCCGAAAGCAGGCCGACTCCTCATGCGTAGGCCGGCGCAGCGCAATCCCCAGTCCTCGCTCCTTCGGTCACTGACGTCGGAACATCTGGACCCGGGCTACGCGGCCGCGTCGGAATCTCGCCACGCGAAGAACAACCGCTCGCGACGGTCGGCCGCCACCTGGACGATCGCAGGAACGCTCGCGGTCGGGGCAGTGTTCGGCGTCGCCGTCGGCCGCACGGCGCTCGACCCGTCCGATGCTCCGGGGGTGGGACGAGATGCGCTCGGTGCAGCTCGCGAGGCGTCACATCGCGCCGACGAGCTCGATGCGCAGCGCGCCGAACTGGTCGTCGCGGTCGACGAGGCACGACGAGAAGCCTTGCAGAGCGACGATGCGGGCAACGACGTACTCGGCTCGCTGCAGTCCGTCGCGGACGCGGCAGGAACGACGCCCGTGACGGGCCCCGGCATCAGCGTCGTCGTGTCCGAGCCGCCGGCCGCGGCAAGCCTGTCCGACGCGTCCACCCGGCCCCGCGGATCGTCCGCCGCGACCGTGTTGGATCGAGACCTGCAAGTCGTCGTCAACTCCCTCTGGGCCAGCGGCGCCGAAGCGGTTGCGGTCGGCGGTATCAGGATCGGTCCTGGTGTCACCATCAGGCAGGCGGGAGGGGCGATGCTCGTCGACAATCGGCCGGTGTCGTCGCCCTACACCGTGTCGGCGATAGGGTCGCCGACACAGCTGCAAGCTCGATTCTCGGTCAGCGACGCGTACCTCCGGATGTCGGCGCTGTCGCAGCTCTACCGCGTCGGATTCGACGTGCGAGCCGAGTCCGAGATCGATCTACCCGCAGCGGCCAGCCGCCCGATCGCCCTCGCACACCAGGACGGCCTACGATGACCGACGAGCGCACGCACAAGGACGTCGACGATTCTCCGCACGAACCGCCGGAGCACCGGCGACGCGGTGGCAGCCTGATTCTGTTGGCCTTCGTGGCACTCGCGATCGGTGTCGTCATCGGGAGCGTCGCGAGTCCCGAGGTGCCCGACCCCGTGGCCCCGTATCTGCCCATCGCCGTCGTGGCCGCGTTGGACGCCGTGTTCGGCGGTCTTCGTGCCTACCTCGACGAGATCTTCGACGCGAAGGTGTTCGTCGTCTCGTTCGTCTTCAACGTGCTCGTTGCCGCGTCGATCGTGTGGCTCGGCGATCAGCTCGGTGTCGGAACCCAACTGTCGACCGCGATCGTCGTCGTCCTCGGTATCAGGATCTTCGGGAACGCTGCGGCACTCCGGCGTCGCCTGTTCGGAGCGTGAGACACCGTGTCGCAGGAAGGTCGCCATCAACGCCGCGGTGAGAACCGTCGTCGGTCGGTCGTGTTCGGATGCCTGGCTGTTCTGCTGATGACGGTCCTCGGAATCGGCCTGGCCGCGCAGGTGCGAGTCAACGACGACGAGGACTATCTCGACTCCGCGAGGCCGGCCGATCTGCTCGTCGTATTGGACAACCTCGGCCGCCGAGAGGCAGCCATCCGGGAGGACATCGCCACCCTGCAGAACACGTTGACGACGCTGCAGAACGAGAGCGGGGGATCCGGCGCGGCGCTGGACGAGGCTCGGGCCGAGCTCGACGCACTGTCGATCCAGGTCGGGTCGGTCGCAGCGACCGGGCCTGGCGTCGTCGTCACGGTGACCGACCCACGAAACGGCGTCGGGTCCGAGGTTCTCGTCGATGCAGTACAGGAACTTCGAGCAGCCGGTGCCGAAGCGATGCAGATCGCCGGTGCCACAGACGAAACGGTTCGCATAGGCATCGATTCCTGGATCGCCGGTCCGGCGGGTAACACGGTGGTCGACGGCCGGGAATTGAAGGCGCCCTTCGTCATCACCGCGATCGGCGACCCGCCGACGCTGTCGGCCGCGCTGGACATCCCCGGTGGCGTCGTCGACACGGTTGCGAAAAGCAGTGGGGAGTGCGCAGTGTCTCAATCTCAGCAGGTCACCGTGTCTGCCTTGCGAGACCCGCGATCACGTCAATACGCTCAGCCCGGAAACTAGGTCGAGCCCGCTCGACTACCACCCGAAAGGACTGCCGAGTTGAGTGACAACGCGCCATCCGCCGAATTGTCGTACACGCCCGAGCACGAATGGGTTCTGCGGACGGGACCGACGACGGTCAGGATCGGCATCACCGACTTCGCCCAAGGACAACTCGGCGACGTCGTCTTCGTTCAACTTCCCTCCGTCGGCGACGAGGTCACAGCAGGAACTTCGTTGGGCGAGGTCGAGTCGACGAAGAGCGTGTCCGACGTCTTCGCGCCGTTGACGGCCAAAGTCGTTGCTGTCAACGAAGATCTGGATGCTGCGCCCGAGAAGGTCAACTCGGGTCCGTACACCGACGGGTGGTTGGTGGAGTTGGAAGTCGACACCGAAGCGACACTGGACGCGGCGGTGTCACAGATGCTCGACGCGGACGGATATGCTGCCATTACGGCCGGGTAACTTCGCGGGAGCGGACCGGAGAAACGGTCTACACCCATGCTCGTGTGCAGGGTACGGTCGTGGGTATGTAGATGCCGTGTCGGGGGCACAGGTCCGCACAAAGAACTGAACGTGAAAGCTGTCTACTGCGAGACCCGAGGTGTACGTCGCCCGGGTGATCGGACTGAGAAGGAGAAACGGTGAGCGAGAACGACAACGACGGCATCTACGGAGAGTCGCCGGCGGAGACCACTTCGGTCTTCCGTGCAGACTTCCTGCAGGAGCTGGACAACTCGGCGACGAGTCAGACGTCCGAGGCTCCGGTGTCGGGTGTGGAGGGCCTTCCGGTCGGGTCCGCGCTTCTCGTGGTGAAGAGAGGCCCGAACGCCGGCTCCCGTTTCCTGCTCGACCAGCCGACGACGTCGGCCGGCCGCCACCCCGACAGCGACATCTTCCTGGACGACGTGACCGTGAGCCGTCGCCACGCAGAATTCCGCCAGGACGAGGACGAGTTCCAGGTCGTCGACGTGGGCAGCCTGAACGGCACGTACGTCAACCGTGAACCGGTCGACTCTGCCGTTCTGGCCAACGGTGACGAGGTACAGATCGGAAAGTTCCGCCTGGTCTTCCTGACCGGGCCTCGCGGCGGTGCCGGTACTCAGGTCGGCGAGTCGTCTGCGGGTGCGGGCAGCCAGTGACCGCCGTCGGGCAGCGGTCTCCCGGGGGGATGTCGATTGGCTCCGTCCTCGATCGACTACGGCCCGACTTCCCCGACGTCACCATCTCCAAGATCCGATTTCTCGAAGCAGAGGGATTGATCTCGCCGGAACGTACGCCGTCCGGCTATCGGCGGTTTTCCATCGCCGATTGCGAACGCCTGAAGTACGTCTTGACGGCGCAGCGAGATCAGTACCTGCCGCTGAAGGTCATCAAGGAGCAACTGGAGGCCATCGACAGTGGCGCGGCGCGTGTCGAGCGTGCCGAGCCGACCTCCCGCCGGCCGCGCTCGCTGAGCGTCGCGCCGGGGGAGGTGTCGCCGGAAGAGTTCCTCGCCGACCGTGAGGTGCGTCTGAGCAAGAGCGATCTCTTGGAGCGCGCGGGAATCGAGGATTCGTTCCTCACCGAGCTGATCCGCGCCGGCCTGATCACGCCCGGCCAGGCCGGGTTCTACGACGAAGGCTCGGTCGTTCTGGCCAAGACCGCACATGCGATGTTGCAATTCGGACTCGAAGTTCGGCACCTTCGCGCGTTCAAATTGGCCGCCGACCGCGAGGCGGGTCTGGTCGCGCAGATCGCCGGGCCCGTTGCGAAGAGCCGAGACGCCGGTGCGCGAGACCGCGCGGAGGAGATGATCCGCGAACTCGCGGCGTTGTCGCTGACTCTGCACACGTGTCTCGTGAAGGCAGCGGTGCGCGGGGCACTCGATCGTTGATGTACGGAGGAAAGTCGGCGGACACCACTACGACCGCCGACTTCCCATAGACTCGAATGCAGTGGACGGACCCAGACCTGCGGCCCGATTTC
Source organism: Rhodococcus sp. B10 (assembly GCF_011770055.1). Taxonomy (NCBI): domain Bacteria; kingdom Bacillati; phylum Actinomycetota; class Actinomycetes; order Mycobacteriales; family Nocardiaceae; genus Rhodococcus; species Rhodococcus sp. B10. The sequence goes on along the minus strand of NZ_JAAFYV010000009.1, from coordinate 70,730 downwards.
AACGCGTGTGGGAGGCAGTCACCATGAGTGAGATGCGAGTCGTCGGTATCAGGGTCGAGCAGCCGCAGAACCAGCCGGTTCTCCTGCTGCGGGAGTCCGATGGAGAACGGTATCTGCCCATTTGGATCGGGCAGACGGAGGCGGCAGCCATCGCGCTGGAGCAGCAAGGCGTCCAGCCGGCCCGACCGCTGACCCACGACCTGATCAAAGACCTGATCGGCGCCCTCGGGCACACCCTGAAAGAGGTTCGAATCGTCGACCTCCAGGAGGGCACGTTCTACGCCGATCTCGTGTTCGACAAAGAGGTGCGCGTCTCGGCTCGACCGTCCGATTCGGTCGCCATCGCGCTGCGCGCAGGAGTTCCCATCTACGCGGAGGAGCCGGTCCTCGCCGAAGCGGGCTTGCTGATGCCCGACGAACGCGAAGACGAAGTCGAGAAGTTCAAGGAGTTTCTCGAGTCGGTATCCCCGGATGATTTCAAGGCCACCGGCGGGTAGAGCGCCCGATTCGATAACGGAAGAGTCTCAACCTCAACTTTAGGTTCAGTGTTACGGCGCGTTGCGTTGATTCGCCCTCACTCGGGTCCTAACGTTCCGCCTGTGAGTTCCGCTCGGCGATCCCATGTCGTCGCTGCGTGCCGGGGAGTACTCTGGCCTCGTACGCGGAATGGACCTCACGCGGCAGGAAGCCGGGAATTGAGCCCGGCCGGATCGAACGAAGTTGGCGATCCGTGCGCAGTGTCGAGACATCCGAAGAGGGAGCAGTCAGTGGGAGATCAGCCGCAGGAACGCCGCCACGGTTCAGCGTCCGACACGCCGGACACCGCTGAACAGGACGCGGTGGACACGGCGTCGTCCGACACCGCCGCATCGTCCGACACCTCCGCGGCCGAGGCGACCCCGGCGACTTCCGTCCCGGACTTCCAGCCAGGCTTGTTTCCGGACGATTCGGTCCCGGACGAACTTGTCGGCTACCGCGTTCCCAGCGCGTGCCAGATCGCGGGCATCACGTATCGGCAGCTCGACTACTGGGCTCGCACCGGGCTTGTCGTCCCGTCCATCCGGAGCGCGGCGGGTTCGGGTAGTCAGCGTCTCTACTCCTTCAAGGACATGCTCGTCCTGAAGATCGTCAAGCGTCTCCTGGACACCGGAATCTCGCTGCAGAACATCCGTGTCGCCGTCGATCATCTGCGTCAGCGCGGTGTCGGCGACCTGGCCAACATCACGCTGTTCTCCGACGGCACGACGGTGTACGAGTGCACGTCGGCCGAGGAGGTCGTCGACCTGCTGCAGGGCGGACAGGGTGTCTTCGGAATCGCGGTGAACGGCGCCATGCGTGAACTGACCGGCTTGATCGCGGATTTCCCGGCCGAACGCGCCGACGGCGGCGATTTCGAGACGACGCCCGAGGACGAACTCGCGTCGCGACGCAAGAATCGCGCCAGCCGAAAGACCGGTTAGACTTTTCGCACGTCGCGCTTACGCGGGAGAGTTCCGGGACAGCCAGTCTCGGGCGCCGAAGGAGCAACACCTCCCCGTCAATCTCTCAGGCACACGGACCGTGTGAGCCTCGACGTCTCTGGAAAGTGATGGGAGCACCCATCCGCCCAAGGGGAAAGGCCGGACGACGTCGTCGTCGCCCCGGCTGAATCTCTCAGGCGCCCGCGTCGGTGGGCATGCGACAGAGGGGGAGGGCCCTGTCGCACGCACCTGGAGTGGCTCGTGATCGATCCGACCGTCCCCACCGACTCTTCGTCGACGCCGAGCGAGCGCGTGTTCGCCGATCGGCATATCGGACCCAGCGCCGACGAACTCGAACGAATTCTGCACGTGGTCGGGGTGCCGACGCTCGACGACCTCGCGACCAAGTCCGTGCCGCAGGCGATCCTCGACGACGCACCGTCAGGAGTCGGCGCCGGCCTCGACGCGTTGCCGCTCCCGGTCGGCGAGCACGACGCGCTTGCCGAACTCGCGCAGCGCGCGGAACAGAACACGGTCGCGGTCTCGATGATCGGACTCGGCTACTACGACACACTGACGCCCCCGGTCATCACCCGCGGCATCCTGGAGAACCCGGCCTGGTACACCGCGTACACGCCGTATCAGCCGGAGATCAGCCAAGGTCGGCTCGAGGCGTTGCTGAACTTCCAGACGATGGTGGCGGATCTGACGGGCATGGAGGTCGCGAACGCGTCCATGCTCGACGAGGCGACCGCTGCAGCCGAAGCGATGACATTGCTCCGACGAGCGAACCGGGCGTCGACGTCACCGAGATTCGTCGTCGACACCGACGTCTTCCCACAAACGCTTGCGGTGCTCGAGACGCGCGCGGCCCCGCTCGGGATCGAACTGGTGCGGTGCGACCTGTCGCACGGTCTTCCGGACGGTGAGTTCTTCGGGTTGCTGACGCAGACACCCGGTGCGAGCGGCGTGGTACGCGATCTGTCGGACATCGTTGCCCGCGCGCACGAGCGGGGTGCGCTCGTGGCCGTCGGCGCCGATCTTCTCGCGCTGACACTCGTGACTCCGCCCGGGGAGGTGGGAGCGGACGCCTGCTTCGGAACTTCTCAGCGCTTCGGTGTGCCGATGGGCTACGGCGGCCCGCACGCCGGCTACCTGGCCGTTCGATCGGCGCATTCGCGGCAGCTGCCCGGACGGCTCGTCGGGGTGTCCGTCGACGCCGACGGCGACGTGGCCTACCGTCTGGCGCTGCAGACCAGAGAGCAGCACATCCGTCGTGAGAAGGCGACGTCGAACATCTGCACCGCGCAGGTGTTGCTGGCGATCGTCGCGGCGATGTACGCGAGTTACCACGGCAGCGACGGCTTGCGTTCGATTGCGTTGCGGGTCAATGCGCGTGCAACTGCTCTCGCGGCGGGGTTACGCGGTGCGGGTGTCTCGCTGGCCGGTGACGCGTTCTTCGACACCGTGACGGCGACAGTTCCGGGGCGTGCCGGCGCCGTCGTGGCCGCCGCCAAGGAGGCGGGTATCAACCTGCGCCTCGTCGACGACGACACCGTGAGTGTGTCCTGCGACGAAGCGACGACGGACGAGCACGTCGACGCGGTGCTCGCGGCGTTCGGTGCCGAGCGGTCCGATGCGGAACGCGTCGACTCGCTTCCTGCATCTGCCCGACGCACGTCCGAGTTCCTGACGCATCCTGCCTTTACCCGGCACCGCACCGAGACCTCCATGCTGCGATATCTACGCATGTTGTCCGACAAGGACATCGCGCTCGATCGCAGCATGATTCCGCTCGGTTCGTGCACGATGAAGCTCAACGCGACCGCGGAGATGGAATCGATCACGTGGCCGCAGTTCGCGAGGCTGCACCCGTTCGCGCCCGACGATGACACAGCAGGCATCAGGTCCATCATCGCCGACGTCGAGAAGTGGCTCGTCGACATCACCGGCTACGACGCGGTGAGCCTGCAGCCGAACGCCGGCAGTCAAGGCGAATACGCTGGGCTGCTTGCCATTCGGGACTATCACATCGGTCGCGGCGACGGTCATCGGAACATCTGTCTCATTCCGTCGAGTGCGCACGGCACCAACGCGGCGTCCGCGGTCATGGTCGGTATGAAGGTCGTGGTCGTCGCATGTCGCACCAACGGCGACGTGGACGTGGACGATCTGCGCGCGAAGATCGATCAGCATGCCGACTCGTTGGCCGCGATCATGATCACGTATCCGTCCACCCACGGTGTGTACGAGCATCAGATCGACGACATCTGTGCCGCGGTCCACGACGCGGGCGGCCAGGTGTACGTCGACGGCGCGAACCTCAATGCACTTGTCGGACTGGCCCGTCCGGGAAAGTTCGGCGGAGACGTCAGCCACCTCAATCTGCACAAGACGTTCTGCATCCCGCACGGCGGTGGCGGCCCGGGTATCGGACCCATCGGCGTCCGTGCCCACCTGCAGCCGTACCTACCGGGACATCCGCTGCGCGAGGGACTCGGAGGCGGCGCACCGGTCGCCGCTGCGCCGTACGGAAGCGCGTCGATCCTGACGATCACGTGGGCTTACATTCGGATGATGGGTGCGGTGGGACTGCGACGTGCGACGCTGACGGCCATCGCGTCGGCGAACTACATCGCCCGTCGCCTCGACGAGCACTTCCCCGTGCTCTATACGGGCGACAACGGCATGGTCGCTCACGAATGCATCCTCGATCTTCGTGAGCTGACCAAGCGTACCGGTGTGACCGTCGACGATGTGGCAAAGAGGTTGGCGGACTACGGTTTCCATGCACCGACGATGAGCTTCCCGGTCGCCGGAACGCTCATGGTCGAGCCTACCGAGAGCGAAAGTCTCGAGGAGATCGATGCATTCTGCGACGCGATGATCGCCATCCGCGTCGAGATCGATCGCGTCGGCTCGGGCGAATGGCCCGTCGACGACAACCCGTTGCGGGGCGCCCCGCACACCGCGCGCAGCCTCGCGCGAGAGTGGTCTCATCCGTACACGCGCGAGGAGGCCGCATTCCCCGACACGGGCGCCGGGCGAGCCAAGGTGTGGCCTGCCGTGCGGCGAATCGACGGAGCGCACGGAGACCGCAACCTGGTCTGCTCGTGCCCGCCGATCGAATCGTTCGCCTGAACGGTCAGGACGACACGAGTCGCAGCATCGCGATCTCCGGCGGTGCTGCGACTCGCACCGGAGGACCCCATGCGCCCGCACCCCTGGTGGTGTACAGCGTCGTGTTTCCGACCCGATCGAGGCCCTCGACGCTCGGCTGCTGCAGCGGCACGAGGTACCGCAACGGCCAGATCTGCCCGGCATGCGTGTGGCCCGACACCTGCATGTCGACTCCCATCTCCGACGCTTCCTCCGCCTGCAGCGGCTGATGCGCGAGCAGCAGCGAAAATCGTTCGGGGTCACGACCTTCGAGAGCGGCTGCGAGGTCGGGCTCGTACGGTGCAGGTGCGGTCGCGTCGTTGATTCCGACGATGTCGATGTCCTGGCCTCCGCGGCTGACGGTGGCCCGATCGTTGCGCAGCACCGTCACCCCGAGCGACGACCACAGATCGAGCCACTTTCCGCCGTCGTCCGCGTAGAACTCGTGGTTCCCGCTCACTCCGAACACGCCCAGAGGCGCCGACAGTTGGCGCAGCGGCTCCAGATCCGAACCGACGAGTTCGACGGTGCCGTCGATGAGGTCACCGTCGAGCACGACGACGTCCGGCGCTTGCGCGTTGACGTCGTCGACGATCTTCTGCACGAAGTCCCGGCCGCGCGACGGGCCTGCGTGGACGTCGGAAACCAATGCAATTCGGAGACCGGCGAACTCGTCGGGTAGGCGGTCCAGCGCGATCGTGGTGTCGGTGATGCGGGGATGCGCGGCCTCGACGAGACCGTACCCGACGGCAGCGACGGACGCCGCCGCGACCACTGCGGAACCCACGCGTGTCACCCGCCGACGGGTGGCAACGGAGTCGCGGCCGCGTGCGGCCGCCGCGATGCGGATCGCGAAGGTCGCCAGACCGACGAGCAGGGTACCCAGTACGAGGTAGAGCACCACGGCGAGCCAGCTGAGACCGACGAACGCCGGAATGCGTGCCCATGCGGGGTCGAACAGTTCACCGGAACCGATTCCGATCAGGGCAAGGGCCCACATGACGACCAGTACGACGTCGACGACGAGGGAGTAGGGGCGAGGCAGTCGAGTTGCTCTGACGTAACGCAGATGCAGCACAAGTGCGACGAGCGCGAGGAACGTGCCGAACACGAGCAGGCGTGTCATGTTTCAGTACAGCAACTTTCGGAGAAGGTTGAGGAGTTCGGGCCCGTCCGACGAACCGACGGTGGTTGTCGAACCCCCGGTCGTGTCGGACATGGACTGCAACGTGCGAATGTCGGAATTGGTTCCGATGGACACTACATCGATGGCCACCGGCTTGTCGGGCACGGCGAGGTCGGACAGCATGCGCAGGAATCGATCCGACGATATCGACGCGTCGTCGTTCGGTCCGTCGGTGACGAGAACGACGCTGTTCGGCCGGCCCGGCACGTAGTTGTCCACGGCGTCGACATAGGCGGCCACGACGGATTCGTAGGTCGACGTCGACGTCTCGGGGCGCAGCGCGCTCGCCGCCGAAACAAGAGCATCGCGTCGCGTTCCCGATGCGATCTGCTCGTCGAGGGGGCCGGTGGGCACCGCTGTCCGGAACGCCCGCTGACCGTCGAGATTCGCGCTGTAGACCCACAATCCGAGATCGGACGCGCCGACGACGGACTCGAACTGCTGGTTCAGCGCGTCGACCGTGTTCTGCAAGCGCGTCCTGGCACCTTCGGCCGTGTCCATCGAACCGGACACGTCGAGCAACACCGTCGCTCGACGCGGCGTCGCAGGGTCTCGAACCGCGTCGATCAACGCTTGCCGCGTGTCCGACGCGGTCGCAGCAGCATCGGTTTCGATGTCTCCGACGTCGAAACCGGCGTCGGAGAAGACCGTGGCGTTGGCGGGCTGCCGTACGAACTCGACGAACTGAGCGGCTGCCCGGTCGAGTGTGTCGGTCGAGAAGCCGCTTCCCAGAATCGCAGCGGGATGGTCCGCGACGGGCGTCGCGCCGACGGGCGCGTACGTGGACAGTCCTGTCTGGGCGGACGCGCGCAGCTGCTGCGCGGTGACGGGGACCGTGTGCACATCCGAGTTCGGGGAGGGATCGGCACTGATCCGTGCGAGGACCGCATCGGTCGAGTCGACGGAGACGGCGCTCTGTCCTCGATCGGTGGTCGCAAGCGCCGACATGGCCGACACGACGGCCCCGCTGCGTGCCTGTTCCAACGACAGCGATCCAGTCGGTGATTCGACCGTCGTGGCTGCCACCGCGGCCAATGCAGGGGAGGTCGACGCCGCATCGGGCCCGGTGGGCAACTGCAGGCGGAGTCCACCCCAGCCGGGTAGCCCCAGTGCGTCGAGCCCGTCCGACGCGCGTTGCAGGCGAGGCAGATCCGCCCATCCGACGCTGCCGGCAGACAACGCGGACGTGACAGCGTCCGGGCCTGCGAGCACGATCGGAGAACTGGCGACCGATCGGGGCGTGCCGTCGATCGTTCCGGGGGGAACCCCCTGCAGAGCGTCGGACGAGCGCGGAATCCACAGTGCGGGAACAGCGCCGAGAGCGGCGGGGTCCCAGTTGTCCGGGCCGGCTGCGACGGCACTGGCCATCGCAGCCGTGGGCGTCGTCGCGACGTCGACTGTGACGCAATGGTCGCGCACGATCGGTTTGGTGGCGTCGAAACGCGCGGCCAATTCGGTGACCATGGGCGAGATGTCCGGATCGACGGTCACCGGCAACGTCAACGGACCCTCGACGCACGTAGTCGCCGCCTGCACGCCCTGGTCCGCGATTCGATCTCGCAATTGAAACCATCCGAACACGGCGAGCACCACCACGATGATGATGCCCGCCGCGATCACCGGTCCCTTGCTGATACCCCGGGAGCCCCCCGACGTGCGATGTTCACCCACGTGGAAAGACTACAAGCGCTGTGCGACAGCAGAGCTTGCGGACCGACCCATGGGGTCCGGGATATCGCGTCCGCTCCTACTTGGCGGCCGCCTTGTACTCGCGACGGCGGCGGTGCAGGATCGGCTCGGTGTAGCCGTTGGGCTGGCCGGCGCCCTGGAAGATCAGGTCGCTGGCTGCTTGGAAGGCGATGTTCGAGTCGAAGTCCGGTGCCAGGTTCTTGTACGCCGGGTCTCCCGCGTTCTGGCGATCGACGACCGGTGCCATGCGCTGCAGCGATTCACGGACCTGGCCCTCGGTGACGATGCCGTGCCGAATCCAGTTCGCGAGGAACTGGCTCGAAATACGCAGCGTTGCACGGTCTTCCATCAACGCGATGTCGTTGATGTCGGGCACCTTCGAGCAGCCGACTCCGTGGTCGATCCACCGCACCACGTAGCCGAGGATGGACTGCGCGTTGTTGTCGAGTTCGCGCTGCTTCTGCTCGTCCGACCAGTCGGTGGCCGGTGCCAACGGGATCTCGAGGATCTCGTCGACGGTGGCCCGCTTGGCTTTCGCGATCTCTTCCTGCCGGGCGAAGACGTCGACCTTGTGGTAGTGCAGGGCGTGCAGCGTCGCGGCGGTCGGCGACGGCACCCAGGCGGTGTTCGCTCCGGCCTTGGGGTGGCCGATCTTCTGCTCGAGCATGTCGTGCATCAGATCGGGCATGGCCCACATGCCTTTTCCGATCTGCGCCTTACCTTCGAGGCCTGCGGCGAGTCCGGTGTCGACATTGAAGTCCTCGTAGGCCTTGATCCAGGTCTGTGCCTTCATCTCGCCCTTGGGGACGACCGGCCCGGCCTCCATCGAGGTGTGGATCTCGTCGCCGGTGCGGTCGAGGAAACCGGTGTTGATGAACACCACGCGTTCCTTCGCGGCCTCGATCGCGGCCTTGAGGTTGACCGTCGTACGACGCTCTTCGTCCATGATGCCGACCTTGAGCGTGTTCTCCGGCAGGCCGAGGACCTGCTCGACGCGCCCGAACAGCTCGACGGTGAACGCGACCTCGTCGGGGCCGTGCATCTTCGGCTTCACGATGTACAGCGAGCCCGTGCGCGAGTTCTTCAGCACGTTGTCCTCGGTCAGCGAGTGCAGACCGGTAAGCGAGGTGAAGAGAGCGTCGAGGATGCCTTCGGGGACCTCGTTGCCGTCGGCGTCCAGAATGGCATCGGAGGTCATCAAGTGACCGACGTTGCGCACGAACAGCAGCGAACGTCCGTGCAGCGTCAGTTCGCTGCCGTCGATCGCGGTGTAGACGCGGTCCGCGTTCAGGGTGCGGGTGAAGGTCTTACCGCCCTTGGTGACTTCCTCGGCGAGGTCGCCGCGCATCAGTCCGAGCCAGTTGCGGTAGCCGAGCACCTTGTCGTCGGCGTCGACCGCGGCGACGGAGTCCTCGAAGTCCATGATCGTGGTGACCGCGGACTCGAGCAGCACGTCCTTGACACCCGCGGCATCGGTCTTGCCGATCGGGCTGTCGGCGTCGATCTGGATCTCGAGGTGCAAACCGTTGTGGCGCAGCAGGATTGCCGACGGCGCATCCGGGGCGCCCTGGTAGCCGAGGAGCTGCGAGGGATCCGCCAGACCGACGGTCGAGCCGTCGGCGAGCGTGACCGACAGAGACGCGGCATCCACGACGTACTTGGTCGTGCCGACATGGCTACCGGACGACAGGGGCGCTGCCTCGTCGAGGAACTCGCGGGCGAACGCGATGACCTTGTCGCCGCGAACCTTGTTGTAACCGGTGCCCTTCTCGGCGCCGCCCTCTTCGGAGATGGCGTCGGTGCCGTACAGCGCGTCGTACAACGATCCCCAGCGGGCGTTCGATGCGTTGATCGCGAAGCGCGCGTTCAGGACCGGAACAACGAGCTGCGGGCCCGCGGTCGAGGTGATCTCGGTGTCGACGCCCGCGGTGGTGATGTGGAAGTCGGCCGGCTCGTCGGTCAGGTAGCCGATGTCCTTCAGGAACGTCTTGTAGGCGGCGCGGTCGTAGTTCGGTCCCGCATGTTCACCGTGCCAGGCGTCGACCTTGCCCTGGATTTCGTCACGGACGGCGAGCAGCGCCTTGTTCTTCGGGGCCAGGTCGGTGATGACGGCTTCCGCGCCCGCCCAGAACTTGTCTGCGTCGACGCCGGTACCCGGAAGTGCCTCGTTCTGGACGAAGTCGTACAGCACCTCGGCAACCTGAAGTCCGCCAACAGTTTTGCGATCGGTCATGAATCCCTCGCTCTTTCCGGTCACGGGCGACTCCATGGCCGCCCCAACGACATCGTGGACGATGTTACTCGGCAGTAGGTCGGGCGGGATCGCCGCCGCTCACGAGTAGGTTCTCACACCGTGTGATCAAGGCGTGTCGGAGAGGTGTTGCCCTGGCCGTCAGGGCGGCTTGCGCGCGCACATATTCGGACCGACCACCGGGTGTCTCGATGGCGATCGGAGCCAGGCCGTAATCCGACAGGTCGTACGGACTCGCCCGCATGTCGACAGTGCGTGCGGCAAGGGCCAATTCGAAGCAGTCGGTGACGAGATCGGAATCGATCAAGGGTGCGAGTTTGTAGCTCCACTTGTACAGGTCCATGCTCGCGTGGACGCACCCCGGTTGCTCCGTCTCGACCCGGCTCGACGGCGCGAGCTGCAACAGATTACGGGGAACGGCGTCGTCGGTGAAGAAGCGGAAAGCGTCGTAGTGCGTGCACCGAATCGTCATCGACTCGACTACGGCATCGGTGCCGTCGTGGCCCAGCCGAAGCGGCACCGAACCGTGTCGAAGCGCCTCGTGCCCGCCGCGGTAGACCATCGCCCACTCGTGCAGTCCGAAGCAGCCGTGGTGGGGCGGTCGCGCTGCGGTCGCGCGGAGAAGACCCAGGGTGAATTCGACGGCGGACCGACGAGAGTCCAGCACCGACTCACGGACTCGCAGGCCGCCGTCCGGACCGACGTGTCGCTCGTACGACGCGAAGCCGGCGTAATCACGCGCGGCGTCGCCCGCGAGCACGACACCGTAGCCGGGGTTCCAACGACGGAGATGCCCAGGCTTGAAGCTGTAGTAGGTGAACAGGAAGTCCAGGACCGGGTGCGTCGCGCCCCGAGCACGCTCCGCGAGATAATCGCCCACCAGCCGATCCACGCGGTCCAGGTGAGCGGCCCGCATCGCCGTCCATTCCTGTTCCGGCAGAACCGAACGTGTGGCGATCAGGACGAACCACTCCCGCGCGCCGGATGCCCGGGCGTCGGGTCGGCGACCCGGTGGGTACCGTCGCGCACCGTGCCGACGAACTCCTCGACGAGGTCTTCGAGAGCGACGATCCCGACCGTGGCTCCCGTGGCGTCACGAACTGCCCCGAGGTGACTGCTCATCCGACGCAGCCGCGTCAATGCGTCGTCGATCGTCGTCTCGGACGCGATGACGGGCAGACGTCGGACCTGCGCACGGGGTATCTCGGTGTCCGGTCCTGCGGTGTCGTCGAGCATGTACTCGAGGACGTCCTTCAGGTGCAGATAACCGACGAGCGAACCGTCCGCTGTTTGCACCGGGTACCGCGAGAAGCCGGTGGCGACGACGGCGTCCTCCACCGAACCCAGTGTGGGTCCCGACGTCGCACTCGCCGAGCGAACGGTCCTCACCTCCGCGAACGGAATCAGAACTTCGGCCACCGTGCGTCCGGAGATGTCGAGGGCTTGCGTGAGGCGACGGTGTTCCTCCTCGTCGATCAGGCCCTCGGATCGTGACTCGCCGATCATCTGAGACAACTCGTCGGCCGACACCGACGACTCCAGTTCGTCCTTCGGTTCGATACGCACAGCACGCAGGGTGAGGTTGGCGCACAGGTTGTAGAACGAGATCAGCGGCTTGGCGACCTTGATGAACATCAGATGCACCGGAACGAGCAGCATCGCCGTGCGCTCCGGGCCCGCGATGGCGATGTTCTTCGGAACCATCTCGCCGATCAGGATGTGCAGCACGACGACGAGAGCCAGCGAGATCGTGAACGCGATCGGGTGTAGCAGTGCTTCCGGGACGCCGAGCAGATCCATCGGCTTCTCGAACAGGTGCGCGACGGCAGGTTCACCGACGCGCCCGAGCAGAATGGAACAGATCGTGATGCCCAGCTGCGCTGCCGCGAGCATGAGGGACAGATTCTGGCCGGCCTCGATCACCGACTTCGCACGTTTCTTGCCCTGTGCGAGCTGTGATTCCAGCCGGTCGCGTCGTGCCGAGATCAACGAGAACTCGGCGCCCACGAAGAATGCGTTGCCGCCGAGCAGTAGAACCGCCAGCAGAACGGCGAGTACGTCACCCACGGGCGTTCTCCTCCGCGCTGATCTGTGCCACCGTTTCGGCGGCTACGGGCTGGAGCATGATTCTGTCGATTCGTCGACCGTCCATGCGGGTGACTCGAGCGACCCAACCGCCGTTGGAGTCCGCCGGATCGTCGGACGCCAAGCGGGGGAGCACCACCTTGTCGCCTGCGGTCGGAATTCTGCCCAGTTCGGACAGAACCAGGCCGCCGATGGTCTCGTACTCGCCTTCGGGCGCCTGATACCCGGTCGCGGCGGCGACCTCGTCGATCCGAAGCAGGCCGGAGCAGAGCCAGCCGTCGCCGAATCTCTGCACGTCGATTTCCGGTTCGTCGTGCTCGTCGTGCACGTCTCCGAGGATCTCCTCGATGAGGTCTTCCATGGTCACCATTCCTGCGGTGCCGCCGTACTCGTCGACGACGAGTGCGACCTGCATTCCGTCCGCCCGCACCCGTTCCATGACCGAGTCGCCGTCCAGGCTGGACGGAACGACGGGCACATCCTGGGCGAGCGTGTCGAGGAGGGTCTCGCGTCGCCGACCCGCGGGCACGGCGAACGCATGTTTCAGGTGGACGACACCCACGGTGTCGTCCAGATCGCCGTCGACGACGGGAAATCGGGAGAAGCCCGTGCGCGACGCCGTCTCGATCAAGTCGGACGCGGTGTCGGACACCGACAGCGATTCGACTTTCACCCGGGGCGTCATCAGTTCCTCTGCGGTGCGCTCGCCGAACTGCAGAGATCTGCCGACGAGACGGGCAGTGCTCTCGTCGAGCGAACCGTGCTGGGCCGACGTCCGCACCAGCGAGCTCAACTCACGTGGTGAGCGGGCGGACCGAAGTTCCTCGGCCGGCTCGACGCCGAGTCTGCGAACCAGCCAGTTGGCCGAACCGTTCAGGCCGTTGATGGCCCACCGGAAGACCGCCGAGAACCCGGACATCAATCCGGCCGTGGCACGCGCGGTTGCCATGGGTTCGGCGATGGCGATGTTCTTGGGCACGAGCTCGCCGAAGATCATGGAGAACGACGTCGCGACGATCAGAGCGACCGCGAGGGACAGACCCGACGCCAGCGACTCCGACGCTCCGAGCGCCGTGGCGACGGGCACGAAGAAGCCGGCCAGGACCGGTTCTGCGAGATAGCCGGTGATGAGGGTCGTGATGGTGATGCCGAGTTGCGCGCCGGACAGCTGGAACGACAGCGTTCGGTGCGCGCGCTGCACCTGCCGAGAACGGATGTCACCCGTTGCGGCAGCAGCCGAGTCGACCGCGCTCTTCTCGAGCGCCGTCAGCGAGAACTCGGCTGCGACGAAGAGGGCAGTGCCTGCGGTCAGTGCCACGAATCCGACGAGGCTGAGGATGCTCAGGATCAAGTCCATGGCTCATCGCCGCCGTAGTTGAGACAGGCGCATGGCGCCATGAGGTTCCGGCTGCCGCGAACGGCGAGGCAGTGTCGATCGAGATGGTGAGGGTGATCGAGAGGAAGTGAGATCGCCGGGTTCGTCACCCGGCTCGATAGAGGAGCCCTCCGAAGTGGAGCCCTCGTCGCCCTGGTCGCTGGACGCGACGGCGGCGCTGGTGATGACGGGTGCCTCAGGCACCTTGTTCCTTTCCGTTGTTCCACCGAACCCTGTCCACGCACGTGACGTCCGTGAACCGGGCCGAAGGATGTTCGATGAATCGCGAAGCCATCAGTCTAACGTCTGGGGCCGACGACGCGCCCGTGTGCCGCGGTGGACGTCACCATCCGCTGGGCAGCGGGCGTCCCTCGGCGAAGCCGGCCGCGGACTGAACGCCCAGGACGGCGCGTTCGTGAAGTTCCGGTAGCGTTCGCGCGCCCGCGTAGGTGCACGTGCTTCGGACCCCCGAGCAGATGTGGTCGATCAGATCTTCGACGCCGGGACGATCGGGGTCCAGTCGCATCCGCGAGCTCGAAATGCCTTCTTCGAAGAGACCCTTCCGTGCGCGGTCGAAGGCGCTGTCGGTTGCAGTCCTCGCCGCCACGGCACGCTTGGACGCCATGCCGAAGCTCTCCTTGTAGGCGTTGCCCGCGGGATCGAATCGCAGATCACCCGGTGACTCGTACGTCCCGGCGAACCACGAGCCGATCATCACGTTCGCCGCGCCTGCAGCGAGCGCCAGGGCGACGTCGCGCGGGTGCCGCACACCGCCGTCGGCCCAGACCGACGCGCCGAGTTCCGCCGCGGCGGCGGAACATTCAGCGACGGCGGAGAACTGAGGCCGCCCCACACCGGTCATCATGCGAGTCGTGCACATCGCGCCTGGGCCGACGCCGACCTTCACGATGTCCGCGCCTGCCTGCACGAGATCGCGTGTACCCGCTGCCGAGACCACGTTTCCGGCGGCGAGGGGGACCGGCAGGTCCAACGCCTTGATGGCGGACAGCGCTTCGATCATCTTCTCCTGATGGCCGTGCGCGGTGTCGACGACGAGCAGATCGGCGCCCGCCTCGACGAGTGCCTTCGCCTTCGCGGCGACGTCGCCGTTGATGCCCACCGCTGCTGCGATCCGAAGCTTGCCTGCGGCGTCGACGGCCGGTGTGTAGATACCGGTCCGGATCGCGCCCGTGCGAGTGAGGACGCCGGCGAGGCTTCCGTCCGGAGCCACGAGAACGGCCAGGCCCTCGTGTGACGCCTCGAGCGACTCGAACACCGCGCGAGGAGTGGCGTCCGAGGACACCGTCACGAAATCGGTGACGGCCACCGAACTGAGCCGTGCGAAGCGGTCGACATCGGTGCAGGCGCTCTCGGTGACGACTCCGACAGGCTTGCCTGCCTCGACGACCACGACGGCGCCGTGTGAACGCTTGTGCATCAACGCGAGTGCATCCGACACCGACGCGTCGGGACCGAGGACGACGGGGGTGTCGGCCACCAGATCGCGGCTCTTGACGAATGCGACGGTGTCCGCCACGGCTGCGACCGGAAGATCCTGGGGAATGACCGTGATTCCACCGCGTCGCGCGACGGTTTCCGCCATACGACGACCGGCGACAGCGGTCATGTTGGAGACGACGATCGGGATGGTGGTTCCGGATCCGTCGACGGTCGAGAGGTCGACGTCGAACCGGCTCGTCACGTCGGTCCTGTTGGGCACCAGGAAGACGTCGTCGTAGGTCAAGTCGTACGGGGGCTGCTGGCCATCGAGGAACTGCACGGTGCGCCAGCGTACCGGTCAGACGGCGTCCGCGTGTGCGGCGACCTCCGCCTGCGAGCGTGACAAGGTGATCGTCGCGTAGATCATGACGGCGACGGCCGCGGCGATGACGGTCAGCTCGAAAGCATCGTGGCGCACGCGCTCGTCCAGAACCGTGATGCCGAGGAAGGCCGCTCCGAAGGGTTCGCCGATCGTGACGGCGGGGAGCGAAGCAGACAGCGGCCCGGACTGGAATGCGCGTTGCTGCAGGTAGAAGCCTGCTATGCCGCAGAAGACCAGTGCGTAGGTCTGCCACGCAGTCACTGCGGTCGTCGCATCATGCTCGACCAGGTCGGTCACGAACTTCGTGAACGCGACGGCCATGCCGAACAACAGTCCACCCGCGGCGCCCAGAAGCAGCGCACGGGACCCGGGTCTTCTCGACATCGAGCCCGCAGCAATACACGCCAGCACGACGCCGAACGCGATCACCAGAGGCACGATCCATTGCGACAGCGGTGCATTCGCATGTCCCTCGGTGGGATCGCCGACGACGATGAACACCGCAAGCGCGAGAGCGAGCGAGATCGCGAGAACCCATGTCGTCCGCGTCATTCGGTAGCCGGAGAACTTGGCCGACAGCGGAAGCGCGAACAACAGCATCGACACCAGCAGTGGTTGAACCAGCAGCACGGATCCAGCCCAGAGCGCCGCGACCTGAACGGCGTACCCGCCCACGTCGCCGAGGACACCGGCCCACCACCGCGGACTGCGAACGAGCGAAGCGACCAAGGATTCGCCCTCGGGTACCGCAGCTGCGGCACTTTGTTGCGCCACCGACGCGCACGCGAACAGAAATGCTGCGACGAGAGCGAGGACGATCGCCAGCACGGGCATCTCGCCCGTCACCTCACGTCGTCGAACGTACGAGGGTGCGTCATAGCGGAACAGTACCGCTGTGGCGGGTTTCTGTCGGTGCCTCGAGTCAACATGCGCGGCGAGAACATGTGTTCGATCGATTGTCGAGCACCACGTCGAGAACTTGGGGGAGCCATGTGCGCTATGTGTGAGGGTCGATCGTTTCCGGAGTACCTACGCAGTATCGAAGAACTGATCGACAAACACGGGTGGGCGTTGCAGTACGTGGAGTCCGACACCCGAGGATCGCTCGCCGACCTGCCGCACGGCAGGATCGATCCCGCGTTCTGTTACACGATCGGTTTGACCGCCCACGGTCACCCCGAGATCGTGGTGACCGGCCGGGACCCGTCGGATTCCGCCGCGATATTGAACGCCCTGGCGCGACGCGTGGTCGTCGGTGGAGATCGTCTGGGCGCCGGAATGCACGTCTCGGCAGCGGGTTTCGACTTCTATGTCGTCGACGTCGACCGTACCGACGAGTGGTTGGCAATGGCGAACGGCATCTATTCTCCAGCTTCGGTACGGGCCGTCCAGGCCGTCTGGAGAGACTGCGAGGGCGTCCTGCCGTGGGAGGGTGACGCCCCGTCGACCATCGTCCAACCGGTCCTCGGTCCACCGCCGGGGTGGTACGACGCCGGCGAATGGTGACAGCGAGCCGCCGGTCACGACATCTCTGCGAGTGTCGTGACCGGCGTCTCGTCGCGGCGGTGGCTTACTAGGCCTGCACCTCGGAGCGGTCGCCGCTCCACAGTGTGTGGAACTTGCCCTCGGAATCGGTGCGCTCGTAGGTGTGCGCCCCGAAGAAGTCCCGTTGTCCCTGGGTCAGCGCCGCCGGTAGACGCTCGGCGCGAAGCGCGTCGTAGTACGCGAGCGACGACGCGAACGCAGGCACCGGAATGCCGAGCGACGCAGCCGTGATGACGACGCGGCGCCAGCTGTCGATCGCGTTCTCGATCGCCTCGCGGAAGTACGGCGCCAGGATCAGGCTGGGAAGCTCGGCATTGTCGTCGTACGCGTCCTTGATGCGGTCGAGGAAACGTGCACGGATGATGCAGCCACCGCGCCAGATCGTCGCAAGGTCACCGGGGTGGAGGTTCCAGTCGTATTCGGCACTGCCTGCGGCGATCTGGTCGAAACCCTGCGCGTACGCGACGATTTTCGATGCGTACAGCGCGCGGCTGATGTCGTGCGTGAACTGCTCGGCATCGGACGGCTTCTCCGACAACGTGCCGGACGCAAGGCCGACGGCGGCTTTCCGCTGAGTGCGCGAACCGGACAGTGCACGAGCGAAGACAGCCTCGGCGATGCCGGTGACCGGTACGCCGAGGTCGAGTGCGGCCTTGACGGTCCACCGCCCGGTGCCCTTCTGCTCTGCAGCGTCGACGATGACGTCGACGAGCGGCTGGCCCGTCTTCGCGTCGACCTGCTTCAGCACCTCCGCGGTGATTTCGACGAGGTAGCTCTCGAGGTCACCGTTGTTCCATTCGGTGAAGACGTCGGCGATCTGGGCCGGGGTGAGGTCGAGTGCGTCGCGGAACAGGTTGTACGCCTCGCCGATCAGCTGCATGTCGGCGTATTCGATGCCGTTGTGGACCATCTTCACGAAGTGGCCCGAACCGTCGGGACCGATGTGGGTGCAGCACGGAGTGCCGTCGACCTGAGCGGCGATCGACTCGAGGAGGGGGCCCAGAGCCTTGTACGACTCGGCCGGACCGCCGGGCATGATCGAGGGGCCGTTCAGCGCGCCCTCCTCGCCGCCGGAGATGCCTGCACCGACGAAGTGCAGTCCACGCTCCTTGAGGGACGCCTCACGGCGGATGGTGTCGGTGTACAGCGCGTTACCGCCGTCGATGATGATGTCGCCCTCTTCCATCGCGGACGCGAGCTCCTCGATGACGGCATCGGTGGGGTCGCCTGCCTTGACCATGATCAGGACTCGGCGTGGCTTCTGCAATGCGGCGACGAATTCCTCGATCGTCTCCGTACGGACGAACTTTCCTTCGCTTCCGTGCTCCTCGAGCAATGCGTCGGTCTTGGCGATGCTGCGGTTGTGCAGCGCGACGGTGTGTCCGTGGCGCGCGAAATTACGGGCGATGTTCGAGCCCATCACGGCGAGTCCGGTGACGCCGATCTGGGCGAGTTCTGACGAGTTCACTGCTGAGGTCATAGGTACAGCTTTTCATGCCGGGCGCGCGAACGTACGACAAGCGAAGCGGTCCCCGTTTCAGGCCGAGGATCCCATCGTTTCGCCGGTTGTCCGACGCACGGAAAGCACGATGGCTGCCACCTCGGAAGAGGTGGCAGCCATCGGACGATCAGGAATTCCGAACGGAATTACCGGGCGCGTGCAGGCCCGTCGAATCCGTCGTAGGAGCGGCGCTCGGTGCGGCTGCGGAAACCGCCGGCCTTCGCGTCGTCCTGGGCGTAGCTGGGCCGGGTACGAGAGTTGTCGCCCTGGTAGCCGCCCGTGCGAGGGCGGTCGCCTTGGTAGCCGCCGGTGCGGGGCCGGTCGCCTTGGTAGCCGCCGGTGCGGGGGCGGTCGCCCTGGTAGCCGCCGGTGCGGGGGCGGTCGCCTTGGTAGCCGCCGGTGCGAGGCCGGTCGCCTTGGTAGCCGCCGGTGCGAGGGCGGTCACCCTGGTAGCCGCCGGTGCGAGGCCGGTCGCCTTGGTAGCCGCCGGTGCGGGGGCGGTCGCCCTGGTAGCCGCCGGTGCGGGGGCGGTCGCCTTGGTAGCCGCCGGTGCGGGGGCGGTCGCCTTGGTAGCCGCCGGAACGAGGCCGGTCGCCCTGGTAGCTGCCGGAACGAGGCCGGTCGTCACGTCGATCGCGCACACCGCTGCTGACCGCGCGCAGCGGCTCGCCCGACGGCTTCTGTGCGCCGGTGATGTCGGTCAATTCGGCGGACCCCGGTGCGACGTTCACGGAGGTGGCCTTGACCCCGGCCATTCCGGTCAGACGCTGAATCTGTCGACGCTGGTTCGGCAGAACGATCGCGACGACCGTTCCCTTCTCGCCGGCACGAGCTGTACGGCCTGCGCGGTGCAGGTAATCCTTGTGGTCGGCCGGGGGATCGACGTGCACGACGAGATCGATGCCGTCGACGTGAATACCGCGGGCAGCGACGTCGGTGGCGACCAGAACCGGTGTGCGCCCACTCTTGAAACGCTCGAGGACACGGGTGCGCTGGTTCTGTGCCTTACCGCCG
The DNA here is from genome assembly GCF_011770055.1 of Rhodococcus sp. B10. Lineage (NCBI taxonomy): Bacteria > Bacillati > Actinomycetota > Actinomycetes > Mycobacteriales > Nocardiaceae > Rhodococcus > Rhodococcus sp. B10. Next base: position 51,643 of record NZ_JAAFYV010000009.1, on the reverse strand, counting down.
TGCAGGGACTCCGCAGCGACGCCCACTGCGCGCAGGCGATCGGTGATGCCGTCGCACCCGAGCTTGGTACGCGCGAACATGATGGTGCGGCCACCCTCGCGAGCGCCGATCTCGGACAGCACGAGGTCTTTCTGGCCACGGTCGACCATCAGCATGTAGTGGTCCATGGTGCGGACGCTCGCCTTGCCGTCCTGCGTCGAGTGCTCGACGTGGTCGGGCAGGAACTGGCGAACGAGGGACTGCACCTCGCGGTCGAGTGTCGCCGAGAACAGCATCCGCTGTCCGTCGGACGGGGTCTCGGCCAGCACGGCGCGAACCTCGGGCAGGAAGCCCATGTCGGCCATCTGATCGGCCTCGTCCAGGGCCGTGATCTCGATGGCGTCCAGGACGCACGTGCCCTGGCGGAGGTGGTCGGCAAGCCGACCGGGAGTGGCGACGAAGACGTCGATGCCGCGTCGCAGCTGCTCGACCTGCTTGTTGAACGGCGTGCCACCGACAGCGGCGCGCACGTTCAGTCCGACTGCTCCGGCATACGGAGACAGCGAGTCGACGACCTGGAATGCCAGCTCACGGGTAGGAACGAGGACCAGCGCACGGGGTCGCTTCGCAGCGGGACGATCCGTGTGCTGTGCGAGGCGCGCCAGAATCGGCAGGCCGAAGGCGAGGGTCTTACCCGAGCCGGTCTGAGCGCGACCGAGAACGTTCTTGCCGGCGATGGCGTCGGGAAGCGCCTTGGCCTGAATCGGCGACGGCACCGTGATGGAGTTGCGCGCGAGTGCGGCGACGACGGGCTCGGGGAGGCCGAGCTCAGCGAATGTGACGGTCGCGTCGTCGGCGTCCGCGGTAGGAGAAACGGATGTACTAGATGGAACAGCGTGGGTCACGCAGTTGAACCTCTCCGGATTACGGGCACGCCACGAAGCCACAGCCGTAGAAAACGCCGATCGAAGACGTGGGCACAGCCAAAACAGTGAGACGAGCCAGGGCACTGTCACCTGGCCATCGATGAGCGAACTGAAGTCGCGCAGAATGGAGCTGCTTGTGCCTTTTCGAATTTCTCGGCCGCGATGGCGACCTCGATCGAGTGTACGCGACAACTGTTCGATTCCTCGATTCGAACAGTTGTGAGCTGGCCGACTGCTAGCGGTGGCCGAGCAGTCGGCTGAGCTCCTCGAGCCACGGCATGGCGACGAAGATGGTCGGCACGACGAGAATCACCGCCGCCGCTGCGTACGCGGCGACGCTGAGCGGCATGTCGCTGCGGGGACCCGCCAGCCTCTGCACTCGAATCAAGGTGCTCGGTCCACCCGCGGCCAGCGCGCCTCGGGGAGCCGTCGAACCTGCACACGTCACCAACGCGCGGGCGAGTGGAGTCGGACCGGTCACCTTGACTGCCGAATCGTCGGCGAGCAGTTCGACCAGCAGTTGGACGCTGCCTAGAGCCGACTTGCTACGGACGATGCGGGGAAACGCTTCGTTGACCGCGGTGAACGCTTCGAGGACCAGGTCATGACGCGACCTCAGGTGGGAGCGTTCGTGAGAGAGGATGGCCTTGACCTCGGAACGAGAAAGATTGGTCAGAACGCCTTCGCTCAGTACGACTCGCTGTCTCAGTCCCGGCAGGCAGTACGCGATGGGTTCGACCGCGTCGAGCACTCGGACATCCGCGTCTCGGACTCCGGGGAACGGCCGACCGTCGTCGCTGCTGCGGTCGAGCAGGTCGACCAGAACGCGGTGCCGCGCGCGACGGCGACGCGTACGCACGGCGACCTGGACCACGGAGAAGATCAATTTCGCGCCGATACCCAAGGTGATCGCGAGAACGACGACGTACAGAAGCCACAGCGGCAGGCCGAGGGCATCGATTTCGTCGGTCGGCGCCGTCGTCGGGCGGCCGTCGGGGCCAGGGACCAGCAGCAGTCCGCCGATGGCGAGGCCGGAGGAGAACGCAGAGAACACTGCGGCGATGGCGATCGCCTGCCACAGCACGAGAGCTGCACGGGGAGCTCGATACGGCCACGTAGCCCTGCTCAGGACGGCAGGAACCGGCCCGGCAAGCAGCAGAGCAAGTAGTGCGAAGACCAGAGCTGTGGTGGAGTTCATTTCCTCACTAACCGAGGGCTGGGGTCAGTCCGATTGTCGTCCGGCTTCGGCCGCGCCGGCACGTCCACCCGATTGTGCCACCTCGAGCGCGGCGAGAGCGTCACGGAGAGCTGCCGCTTCGTCGGCACCCACCTGTCCGACGAAGTGAACGAGTGCTGCTGCACGGCCTCCGGACTCTGGAGCCTGCGCGAGCGCATCCACCATGAGACTCGCCACCAGCTCGTCTCGCCCGTGCAACGGGGCGTAGCGGTGTGCGCGGTCGTCGCGTTGCTGCTTCACCAACTGCTTCTTCGCGAGACGCTGCAGAACCGTCATGACGGTCGTGTAGGCCAACTCACGGTGTGCGGCGAGCGCTTCGTGCACCTGCCGAACAGTCTGTGGCTCCGCGGAGTCCCACAGATGATCCATCACTGCGCGTTCGAGTTCCCCTAGACCTGCCATTCGTCCGAGTTTACGGGTAGTCCGACAGGAATGCGTACTACTGGTGGTAGTAAGCGTCGCCACTGCTTGTGTGATGTGTCATAGTCCATTGCACACGCGCCTGTGTCGGCTTCGGGGCCCGGTGGTGAATGCGCCTATTCTGCAGAAGCATCTCGACGACGAGACAACTGGAGGCACCGCGTGAACTGGTTCGTCTCTCTGTCGCTCGTCAGTAGCGCCACGACGACGGTCCTGTCCGTTCTCGGTGCCCTCGGAGGCGTGTGGCTGGTCGTGTCGAAGCGGCGTTGGTATGTGCTGCGGGCACTGCCGATCGGCGCGACCGCGGCGTTCGTGATCGGTGTGGTGCTCTATTACGTCGTCGAGAAGGTGTGGCGTCCGTTCCCCGACCCCATCGAAACGGAGATCTACGTCTGGATCGGCATCGGGCTCGCCGCGGTGCTGCTCGTCGTACCGCGCACCATCGCTGCCCGGGGAGTGCTGGCGAAGGCGGCATCGGTGATCGCGGCCGTTCTCGTCGTGCTGGCGGCGTCCGCACACGTCAACCTCGTGTTCTCCGCGTATCCGACGGTCGGGACGCTGTTCGGGGTCGAGGACGTCGACAGGATCTCGATCGCCGACATACCGGGGCCGCAGGAGCAGGTCGTCAGCGGCAATCCGACGTCCGACGCATGGCAACCGCCGTCGTCGATGCCGTCGGCCGGCAAGTTGACGTCGGTCACCATTCCTCCGACGGCGTCGTCTTTCTCGGCCAGGCAGGCCGAGATCTATCTGCCGCCGTCGTACTTCGCGAATCCACGTCCGCTACTGCCGGTCCTCGTTCTCCTCGCCGGACAGCCGGGTGAGCCGGACGACTGGCTCAAGGGCGGCAAGCTGGCCGAGACCATGGACGCCTTCGCGCGGGACCACGGCGGTCTCGCGCCGGTCGTGGTCGTGGCCGACGCGACAGGGTCGACACTCGCCAATCCGTTGTGCGTCGACTCGCCTCTCGGCAACGTCGCGACGTACCTCTCTCAGGACGTGCCGGCGTGGATCAAGCAGAACTTGCAGGTGTCGACCGATCCCCGGAGCTGGATCATCGGTGGCCTGTCGTACGGCGGTACCTGCTCGATACAGATGGCGACGAATCATCCCGACGTCTATCCGACGTTCCTCGATCTGTCGGGCCAGGTCGAGCCGACTCTGGGTGACCGGACCCGCACGGTCGACGAAGCTTTCGGCGGGAACGATGCGGCGTTCGTCGCGGTCAACCCGCTCGATCTGCTGAAGTCCGAGCAGTTCCCGAACTCGGGTGGAGCATTCGTCGTCGGCGCCGACGACAACGACTACAAGCCTGGCCAGCAAACGATGTATCAAGCGGCGAAGGCTGCTGGAATGGACGTGCGCTACGACGAGGTTCCCGGGGGCCACAGTTTCGCCGTGTGGTCGCAGGGACTGGAACTCGAGCTGCCCTGGCTGATGAAGAGAGTGGGGTTGATCTCGTGAACGAAGCCGTCGAGGACACCACGGACGACGTGGTCTCCGAGCCGAGTTGGCTGGAACTACGCCGCATTCGTGTGGCCGCCGGTCTGAGAAACACCGGCCGTCAGCTCGTACGGCTGCGCTCGCTGATCGTGTACGGCGCCAAAGGGGCTCCGGTCAGTTTCGGTGCTCTCGCCGTCATCCTCGCGCTCGGCATCATCGGTGTGGCGGTCGGCGGAAACACTCTGCACCGAGACTTCGCGACCGGCATCATGGCGTTCCAGGATTTCCGCGTGTGGACTGTCCTGACGGCCGGACTCTTCGCGCCGAACGTTCTCGGCTACATCGTCGTCGTGGTGGCCGTCGTCGTCGCGGCGGCACCGATCGAGCGACGCATGGGGTCGGGCAAGTTCGCGCTCGCGGCCGTCGTGACCCAGGTGCTCGGTGCGTTGCTCGGACTCGGGCTCGCGGCGCTGGCCAAGATGTTCGACGCGGACTGGGGTTTTCGTCTGCACGTGGGAACCGCCATCGGGCCCACCACCTGGATCGTCGGTGTCGTCATGGTGGCGAGCGCCCGCATGGACACGTTGTGGCGCCGACGCATTCGCGTCGGGCTTCTTGCGCTTCTCATCACGTCGGCGCTCTTCAGTGGCCACCTTCAGGACGTCATTCGGCTGGCTGCGGCGATCGTCGGGCTGATGCTCGGGCCGGCGTTCGTGGGCCGATCTGCACGCGGTTCGCGGCTTGCAGGCACTCAGCGCGAAGGCCGCGTGTTGGTGGCGCTCGTGGTCGCGGCGAGTGCACTCGGCCCTGTGCTCGCCGCGCTGAGCCCCGATGCGGTCGGCCCCTTCGCAGTTCTGCGTGAGGTCGTACGCGGCGTGCCGTACACCGCCGCCGAGGTACGCGAGATCTGCGCCGATTCCGCGACCGATCCCGAATGTCGAACGGGTCTTCTCGAATTGCGTCTCGGCGGTGTCGGTCCGACGATCCTGTCGTTGATGCCGTCGATCTTCTTGCTGTTTCTCGCCGACGGCCTTCGCCGGGGTCGTCGCTTCGCATGGGGGGCAACGGTCGTCGCTCAGGTCGTGCTCCTCGTGGTGTCGGTCGCCAACTTCGCCATCCGATACCTCGAGTCCGGCGACGACGAGTCCCTGTTCTACGGTCTCGAATCGCCGACGGTGTACCGCACCGTGATTCCGTTCCTCCTTCCACTCGTGGTGCTCACGATCCTGGTGGCGACCAGAAAGTTCTTCGACGTGTCGGCCCCGAAGGGAACCTATCGGCGATGGACCCTGTCGGTGATCGGCACCGGTGCGGTCCTGGCGGTCCTGTACGTCCTGGGCGGGCTCGCGGCGCGAGGTGGATTCGACAACACCCCGACTGCGCTTCGATTGCTCGCGGACTTCCCCCAGCGACTCATCCCACCCGTGTACCTCCAGTGGCTCGAACCTCGGTTCCTGCCCGAGGACATTCCGACCACGCTGCTGTTCGAATGGACCGGGGTGGTTTTCTGGGTCGCGGTATGCGTCCTGACCTTCGGAACCTTTCTGACGCCCGCCTTCGGAGCCGAGTCCGACGCGGCCGAGCGGGCACGTGAGGTATTGACGTCGAGCTCCGGCAGCGCGCTCTCGTGGATGACGACCTGGCGAGGGAACACGTACTGGTTCTCGCCGGACGGCAGCGGCTACGTCGCGTACCGGGTCATCTCCGGCGTGGCACTGACGACGGGCGATCCGGTCGGTCCCCGAGAACGGCTGCGCGAGTACGTCGTCGGATTCGCGGAGTATGCGTCGGAGAACGGGTGGATCCCGTGTTTCTACTCGGTGACGCCTGCTGTCCGAGAGATCACCGACGGTCTCGGCTGGGGCGGAATCCAGGTCGGGGAGGAGACCATCCTCGACCTGGAGGAATTGGCGTTCACCGGCAAGCGATTCCAGGATGTGCGGACCGCGCTGAACCGTGCCAAGAAAGCCGGCGTCGATGCGGAATGGATTCGTTTTCCTGATGCTCCCCTCGCGATCACGGATCAGATCGAGGCGATCTCGGAGGAGTGGGTCGCCGACAAGGGGATGCCCGAGATGGGCTTCACTCTCGGTGGCCTCGAAGAGGTGGACGACGCGCAGGTGCGGTGTCTTATCGCGGTCGACGAGCACCGGACCGTGCACGGCGTCACGTCGTGGATGCCGGTATACGAGAACGGCGAGATAGTCGGGTGGACACTGGATTTCATGCGGAGGCGGTCGGAGGGATTCCGGCCGACGATGGAATTCCTGATCGCGTCGGCGGCAATCCTGCTGAAGGAGGAAGGGGTCCGTTTCCTGAGTCTGTCCGGAGCGCCACTGGCCAAGGTCGACGACGAGAGTTCCGAGAACGGCACACCGGAAGAGCTGACGTTCTCGCGTCTGCTCGACCGTTTGCTCGACGTGCTGGGCAGGACGCTCGAACCGGTCTACGGCTTCCGGTCGTTGCTGGCGTTCAAGTCGAAGTTCCAGCCGCGGTACGAATCGATGCACATGACGTACGCCGACCCTGCCGCGCTACCGAGCATCGGCAACGCCGTCGGTCGTGCGTATCTGCCCGAGGTGTCTCTCGGTCAGGGTTATCGACTCGTGCGCACGATGATCGAGCGCTAGGCGTTCCCGCGTGTCACGGTCTTGCGAGGCCCGCCGGTCGCGCCGTACACGTGCCGCGTGCCGATCGGGACGATGAGCGGCCTGTCCGACACGGGATCCTCGATGACCGTCGCCTCGAGACCGAAGACGTCGAGCAGCAATTCTTCGGAGATGACGTCCTGCGGTCGACCGCTCTCGACGATCTTGCCCTTGGACATGACGATCAGCTGATCGCTGTAGCGCACGGCCAGATTGAGGTCGTGCAACACCATCACGACCGTGCGACCCATGTCCTCGTGCATGCGGTCGACGAGGTCGAGGACCTCGACGGAGTGCGCGAGGTCGAGGTACGTCGTCGGCTCGTCGAGGAGCAGGATGTCGGTGCCCTGCGCCAGAGCCATCGAAATCCAGGCGCGTTGCCGCTGGCCGCCGGACAGTTCGTCGACCGGTCGGTCGGCGAGGTCGCCGACGCCGGTCAGTTCGAGTGCGTTGGCGACCTCGGATTCGTCGTCGGAACTCCACTGCCTGATCCACGACTGATGCGGGTGGCGGCCGCGCGACACGAGGTCGGCGACGGTGAGTCCCTCGGGAGCGGTCGGCGCCTGGGGGAGCATTCCGAGCACCCGCGCGACGTCCTTGGTGCGCATCGACGAGATCGCCTTGCCGTCGAGGACGACGCGACCGGCCTTCGGCTTGAGCAGGCGGCCGAGGGATCGCAGCAGCGTCGACTTGCCGCACCCGTTCGGCCCGATGACGGTGGTGATGACACCGGTGTGCACTTCGAGGTCGAGATTCTCGACGATGGTTCGGTCGCCGTAGCCGAGGGTGAGGTCTTCCGCGACGAGGCGCAACGGGTCGATGGTTGTCATGCGGAGACCTTTCGATTGCTGCGGACCAGGAGGTAGAGCAGGAAGGGGCCACCCAGCGCGGACGTCACGATGCCCACGGGAAGTTCGACGGGAAGGATGGTGCGCGCGATGAGATCGCTCCCGACGACGAGCAGACCACCGAGGATGGCCGACGCGATGATCGGCGGCCCCGGAGTCCGCAGCAGCCGGAGTGCTATCTGCGGTGCCGCGAGGGCGACGAACCCGATCGGTCCTGCCGCGGCGGTGGCGATCGCCGCGAGTGCGACCGAAGCGAGCAGGAGCGTCGCCTGACCCGATTGCAAGCGGACACCGAGTGACTTGGCGTTGTCGTCGCCCAGTCGAAGCGCGCCGAGTGTGAACGTCGAGATGATCGTCAGCGTGCCGACGACCAGGACGGCCACGGCCACGGGCCACACCTTGCTCCAGTCCGCGCCGTTGAGCGAGCCGTTGAGCCACAGCTGCGCTCGCGAGACGTCGTTGATGTCGGCGCTGATCAGCAACCAGCCGATCGCGGCGACGAGCATCGCGTTGATCGCGATGCCCACGAGAATCAACCGGAAGCCCTCGACGCCCCGCTTCCACGCAAGCGCGTAGATCAACACGGCGGTGACGAGGCCACCCACCAGGGCAGCGAGGGGCAGGCCCAGCGTCGCGAGCACACCGACGAACGACCCGCCGCCGCCGAGCACGATCAATGCGACGGCAGCGGCACTTGCGCCCGACGTGATGCCGAGGATGTCCGGGCTGGCGAGAGCGTTCCGCGAGATCGACTGCGTGACAGCGCCGGACATACCGAGCGCCATACCGACGAGAAGGCCGGTGAGAGACCTCGGGAGTCGCAGGTCCATCACGATGAATCGATCGATGCGGGAGCCGCCGCCCAACAGCACGTCGACGACCTGCGCGATCGACAGAGGGAAGTCGCCGCGCCCGATGTTGATGCAGACGACGAAGAACAGTGCAACGACCAACATCAGGGTCACGACGACCATGAACGTACGACGGACCAGAGACAGAGGCCCGAAGCGGAACGCAGGCCTGGACGGAACCGTGGACGCGGGCGTATCCGACTCGGACAGCGGCGTTTCGAGGTGAGCGGTCACAGGCTTGCCAACTTCCGACGACGGACGAGAGCGATGAAGAACGGCGCGCCGAACAGTGCGAGCACGATGCCGACCTGCAGCTCGCCGGGCCTGACGACGACGCGGCCGATGACGTCGGCGATCATGAGCATCACCCCGCCCATCAATCCCGCGTAGGGCACGAGCCATCGATAGTCGGGGCCGGTGACCACACGCGCGACGTGCGGTACGACGAGACCGATGAACGCGATGGGGCCGCACGCGGCTGTGGCGGCACCGGTGAGCAGAGTGATCGCGACGATTCCGACGGTGCGCGTCAGGGCGATGTTCGTGCCGAGCGACCGAGCGACGTCGTCACCGAGGCTCATCACGTTCAGTCCAGGAGTGCTGGCCAACGCGATGAGGACGCCGATGACGAGGAAGGGGAGGACCGTCCAGAAGATGTCGAGCCCGCGGCCTGCAACGGACCCGACGGACCAGAAGCGATAGCCGTCGAGACTTGTCTGGTCGAGCAGCACGATGGCGTTCGTCATGGCCGACAGGAAGAACGCAACCCCCGCGCCTGCGAGCGCCAAGTTCAACGGGCTGGCTTTTCCGTTTCCTATCGACGACAGCCCGAACACCACGACACTTGCGATGGCGGAGCCCGCGAAGGCGAACCACAGGTACTGACTCGGAGAGTTGAAGCGGAACAGGTAGATCGCGAGGACGACGAGGAACGCGGCTCCGGCGTTCAGTCCGAGAAGTCCCGCGTCCGCCAATGGGTTTCGGGTGTGCCCCTGAATCAAGGCACCTGCGATACCGAGCGCGATTCCCACGACGAGAGCGAGCACCGTACGTGGAACTCGTAGCGTACGAACGATGATGTCGGTGTCCGTGCCGGTGGAATTCAGCAGCGCGTGGCCGATCTCGGCGAATGTGAGTGGCCTTGCCCCGATCGCGATGCTGGCGAGTATGGCGGCGGCCAGCGCCACGACGAGCACGATCAGTCCGAGAATTCGTCGCTTGCGTATTCCCGCCACCGAGTTGTCACGGGGGATGGGCTCGAATTGTTCGTCCAGCGCGGTCTTCTGGCGTACTACCTCGGTGCGTCCCCGGCCGACTCCTGCCGCGCGCAGCAGTGACCGCTTCGGACCGATCGGATCCAGGGTGTCGGCGTCGCGCACGACGAGGTCGGTCCACCGCATTCCTGTGCTCTGGCCTTCGCGACCCTCACGAAACCCCTGATTCCACACCAGAAGTCCGATGGCGACGGCAACCGAAATCGCGCCGAACACGAACCTGTCGGCTTCACCGCCGCCGTTGTCGTCCCGAAGCGAGTCGACGATGGACCACCCGATGCCCAGTGGAAGCAGCACGATCGCGAGATCGACGACGGTCGCAGCGATTCTGGGACCCCACGGCGCAGGTCCGCGGGGGATGTCCTCGGTGGCGAAGTCGTCGTCGGGCGTCGGGTGAGGTGCTCCCGGACCGAGCAGGGGGGCCGTAGTCACTGTCGTTCCTGATTCCTCACTGTGTTCGAAGGTCCACGCAGTTAGGTTACGGAACCCTCTGCTTCAGCGTGCGTCCAGGTAAGGCTAGCCAACGCATTCCAGTGATGCAGGAGACATGGCCTGATGGACCGCTACCGTGTGGCATTGGTTAGGCTAGCCTATGCACAGCGGCCGTGGGCCGAGGGAACAACAGAGGGAGTGTTTCGGTGTCAGTTGCGACTACGACGTCCGCCGCATGGGCCGAGGTGCATCGATCGATCACCCGCATCGACGACGGTGGTGCGCTGTCACGCTCGTGTATCGAACTTCGAGCGCTGAACCCCGATTACCCCCGCATGTACGCGATCGCATCCATGGCGCAGGAGGCCAAGCGGCGCTGGTGGCAGCTAGGCGTGGGGCTCGAGGACGGCCGAACCGATCAGATGCTCGCGAGGTCGTTGGAAGACCTTCGGCTACCCGAAGCTGCGGCCGCGCAGGTCGCGACCGCGCTCATTCATGCGGTCGTCGGGCGCGTGGCGGCGCTGATCGTGCTCGAGGGTCGTGCCTGGGACCCCGGCATCGACAACCTGTGGATTCACATGGACAGCGACGGCGGAATCGATTGGGCGGGAGTGTCGTCGCCGATGCTCCGCGTCCTGCCCGGAGACCACCTCGAAGGCCAGCCGGGTGCGGTGACCCTTCCGTGCGAGGAAGCCCTTCTCGTCTGGACGGCCCACCGATGCATCACCTCGCTGCATGCAGTACTGCGCTCGATCGGAGCACGTGCGCCGTTGGATGCGCGGACATTCTGGAGTCTTGTCGGCGACGCCGTGCTGGGTGCGTCGACCTACGTTCCGGTTCTGGCCGGCGCCCGGGTGTCCGACGGGGCGCGTCGTGGTCAAGCATTGCTCGACGCGTTCGTAGCGGCCGGCGCGCCGGTTCGGTCACGCCTGTCGACAGCGGCGCGACTGCGCTCGCGAGCCTCCTGAAGAAGGACGCCGGAAGCCCTTGCCAATCAGGTAAGGCTTGCCTATTCTAGATCTCAGACGAACGGACCGCGCCGGAGTCCTGAGGGCTGCAGTGACTCCCGGTCCTTGCCACGGCGGGCCTTACATCTCTCGATGTGAGGCCCGCCGATCCATGTGCAGATGTCCTCGTGTAGTTCTGGATTCGTCGGTGTTCGAACCGTCGTGACACCAGGACCAGCTTGAGGAGATTCGATGAGCGAGCCAGGACCCACCGTCGACGCGGCCGTGATGGCGAGCGGCGATGTAGCTGCGATCACCGAAGTGAGTTCGCGTGGCTTCGACGGTGCGATCGGGTTGGAGTACACCGAGGTCACCGCCGACCGCGTGCGTGCGCGCTGGGACGTCACGCCGAGCCTGCATCAGCCTGCAGGAATCATGCACGGTGGAGTTCTCTGTTCCGTGGTCGAGTCGCTGGCCAGCATCGGCGCGAGCGTATGGCTGGGGGATCGTGGCCACGTCGTCGGCGTGAACAACAACACCGACTTCCTGCGTGCGTCACGTTCGGGCACGCTGTCCGCCGAGGCAGTACCGGTGCATCGCGGTCGTACGCAACAACTGTGGCGGGTCGACATCGTCGACGAGGCAGGAAAGGCCGTCGCGCAGGGGAAGGTCCGTCTCGCGAACATCGTGGACACGGCAGTTCTGGGACACTAGGGCGCGTGACGAGAGACGCCGAATATTTCGACACCAGGCTGGACGGTGCAGCCCTCGGCCGCATCGAGTCGATTCTCCGCCCCGTCGACGAGCAACTCGCCCGTGACTATCCCGGTGACCGTATCGGCGGTCAGCCGATCCACACCGTGTACGTACCCGCGTCGGTCGCCGACGTCGGCATCCCGCAGCAGTGGGGTAGTCAGGCAGCCCGTCTCGTCGACGCGCACGCCGACGTCGTCGAATCCCTCGACGCCGCAGGGGTTCTGACGACGGTCCGCGATGTCCTGCACACGTCGCCGATCCAGGATCTTCGGCTCGATTTCGAGGACGGTTACGGCTGGCGTTCGGACGAGGACGAGGACCGCGATGCACGTCACGCAGGGCAGGTTCTTTCCGCGCTGGCGGCGGATCCGACGGGTCCTTCGTGGGTGGGCATCCGGCCCAAAGGACTTGCCGCCCACGAACGGCGACGTGCCGTTCGCACACTCGAACTGGTTCTCGATGGTGCGGGCGGTGTCCCGAACGGCTTCGTCTTCACGGTTCCGAAACTGCGTGTGGCCGAACAAGTCACCGCGGTGGTCGCACTGTGCGAGGAGCTCGAACGTGCGCACGGGCTGACGGATCACGCGCTGCGCTTCGAGTTGCAGATCGAGAGTCCCCAGGCCGTCGTGGGTCCCGACGGTACGGCGACCGTCGCGCGGGCACTGCGCCTGACAGACGGCAGATGCACGTCTCTGCACTACGGAACCTACGACTACAGCGCCGCGTGCGGAATCACGTCCGCTCAGCAGTCGCTGGCGCATCCGGTGGCCGATCACGCCAAGAACGTGATGCTCGCGGCGGCGGCGCAGACCGGCGTCTGGGTGTGCGACGGATCCACTCAGGTGGTCCCGACCGGCTCGCAGGCCGACATCGAGGCGGCGTTGCGCAGGCACTTCGGTCTGGTCACCCGTTCGCTCGAGCGTGGGTTCTACCAGGGGTGGGACATGCACCCGGGGCACCTCGTGACGCGGTGGGCGGCGACGCTCGGATTCTTCCGTGACGCGATGCCGACCGCTGCGTCACGGGTGGCGGCCTATCTGAGTCGACAGGACAGCGGCATCATGGACGAGCCCGCGACCGCACAGGCACTCGCGGGAGTGCTCGTTCGCGGCCTCGATTCCGGGGCGGTGACCGAACGGGAGTTGTCGGACGTGTCGTCGTCGATCACGCGGGCGTCGCTCCGCAGCCTTCTCGATCGGTCCGACGGTACCGCCGGCGCTCCGGCCGGTCCTGTTTCGAGCGTGTAAAACCTGGGTTTCCACCGCGAAACACCCTGGCGTTCAGCATCGCCCGCGCGCCGAGTGGGTCTGCGTCGGTACTAGCGTGGACGCCCGACGGTGTTCGCGTGAGAGGGATGGAGATTCGATGCGGCTGACTCCGCACGAGCAGGATCGCCTACTGCTCAGCTATGCAGCCGAGCTGGCTCGAAAACGCCAGGCTCGCGGGCGCAAGCTCAACCATCCCGAGGCGATCGCTCTGATCACCGATCATCTGCTCGAGGGGGCGCGTGACGGTCGCTCGGTGGCCGAACTGATGGTGTCGGGTCGTGAGGTTCTCACGGCAGACGACGTCATCGGCGGTGTACCGGAACTGCTTCCGGAAGTGCAGGTGGAAGCGACGTTCCCGGACGGAACGAAGCTCATCACCGTGCACGAGCCGATCTCGCCGAAGCGTGGTGACGGCCATGTCGTTCCGGGGGAGATCATCACCGAGGACGGAACGATCGAGATCAACGAAGGCGCCGACGTGGTGACGATCGACGTCGTCAACACCGGGGACAGACCCGTCCAGGTCGGAAGCCACGTGCACTTCCCGCAATCGAACGAGGCACTGGACTACGACCGCGCCGCCGCGTACGGGCGGCGACTCGACATTCCCGCAGGCACGGCAGTGCGGTTCGAACCCGGCATCGCGATGACGGTGCAGTTGGTCCCCCTCGCCGGCGGACGAGAAGTGCACGGGCTGAGCATGAACCCTCCCGGAAAGTTGGATGCCTGATGGCGCACCTGAGTCGAGCCCGCTATGCGCAACTGTTCGGACCGACGACGGGTGACCGAATCCGGTTGGCGGACACGGATCTTCTGATCGAGATCACCGAGGATCGCAGTGGCGGACCCGGTCTGGCCGGAGAAGAGGCCGTGTTCGGTGGCGGCAAGGTCATTCGCGAATCGATGGGACAGTCCCGCGCGTCGCGTGCCGACGGCGCACCCGACACCGTCATCACCGGAGTGGTCGTCGTCGACCATTGGGGCATCGTCAAGGCCGATGTCGGAATTCGCGACGGCCGAATCGTGGCGCTCGGCAAGGCGGGTAACCCGGACACGATGTCCGGGGTGCATCCCGATCTCGTGATCGGGCCGTCGACGGAGATCATCGCGGGCAACGGCAAGATTCTCACCGCAGGCGGAATCGACTGCCATGTCCACTTCATCTGCCCGCAGATCATGGACGAGGCACTCGCAGGCGGCATCACCACGGTCATCGGGGGTGGCACGGGGCCTGCGGAGGGCAGCAAGGCGACGACCGTGACGCCGGGCGCGTGGCACCTGTCGCGCATGCTCGAGTCGCTCGACGACTGGCCGATGAACATCGTGTTGCTCGGCAAGGGCAACACGGTCAGCCGCGATGCGATGTGGGAGCAACTGCGCGCAGGCGCTTCGGGGTTCAAACTGCACGAGGACTGGGGATCGACGCCCGCGGCGATCGATGCGTGCCTGTCGGTGTGCGAGGAGGCAGGGGTCCAGGCGGCGCTGCACTCGGACACTCTGAACGAAGCAGGGTTCGTCGAGACGACGCTCGCCGCGATCAAGGGTCGCGGCATCCACGCCTATCACACCGAGGGCGCAGGCGGAGGGCACGCGCCGGACATCATCACCGTCGCGTCCGAGGGGTACGTGCTGCCCAGTTCCACGAATCCGACGCGGCCGCACACCGTCAACACCCTCGACGAGCATCTCGACATGCTGATGGTGTGCCATCACCTCAGCCCGTCCATTCCGGAGGATCTCGCGTTCGCGGAGAGCCGGATTCGGCCGTCGACGATTGCTGCCGAGGATCTGTTGCACGACATGGGCGCCATCTCGATGATCGGCAGCGACGCGCAGGCGATGGGTCGTATCGGTGAGGTCGTACTGCGGACGTGGCAGACGGCGCACGTCATGAAGAAGCGTCGCGGCTACCTGTCGGGCGATGTCCGCGCCGACAACGCCCGCGTCATGCGCTACATCGCGAAGTACACCATCTGTCCTGCGGTGGCTCATGGGCTGGATCACGAGGTCGGCTCGGTCGAACCGGGCAAGCTGGCCGACCTCGTGTTGTGGGATCCGGCGTTCTTCGGTGTCCGGCCCCACCTGGTGATCAAGGGCGGCATGATCGCGTGGGCCCAGATGGGTGACGCCAACGCATCCATCCCGACCCCTCAGCCCGAACTGCCGCGTCCGATGTTCGGTGCCTCCGCGAAGGCAGCGGCCGCGACGTCGGTGCACTTCGTCGCCCCGCAGGCCATCGAGGACGGTTTGGCGGACCGGTTGAACTGCGACCGCAGGCTCGTCCCGGTCGGTAACGTGCGCGCTGTCGGAAAGGCCGACATGCCGCACAACGACGCGCAACCGCGGATCGAGGTCGATCCCGACACGTTCACCGTGCGTATCGACGGTGAGGTCTGGACCGAGCAGCCGGCCACCGAGTTGCCCATGGCGCAAAGGTATTTCCTGTTTTGAGTGCAGTGACAGCTCAGGTTTCGACGCTTCTCACCCTGGCCGATTCGCGCCTGCCCACCGGGGGCCACGTGCACTCCGGCGGCGTCGAGGAAGCCGTCGAACAGGGTGTGGTCCGCGACCTGCCGACGGTCGAGGCATTCCTGAACCGTCGTCTCCGTACAAGCGGTGCCGTGGGTGCGTCGATCGCCGCTTCGGTCTGCGCCGGGCTGCTCGACCCGACGACCGCGGACGCCGAGACGGACGCGCGCATTCCGTCGCCTGCAGCGCGTGGTGCGTCACGGGCGCAGGGGAGAGGTCTGCTCAGGCTCGCGAAAACGACGTGGCCCGAACATGATTGGAACGGCGTGGCCCGCCGACCGCACCTACCGGTCGTGGCCGGACTCGTCGGCCGAGTCGCCGGCCTGTCGTATCGCGACATCGCGGCGGTTCAGATCTACACGACGATGACCGGGTCGGCGATTGCGGCACAGCGGCTGCTCGCCCTCGATCCATCGGACGTGGCCGCCTGCACGCTGCGACTGGCACGCACGTGTGACGAGGTCACCGATGTCGTCGTGTCGACGCATCCTGAGTTGGTCGACCTGTCCGATCCACTGCTCGACGTCCTGTCCGAGTCCCATGCCCTTCGCGAACGACCTCTGTTCGTGTCCTGACCGATCGGCACACCACAAGAAAGGCGGAAAACCCATGCCTCCGCATCTGATCGACGGCGAACCGCACGACCACAGCCACGACCGACCGCGCCGGACCCGCATTCCCGGGGAGGCGCTGCGCGTCGGAATCGGCGGACCCGTCGGATCCGGCAAGACCGCTCTGGTGGCGGCGCTGTGCCGGGAACTACGTGACGAGCTGTCGCTCGCGGTGTTGACCAACGACATCTACACGACGGAGGACGCCGACTTCCTGCGGCGTCATGCCGTGCTGCCCGACGAGCGCATCACGGCCGTGCAGACCGGTGGGTGCCCCCACACCGCGATCCGCGACGACATCACCGCCAACCTCGATGCCATCGACGACTTGGTGGAGGGCAACCCGCCGCTGGACCTGATCCTGGTCGAGTCGGGTGGAGACAATCTGACCGCCACGTTCTCCTCGGGACTGATCGACGTGCAGATTTTCGTCGTCGACGTCGCAGGCGGCGACAAAGTTCCGCGCAAGGGCGGACCTGGCGTCACCTACTCGGATCTGTTGGTGATCAACAAGACCGACCTGGCCCCGTTCGTCGGCGCCGACCTGACCGTGATGGAGAACGACGCCGTCCGCGTTCGGGAAGGCCGCCCTACCGCTCTCGTCTCGCTGACCGAGGATCCGTCGGCGTCGCTGGTGCTCGAATGGATCAGAACGCAGCTGCGGGAGTCGGCCGCGGCCGATGCGCACTGAGCTCACCATCGTCGCGTCCGCCGATCGAAGTCCGAGGATCGACGCAGTCGGTGGGTTGGCCGCGCGTCTGACGGGTCCGGACACCGTCCACATGATCGGTACTGCCGCAACGCCTCTCGGCGGCGACACTCTGTGCATCAGGATCGTCGTCGGGGCCGGTGCCACGCTGTCGCTGCACAGCGTGGCCGCGTCGGTCGCGCTTCCCGGCCGGTCGGTCGTCGAGTCGAATGCGGAATGGCTCGTGAGCGTGGACGAGGGAGGCGTCCTCGTCTTCGATCCCGAGCCGATGGTCGTCGCGGGCAACGCGATACATCACACTCGCACGCGGATCGAGTTCGCTGCGTCGTCGCGAATCGAGTATCGCGAGCGCGTCCAGATCGGGCGTGTCGGCGAGAACCTCGGTCGGTGGATCGGAACGATGCACACCGATGTGGACGGACACGCTCATCTCCGTCACCGCGTCGAATTGGGCGTCGGCACGGTCGGACACGACGTGTTGTCCGCGCCGCGGTCGTTGTCCAGCATACTCGTGTATCCGGACGATCGACCGGCCGGGGCCGTCGGCAGTTCCGCCGTCCGTATGCCGTTGGCCGCGGGAGGGAGTTTGACGACGAGCACCGGTCCCGCGCTCGACGCACTAACGTTGGTGCCATGACCGACCCGTCCACTGCCGATCCGGCATCGACCGACTCGACCGAAGCCTTCGATCCGGAACACGTAGCGCAGGCCAGAGCCGCACTCGATGCCGTCGACGACATCGGAGACTGGGTTCAGCGTTTCGACCTTCTGGGCGACCTGACGAGGCTGCGCATTCTGCTGTGCATGCACCGCGCGCCGGGGATCTGCGTGTCGGATCTGTCTGCGGCGCTCGGCATGTCGGCGACGTCGGTGTCCCACGCACTCCGACTTCTCCGGAACGAGGGGTGGGTGGCGGTTCAGCGCGACGGGAAGAAGATGTCGTACCGGCTCGACGACGACATCGTGCACTCCATGTTGCACGAACTCGGCGCCACCCATGCCCATCACGGGCACGAGTGACGCCGAGTTCGGTGCAGCGTCGGGCGGGCTAGCCGGCCGCTTTCTCCTCACGACGGTTGCCGTCACCGTCGACCGCCGGAGGTGACGGCTCCAGCGAGTTGAGTTGCTCGATGGCAAGTCGCGCGAACACCTGCTGCTCGGTCGACGCCATCTGCGCGCGACCGCGGCCGAGGAACGTCACGAACCACGAGATGACGGTCGTGATGCGGCTGCGGTATCCCACCAGGTAGTACAGGTGCAGAGCCAACCACATCAGCCAGGCGATGAAGCCACCGAATTCGAGCTTGCCGACCTTGGCGACCGCGTTGAAGCGCGAGACCGTGGCCATGGATCCCTTGTCGAAGTACTTGAACGGCTCGCGCTGCGTCGCGTCGGCGCCCTTCAACGATGCCTTGATCTGCTTGGCTGCATACGTCGCACCCTGGATGGCGCCCTGAGCCATACCGGGAACGCCGGGAACCGACATGAGGTCGCCGACGACGAAGACGTTCGGATGACCCTTGACAGTCAGGTCGGGCTCGACGATGACGCGACCGGCACGGTCCGTCTCCGACTCGGACTGATCTGCGAGCTGCTTGCCGAGGGGGCTGCCCTGAACTCCCGCGGACCACACCTTGCACTGCGCCTCGATGCGACGCGTCGTGCCGTCCTTTTCCTTGACGGTCAGACCGTCGTTGTCGACGTCGGTGACCATCGCGTTCAGCTGGATCTCGACGCCGAGCTTCTCGAGCTTGTCCGCTGCCTTCTTGCCGAGCTTCTCGCCCATCGGGGGCAGCACGGCAGGAGCGGCATCGAGGAGGATGACGCGTGCGTCGCGCGGATCGATGTTGCGGAAGGCACCGTCGAGGGTGCGGTCCGCGAGCTCGGCGATCTGACCTGCCAGCTCGACGCCGGTGGGGCCTGCGCCGACGACCACGAAGGTCATCAAACGGTCGCGCTCTTCCTGGTCGTTCGACAGCTCGGCCTGTTCGAACGCGCCGAGGATCCTTCCGCGCAGCTCGAGCGCGTCGTCGATGGTCTTCATGCCGGGTGCGAACTCGGCGAAGTGGTCGTTTCCGAAATAGGACTGCTGGGCGCCCGCCGCGACGATAAGGCTGTCGAAGTGCGTCACCGTCTCACGCTCGAGCAGCTTCGACGTGACCGTCTTCGCCGTGAGGTCGATGTCGAGAACCTCACCCATCAGAACTTCGGCGTTCTTCTGGTTACGCAGAATCACTCGGGTGGTCGGCGCGATCTCGCCGACGGAGAGGATGCCCGTCGCCACCTGGTAGAGAAGCGGCTGGAACAGGTGGTGGGTGGTCTTGGCGACCAGCGTGATGTCGACGTCGGCCTTCTTGAGTGCCTTGACGCCGAATAGTCCTCCGAATCCGGAACCGATGACGACGACATGATGACGCTTCGATTCGACCGGTTGGATGCTCATTACCTGCTCCCTAGAGATTGCGATGTCTCACGCAACGGTAGTCGCCATCGGATTCGTCGTCGCGGCAAGGTTCCCATGCGGCAGGCATTTTAGCTGCTGACGACATGCCGCAGGGCCACTGACCTGGGGCGGCGTCTTCGGCGCGGTCGTCGATGGTTGCGTCGAAGCTACTGGATCGCTTCAGAACGACACGTGCGGTGACCACCGGACATACGACCGGCGGGTGGCGTCGAGCAATACGACGAAACTCTGGTTTTTCGAGCAGAGGCGGTACATACTCTGACCATGTTCGAGATAAGTGTTACCGCGAGTAACCTCAACGCGGCGCCGACGACCGTCGTCGCTCAAGGTAGCGGCGGGCAAGGTGGAGGTGCGGCGCTCGACCAGGTCTTCGGCATGAGCGCGGCAGCCGGAGTGATCTCGTTGGGATTGCTCTATCTCGCCTTCTTGCACCGTACTCGGCGGATCACCTGGCTGGGACGCCTTGCCGATTTCGCCGGCAGCAAGGCCAACCTGCCGGGCTGGGCCGCGCTGCCGTTGGTGATGTTCGTATCGACGATCCTGACGGCGTTCCTGGGCTTCATCTGGGATGTCAGCCTGCACATCGGGAAAGGGCGCGACGAGGGACCCCTCGCGAACCCAGCGCACTACTTCATCCTCGTCGGGCTGTTCTTCCTCTTCATCGCCGGCGCACTGGCGATGATCCTCCCGCTCGACGAGAAGCCCGGCCGTGCGGCGATCAAGCTGACGCGAACCTGGTACGTGCCGACCGGTGGTGTCCTCATCGCCGGGGCAGGGTTGTATGCACTGATCGGCTTCCCGCTCGACGACATCTGGCACCGCATCTTCGGCCAGGACGTCACGTTGTGGGGTCCGACGCACCTGATGTTGATCGGCGGTGCGGGGCTGTCGCTCGTCGGCGTGATCCTTCTCGAACACGAGGGCCGTATCGCGATGGGGTCCGACGCCGACGGCCCGGATCCCCGCTGGCACAAAAGTCCTGTCGTCACCTGGCTTCTGCGGAGCTCCGCGTTCGGCGGCCTGGTGATCGGTCTGTCGGTGTTCCAGATCGAGTTCGACTTCGGAGTCGAACAGTTCCAGTTGATCTTCCAGCCGATGCTGATCGCGGGAGCGGGTGCGTTCGCGCTGGTTGCCGCTCGTCTCATGGTCGGCCCCGGTGCCGCGCTCTTCGCCGTGGCGTTCGCGGCCGTCGTTCGCGAGATCACGGCCCTGCTCGTCGGGCCGGTGTTCGGCCAACCGCACAACGTGTTCGCGTTGTATCTGGGTGCTGCGATCGTCGTCGAACTGATCGCGTTGACTCCGTTGGTCAGGCGTCGTCTGCTGTTCGGAGCCGTCGCAGGCCTCGGCGTCGGAACGATCGGCATCTGGGGCGAGTCGCTGTGGGTCGACGCCGTCTACATCTTTCCGTGGACGTCGAGCATGTGGGCGGACACGCTGCTGATGACGGTCCCGGTGGGCATCACGACCGGACTCTGCGCCGGACTGTTCGCCCAGGCGCTGAGCGGCGACGGGTTACCCCGCGCGGCGGTCCGTCGCAGCATCGTGCTGGCGATGATTCTGGCGCTCGCCGGCACGACTGCGAATGGTCTGATGTTCGACGTCCCCACCGACGCCACCGCGACGGTCCGCCTCACCGACGCGCCGCCGGTCGACGGCTACCGCATGGTCACCGCGGACGTCACGATCGACCCGCCCGACCTCGTCAGCGACGATCCCGAATGGTTGGCGATCCTGGCGTGGCAGGGCGCGGGTGACACGTTGCGGGGCCTGGTCGTCGACAAGCTCGAGCAGACCGGCCCTGGGACGTATCGGTCGACCAAGCCTGTGCCCGTCGACGGAACGTGGAAGACGGTGCTCCGCGTCCACGACGGCCGATTGCTCACCGCCGCACCGGTGTTCATGGCCGCGGACCCGGGCATCGGCGCGCCGGAAGTGTCCGCGGACGCCGAGTTCACACGCGATCTGGTCTCGGAGATCACACTGCTGCAGCGTGAACGCAACTTCGATCACCCGTCGTGGCTGTTCGGCGCGGCATCGCTGGTGGTTCTTGTCTGCACGCTGGCGCTCGTGTGGGCGCTGGCGTGGGGCACGGTCCGCATCAGCGAGGTCACCCCACGCAACTCACTTCGTAACGCACGGACCGCGAAGACACCGAGCCGAACATGACCGCTTTCGCGACGACACCACCGGACAACGTCGTCTACCTGGCCGACCATTCGGTGGTGCTCGCTCTACCAGCCCTGATTCCGGCGTTCGTCATCGTCGCGGTGGTCCTGTACGTCGTCGCCAAGGACCGCCGCGCCGAACGCAACGAACAAGCAGAGGGCACGCCACGAGGCGAAGGACCCGCCGGGCACGATCACCACGACGAGGAGAGTTCATGAAGTACGTCCGCTGCGCCGCGATATCGGGCGCCGCGATGCTGTGTCTGGCGGTCGGATGCTCGTCCGGCCAGTCGAACGACGATGACGGGGCCGTCACCTCGACGTCGGCGTCCGCCGCCACGTCTGCGGTCACGGCCGAACCCGATTCGCTGACCATCGACGTCGTGATCGCGGACGGTTCGGTCACGCCCACGAACGAACGCGTCGACGGGTCGGTGGGCGAGAAGGTCACGGTGCGCGTCGACAGCGACGCCGAGGACGAACTACACGTCCACTCGGTGCCCGAGCACTCGTTCGACATAGCGCCGACGAAGGGACAGCTCTTCGAGTTCACCGTCGACGTTCCGGGACAGGTCGCTCTCGAACTACACGACGCAGACCGGACGATCGCCACACTCGTCGTCAGGCCGTGATCCTCGCTCACGGCCTCGGCGGATCCACCGACCTACCGCTTCCGGTCACTTTCGTTCTGATCGGCGGCGCGTGGGCGTTGTCGATCTCGTTCGCGGTGTTGATCTTCGCTTGGCGCACACCACGATTGAATCCGTCGCGTCGGTGGGCGACGATTCCGGCGGGAGTCACCCGAGTCGCCGACGCGACCACTACTCGGGCGGCGATCCGACTCGTAGCGCTGGCATTCACGGTCTTCGTCGTCTGGATCGCGATCACCGGCCCGGACGACGCGTCCAACGCGCTGCCGGGAGTCTTCTACGTGCTGCTTTGGGTGGGCGTTCCCGTCGTGTCGGCGTTACTCGGACCGGTGTGGCGAATGGTCTCGCCGGTGCGGACGGTGCACACCCTGGCATGCCGAGCGATCGGACGGTCGCCGGACCGCATGCTGGTGCCCTACCCGAAACGGTGGGGCGCCTGGCCTTCCGCTGCCGGACTGTTCGCGTTCGTCTGGCTCGAGCTGGCGTCCGCGGACCCCGGATCACTCGGCGCGATCCGAACCTGGTGTCTCGCATACGTGTTCGTCATGATCGTCGGCGGCGTCGTGTTCGGACGTGTGTGGTTCGAGAACGCAGATCCCTTCGAGAAGTACAGCGATACGATCTCCAGGCTCGCGATTCTGGCGCGTAGCCCGGCGGACAGGGCACTGATTCTACGAAATCCGTTGAACGGCTTGCCGTCTCTGCCGGTCCTTCCGGGTTCGGTTGCAGTCGTCGCAGTATTGCTCGGGTCGACGGCGTTCGACAGCGCGTCGCAACTCCCCGCGTGGCGCAACCTCGTCGACGACATGTCGTCGACGAGCACCGAGGCAATGCTGTGGCGGACCGGGGGATTGCTGGCGCTGGTTTCGTTCGTCGGTGTCTCGTTCTGGCTGTGCAGCCGGGCGACGGGAGGCGTGACCTCCGCGCAGCGCGCGACACTGCCGGGGCTGCTGGTTCATTCGCTGGTTCCGATCGTGTTCGGCTACGTACTCGCTCACTACTTGACCTACCTCGTCGAGAAGGGGCAGGCGACCGTACTGCTCCTTGCGGACCCCTTCCATCGGGGATGGAACTTCGTCGGTCAGCAGGGTTGGGAAGTGTCGTACGTCCTGTCGGAACACCCTGGCGTCGTCTCGACGGTCAAGGTCCTGTGCGTGCTTGCGGGACACATCGTCGGGGTCTCCGGGGCACACGATGCGTCGCTCAGGATATTGCCGAAAGACCACCGTCTGACCGGCCAACTTGCGCTGATGGTTCTGATGGTCTTCTTCACGTTCGGAGGTTTGTTCTTGCTGTTCGGAGGCTGAACGGCACCGCGGCGAGACGGGCGTCGGAACGCGAGAGTTTTTAATGTCAGGACAAATGCTTGACATTCGGCTGTGATGTGGCTTACATATTGATCGCACCATCGATTGATTCACCACCGGGCCATTAGGTCCGGCGTCGAGAAAGAGAATTGATGACACTTCACACGAGTCGCGGCACTGGCCGTCCGGGTTCGCTCCGCAGGCTGCGCTCTTCGGGCGCCGCCATCGGGCTGGCGCTGTGTGCCACCGTCGTCGTGGCGGGTTGCTCGAGCACCGGCGGTGCGCCGGAAAGCTCCGGCGGCGGATCCAACGCCGGAACGGCCGACACCCCTCGCGCGACGATTGCCATGATCACCCACGAGGTTCCCGGTGACACGTTCTGGGACCTGATCCGGAAGGGCGCCGAGGCTGCAGCGGCGAAGGACAACATCGAGCTCCGCTATTCCGCAGACCCCGAGGCTCCCAACCAGGCCAACCTCGTTCAGAGCGCGATCGACTCGGACGTGGACGGGATCGCTGTCACCCTCGCGAAGCCCGACGCCATGGCGCCTGCCGTCGAAGCCGCAACCGCCGCAGGCATTCCCGTCGTCGCATTCAATTCGGGCTACGACTCGTGGAAGGACCAGGGCGTCCAGCAGTACTTCGGCCAGGACGAGACCATCGCAGGCCGTGCCGCCGGAGAACGTCTGACTGCCGACGGTGCACGTAAGACGCTGTGCATCATCCAGGAGCAGGGACAGGTTGCCCTCGAATCCCGTTGCGCCGGTGTGACGCAGGGCTTCACCGGTGGCACCACCGAAATCCTCAACGTGAACAGCAAGGACATGCCGTCCGTCGAGGCGACCATCACGGCCAAGCTGCAGCAGGATCCGAGCATCGATCACATCGTGGCTCTGGGCGCACCGATCGCACTTACCGCGGTGCAGTCCAAGGCCAACGCCGGCAGCGACGCGACGATTGTCACCTTCGACACCAACTCCGCTCTGGTCGACGCCATCAAGGCAGGCGACGTCGAGTGGGCGATCGACCAGCAGCCGTACCTGCAGGGCTACCTCGCAGTCGACTCGCTGTGGCTGTACCTGAACAACGGCAACACCATCGGTGGCGGCACCCCGGTCCTGACCGGTCCTGCGTTCATCGACTCCTCCAACATCGACGCAATTGCCGAGTACGCCAAGAACGGAACTCGCTAGGACCGTCGGTGGCCCGGCTGTCGCCGGCCGGGCCACCTTTCGTCCAGCGCGAAAGGGAAATCTTATGAGTACACAGGCCGATTTGGATCTGTCGAAGCACACTGTGGTCACCGATGAGCGGGTGAAGAAGCAGAAGCCGTTGCAGCGGTTGCTGGTTCGTCCGGAGATCGGTGCCCTGTTCGGTGCGATCGCTATTTTCGTGTTCTTCTGTATCGTTGCGCCGCCGTTCCGGTCTCCTGAGGCGTTGGCGACGGTGTTGTATGCGTCGTCGACGATCGGGATCATGGCGATCGGTGTGTCGTTGTTGATGATCGGTGGCGAGTTCGATCTCTCGACCGGTGTCGCGGTGACGTTCTCCTCGATCATGGCCTCGATGATCGCCTACAACCTGCACCTGAACGTGTGGCTCGGCTCGGCCCTCGCGCTGGTACTCGCCCTCGCCGTCGGTTTCTTCAACGGTTATCTGGTGATGAAGACGAAGATCCCGTCGTTCCTGATCACCCTCGCTAGTTTTCTGATGCTCACCGGTATCAATCTTGCGGTGACCAAGATGGTCACCGGTCAGGTCGCGACCCCGTCGATTTCGGACATGGCCGGCTTCGATTCGGCGAAGAAGGTGTTCGCGTCCTCGTTCACCATCGGCGGTGTGTCGATTCGGATCACGGTGGTGTGGTGGCTGCTGTTCACCGCGATCTCGACGTATGTGTTGATGAAGACCCGCATCGGCAACTGGATCTTCGCCGTCGGCGGCAATCAGGATTCCGCCCGCGCGATCGGTGTGCCGGTGACGAAGGTGAAGATCGGGTTGTTCATGTTCGTCGGGTTCTGTGCCTGGTTCGTCGGTATGCACCTGTTGTTCGCGTTCAACACCGTCCAGTCCGGCCAGGGTGTGGGTAACGAGTTCTTGTACATCATTGCCGCGGTCATCGGTGGCTGCTTGTTGACCGGTGGTTTCGGCACCACCGTCGGTGCGATGATCGGTGCGTTCATCTTCGGTATGGCCAACCAGGGCATCGTTTATGCCGGCTGGAATCCGGACTGGTTCAAGTTCTTCCTCGGTGCGATGCTGCTGTTCGCCGTCATCGCCAACAACAGCTTCCGTAATTATGCAGCGAAAAGGTGACCGGTCATGACCACACATGCTGAAACTCCTACCAGCACTCCGCCGTCGGGTGGGAAGACCCCGTTGATCGAACTCAAGGGTGTCGGTAAGTCCTACGGCAACATCATTGCTTTGAAGGACATCAATCTGCGCGTGGGTGCCGGTGAGGTCACCGGTGTGCTCGGTGACAACGGTGCGGGTAAGTCCACGTTGATCAAGATCATGGCCGGTCTGCACCAGCAGACCGAGGGCGAGTTGTTGGTCGATGGTGTCGACACCAAGTTCGATTCTCCGAAAGATGCTCTGTCGAAGGGCATCGCGACGGTGTATCAGGATTTGGCTGTGGTGTCGTTGATGCCGGTGTGGCGGAACTTCTTCCTCGGCCAGGAATTGCGGAAGGGTCCGTTCAAAACCCTGGATGCGGCGGCGATGCGGGCGACGACGATCGAAGAGCTGCACAAGATGGGTATCGATCTGCCCGACGTCGACGCCCCGATCGGATCGTTGTCGGGTGGTCAGCGTCAGTGTGTGGCGATCGCGCGGGCGATTTTCTTCGGTGCGCGGGTGTTGATTCTGGACGAGCCGACCGCCGCGTTGGGTGTGAAGCAGTCCGGGATGGTGTTGCGGTACATTTCCGCGGCGAAGGAACAAGGGTTCGGGGTCGTGTTCATCACCCACAACCCGCACCACGCCTACATGGTCGGTGACCACTTCGTCCTGCTCAACCGAGGACGCCAGAAACTCGACTGCACCTACGACGAGATCAGCCTCGATGATCTGACCCGTGAAATGGCAGGCGGCGACGAACTCGACACCCTCACCCACGAACTACGGCGGTAGTGCGCTGACGCGCCCGTGCGCGGATAGTTACACCCCACTACAACTATCCGCGCACGGGTCGGAGGCCACGTCTTTGAGTCGTCGACCCGTCGGTGACACACTCGAGGAATGACGTCGTTTCCTGTTCTCGACCTGACACCCGACGAGCTGCTGACTACCACGAGGACCGTGCGTAAACGGCTGGACCTGTCCAAAGAGGTTCCCGTCGAACTCATTCGCGAATGTCTCGAGATCGCCCTGCAGGCTCCGTCGGGTTCGAACCGTCAAGGCTGGCAATGGATGGTGGTGACCGACAGATCGCTGCGCGCTCAGCTGGGCGAAATCTATCGCGAGGAAGTCGAGAAGTACCTCGACTCCCGCGGTTCTGCAGCGAAGCTGTTCTCCGACGACCCCGACCGAGCTCCGGTCCAGCGGCGGGTCGGAGACAGTGTCGCGTGGCTGGGGGAGCACATGGGCGAGGTTCCGGTCCTGGTCATTCCGTGCATCCGCGGAGCTGTCGAGTTGCCCGCAGGCAATCAGGCGGGACTGTGGGGATCGCTACTGCCCGCCGTCTGGAGCTACTCGCTCGCTGCGCGTGCGCGAGGTCTGGGAACGGCGTGGACCACACTGCATCTGTCGCGTGAAGCCGAGGTGGCCGACCTTCTCGGCATTCCGCAAGGCTTCCACCAGGCAGCGTTGATGCCGACGGCGTACTTCACCGGCGAGACGTTCAAGCCCGCGCCCCGGGAACCGATCGACTCCGTTCTGCACATCGACAAGTGGTGAATGCGTTCATCCTCGCGCGCGTCGAGCCAATTCGACTGTCGCCGAACGAAGCTCGTCGATCGCATCGATGGGGTGTGCATATCCGACGCGCGTCGTCGCATTGCCGCGCGGCGTCCGCACGCTGAGATCGAGACCGTAGCGGTCGGCCGACGTGCAGGTTGCCGCGGTCGCGTCGGGGTAACCGCCGAGACGTTGCGCCATGGCGAGCAGTGAATCCGCGTGGTCGTCGTTCAAATGCGTGATCGCCGACGCGGCGTGCGGCGAAACGGGATCCGCGGCTGCGGCCGCGTAGTCCTCGGCGGTCGCCGAATCCATGCGGCCGTACCCGCCGACCCACCGCGCCCGGTGGACACGCAGAATCCAGAGCGTGAAGTCGCTGTAGTCGATGTAGTACTTCGCTGCGGGTACCGCCGCGAGGTGGGCTTCGCGGGCCGCGTCCAGTTCGTCGTCACGTGGCGACTCGACGACGCCCGCCAACGTCACCCGAGAGACGGACAGGGGATCGCTCGCGGACTCGGGAGCAACGATGGCCAGGCTCGCCCGCGCATCGTGCAGAAGGTTGCGCCCGTGCTCGGCCATCCGTGACACACACAGGACAGGGGAGCCGTCCACGAGCCCGTAGGTGATGTACGACGCCCATGGGTCGCCGTCTGCCGTCAGGCTCGCGAGGGTCGCGATGTTGGTCGACGCGGCAACGGTTCGGGCTTCTTCGGCCGCGGTGGGCCGTCGCACCGTTTCGGTCTCGGTCAGCGGGGGAGGAGTCGAGGGTGCGTCACCGGGATCACCGTGGTCGAGTGCCATGGACGAAGTGTACGTACTGCACCTGCCGGAATAGGACCGGCTCCGCGACGCGAAACCGTACCCATGTTCCTCGAGCCGTCACTACGCTGGCCTGGTCGTCACTGGTCGTCACGAGGAGAGCCGATGCGAGTGCGTAAGATCGTCCCGAATCTTGCAGTCGGGAACATCGAGCAGTCCAAGAGCTTCTACGGCGAATTCCTCGGTCCGAGAACAAGGAGTTCGATCTCGGCTGGGTGGCCCGCTTCACGACGCCCGACGGGAAGTCGAGCGTGCAGGTGGTCACCGGTGACGCAACCTCACCAGCGGACTCCGTCATGTCGGTGATGGTCGACGACGTCGATGCCGCGTACGAGGAAGCCGAACGCCTCGGCTACGACATCGTCCACCCGCTGACGACCGAAGCGTGGGGAATGCGGCGATTCCTCGTCCGCGCCCCCGACGGCAACGTCGTCAACATCGTTCGGCACCACTCGTAGTCAGCACGACGAGCTTCTGCGTCGCACGGGTCATCGCGACGTACCGATCGACGGCACCTTCGATACCGGATCCGAACGACTCCGGATCGACGACCACCACCAGATCGAACTCGAGTCCTTTCGCCAGTTCCGGCGACAGCGACGAAATCCTGTCCCTGGCGCGAAAAGCTGGGCGTCCGATGACACACCCGATTCCGTCGGGATTGCTGTCGGTCCATGCGTCGACGATCTGGTCGAGCTGGACAACCGGCGCATGGACGACGGGAATTCCGCTGCGACGGATGGACTTCGGAACGTTGGCGTCGGGAAGCGCCGCCTTGATGACGGGCTCGGCCACGGTCATGACTTCTTCCGGCGTCCGGTAGTTCATGCTCAACGACGCCATCTGGACGCGCCTCAGTCCTGTTCTCTCCAATCGTTCCTGCCATGTCTCGACGAACCCGTGACGTGCCTGCGCCCGGTCTCCGACGATCGTGAAACTGTGAGAAGGGCAGCGCAACAACAACATCTGCCATTCGGCGTCGGTCAGTTCCTGCGCCTCGTCGACGACGACGTGAGCAAACGGCCCGGCCAGGCGGTCGGGGTCGACGTCGGGAACCGCGGCGCCGTCGACGAGCGCGTCGCGAATGCCGTCCTGACGCAGCTGGGCCATCAAACCGTCCTCGTCGTCGAGTTGAAGAAGTTCGTCGACCACCCTGTCCATCCGACAACGCTCGGCTGCGGCAGCCGCGGACCGACGGCGTTGTCTCCGTGCGGTTTCCGGGTCACCCAAACGTGCACGCGCAGCGTCGAGCAACGGAAGATCGGCGGTCGTCCACTTGTGCGCATCGACGCGGTACAGCGTGCGAACGTCGGTCGCCGACAGCCAGGGCGCGCAGTGACGCAGATAGGCCGGCACCGACCACAGATCGCCGACCAGGTCGGCCGCCTCGATCAGAGTCCACGCGTTGTCGAGCGCGGTACGCAGATCGTCGTTCTCCTGCAACGACTTCCGCACCGACGATATCGGCTCGTCGCCTGCGTACTTGTCCATCAGAATGGCGATCAGTGCGTCCCAGATGATCTCGCGTGCCTCGTTGTGCGGGGTACCGGGGTCGGGAACATCGAATGCCTCCTTCCAGTCGTCCGGGGTCAATCGGATGTTCGCCCACTCGGTCTCGACGGTCATGCCCGTCTTCGGCGACTGTTCGTAGAACGCAACCGCCTTGTCGATCGCACGGACGAGTTCGACGGAGGATTTCAGCCTGGCCACCTCGGCATCCGTCTCAGGGACGGCTCTCTCGCCCTCGGACACGAGGTCCGCGAGCGTACAGGTGGTGACGCCTTCCTCGCCGAGACTGGGTAGGACATCGGACACGTATGCGAGATAGTGCTTGTGCGGTCCGACGAACAACACGCCGCCGTGGCCCCGCCCGAGACGTGGATCGGCGTAGAGCAGATAAGCCGTACGGTGCAGCGCGACGACGGTCTTGCCCGTCCCCGGCCCACCGTCGACGACGAGCGCTCCGGACGACCCGGCCCGAACGATCGCGTCCTGATCGGCCTGGATCGTGCCCAGGACGTCGCGCATCTTCGGCGACCGCGAACCGCCGAGACTCGCGATGAACGCCGATTGATCGTCGAGCGCTGCCTTGCGCGGACCGTCGTATCCGTCGGCGGTGAAGACCTCGTCCCAGTAGTCGCTGATCCGGCCCCGGGTCCAGCGATAGCGTCGACGTCGTTCGAGGCCCATCGGCTGTGCATGCGTCGCGCCGAAGAACGGTTCGGCGGCGGGGGAGCGCCAGTCGATCAGCAACTGGTCGCCGTTCGAGTCCACCAGGCCGAGTCGCCCGATGTAGACCGTCCGGCCGCTCCCCGCTTTCACGATGTGGCCCAGGCAGAGATCGAGGCCGTACCGACGCATCGTCCGGATACGAGCGTTCAGCCGATGCACCTCCATGTCGCGTTCGAGCGCTTCTCGACCTATCTCGACGGGCGCTTTCCTTGTGGCGTCGAGCCGAGCGAGCAAGTCCGTGATGGAGCGCTCGAGACTCGCGGCGACGGATGCGAAGAAGGCCTCGTCGTGGGCGATCAGAGTCGGGTCGTTCTTGTGGCGCAGGTGCGCGGGAAGGTCGAAGGCACTGTCGGCAGTCTGCGGTTTCCCACTCATGTGTTCTCGTTTTCGCTGGTCGAAGCGTTGGATCCACGAGTATGAGGGACGGACGGGGTCTTGCCGCAAGGCCCCGGGTGCGCTATAGATTGACAGTGGAAGGACGAGATACGTCGCTTCCTTCATTCCTCGGCCGACGGTTCCCGTTCGCTCTGTCGACTCCGATATGCCGCTACTGCGGTGCGGTTGCCACATGCCGTGCTGCAGAACTTGCGCGATCGGTTCCGCGAGAGGTCGAGGACGATCCCGTCGCAGTCGGCGGCGCAGATCTGCAGTCTCGACATCTCGTTCGACCGGATGACGTCGATCATCGCCATAGCGGACTCGACGGCGATGCGTTCCGCGAAGGGACGGTCGTCGCCGACCGCGTGCAGATGCCAGTCGGTGTCGCCATGTCGCACGAGACGCGGGAGAGCATTCGCGTCGGCGAGGATGTGATTGACGACGTCGACCGCAGAGTCACGGTCGCTCGTCAGCAACTGCCTGAGCAGTGGTCGCAGGTTGCGCACTGCAGCCAGCTCGAGCTCGTCGCCGTCGAATCGGCCCGTGTATTCGTGGCTCCGGTAGAACTCGCGCAGGTCGGCTCGAGTCTCGAGTGTGTCGGGATCCTCGGCCGAGTTGGCCAGGGCGACCGCTGACACCAACGCGCTCTCCGTGTCATGAGCGAAAACCATATTGACACCTTACATCTTCACCTTCTACCGTCATGACTCATGACCTCCTTGACTGATGACATCGCGGTCCGACGCCCATCTCGTCTCGCGTCCGGTCTGGGACTGGCGCTCGTGTCGTCGGCATCGTTCGGATTGTCGGGCCCGTTGGCCAAGGGTCTGCTCGACGCGGGGTGGAGCGCAGGCGCAGCCGTGACAGCGCGAATTCTGATCGCCGCCGCCGTTCTGCTCGTTCCAGGCCTGCTTGCACTGCGTGGACGATGGAACGTGTTGTCACGCAACATCGGTGTACTCGTCGCGTACGGGGCCATCGCCGTCGCCGGTTGTCAGCTGGCCTACTTCAACGCGGTGGGGTACATGCCGGTCGGGGTAGCCCTGTTGATCGAGTTCACCTCGCCTGTCGTCGTCGTTCTGTGGATGTGGTTGCGGCACAAGCAACGTCCCACTCTGCAGACCGTCGGCGGCGCTGCACTCGCAGCTGTCGGCTTGGTGCTGGTGCTCGACCTCGTCTCGGGTACCTCGCTGAATCCGGTCGGTGTTCTGTGGGCCTTGGGTGCCATGGCCGGTGCGGCCGTGTACTGGATCGTGTCAGCAGACGAGTCGAACGGGTTGCCGCCGTTGACGCTCGCGGCCGGCGGGTTACTGTGCGGCGGAACGATTCTCCTTTTCGCGGGGCTGGTCGGCATCGTGCCGTTCACCGCGACGACGCGTTCGGTGGTGCTCGCGAGCGCGAGTGTGCCGTGGTGGGTCTCGATTCTGGTGCTGGGCGTCGTGACGGCCGCAGTGGCGTACGTATGTGGAATCGCTGCCGGCCGGCGGCTCGGCTCGCGACTGGCGTCGTTCGTCGGACTGACCGAGGTGGTGTCGGCATTGGTGTTCGCATGGCTACTGCTGGGTGAAGTTCCACGGGCGGTTCAAATCGGCGGTGGTGTGCTGATCCTCGCCGGGGTCGTCGCTGTGAAACTGGGGGAGAACCGTGTGCGGAGGCGGGCTCAGGCTGGTTTCTGACGAAGAACCTTTACTTGAACGGGTTGAGTGTCCGTCCGAGGAAGTAGCCGATACGGCCAGGGATGGGCCGCATGGCTGCCGCGGAGACCTTGTTGACCACGCCGGGTATGCACACGGGCTTTCCTGCGGTGACTGCTGCCCATCCCTCGCGGACCACGGCTTCGGGGTGCTGCCACATGAATCCCGGTAGGCGGTCTGCGGCGTCGCGGGTGCCCATGACGTCGTGAAATTCGCTGTAAGTGAAGCCCGGGCACAATGCGGTGACGTGAATGCCGTGGGGCTTCAGCTCCATGTCGAGCGATTGGGACATGTTCAGGACGTAGGTCTTTATTCCGGTGTAGAGCAGGCCTTCTCCCGGCGGAGACACCGCGGCGAGGGACGAAAGATTCACGACGCGGCCCCACCGTCGCGTCTTCATTCCGGGTATTACGCGGTGAGTCAGTTCGGTCACCGCAGTCACCATGAGCTGAATCTCGGCAGCGACCGACTCCCAGGGTGTATCGGAGAATTTGGTACTCGAGGACAGCCCTGCGTTGTTGACGAGGATGTCGATCGGCATGCCCAGTTCGTGTGCACGGTCGACGATCGCGGCTGGAGTCGACGGGTCGCTCAAGTCTGCCGCGACGATCTCGGCGCGTACCGCGTGTTGCCGACGCAGTTCGTGTGCGAGCGTCTCCAACCGGTCTGCGCGTCGGGCGACCAGAACGAGGTCGTGACCCTCTGCCGCGAGATGGCGGGCGAATGCGGTTCCGATTCCCGCGGAGGCGCCCGTGACGAGGGCTGTACGTCGAACGGTGTCGGTGGTCATCGTGGGTCTCCCAAGTGGTGGTCGAGGAAATCGATTTGCTCGGCGACGATGGTGTCGAAGTAGGGATCGAGGTACGGCTCGAAGTGGCCGATGTCGTAGGTGTGGACTTCACCGTTCGGAATTCGGCGAGCGACGGCCTGGGCCTTCTCGATCGGTGTGACGTCGTCTTTCGCAGCGAGTTGGACCAGGACGGGGGCGCTCACGTCGCGTGCGTAGCGCCCGGGGGAGTAGAGCGGGACGCGTAGAGCGATCCGGGCGGCGACGTCGTTCTCCGCCAGGAGTTCCTCACGCATGTCGCCCATGCGTTCGACCAGCTCGTAGGCGCCGGGTGAGGTCATCATCGCGATGTCGCCAGGCCGTCCCACCGCGGCCATGCGGTAGGGCGCTCGCCCCGTCCATGCCCGGACTTGGTCACGGATTCCACCCAGGATCAGTCGCGCCACCAACGCCGGAGATTGGGAGAACGCCGACGCAGGTCCGCTCACGTGAGGAACTTGGATGATCGCAGCGGCCAGGCCGGTGTCTCGGGCGGCCAGCTTCAGGACGTGGCCACCGCCGAACGACGACCCCCACGCCACCACTCGCCGTGTGTCGATGCCGTCGAGGCTCCGAACATAGGCGAGTGCAGCAGCCCAATCGGCCTGCTGCTTGCCGATGTCGAGAATGCGGCGCGGCATACCCTCGCTGGCACCCCAATGGCGATAGTCGAAGACGAATGCGGCATAGCCGGCTTGGGCGAACCGCGCGGCGTACGCGTCGAGCCGGAGTTCACGGAACGCCGCGAAGCCGTGCGCGAGCACGACGATCGGCGGGTTCGCGACGCCGTCCGGACGGTAGAGCCAGGCTGCGCACGACGCGTCGCCGGATCCGAAGGTGACATCGGACCGAACGTAACTGCGCTGAGACGTCATAGAGAACCTCCACGAGGTATCTTGAATGGTATTCAACAAGCTAGCAGGCTCTTGAATGCCATTCAAGAGCCAGTGACCAATCCAGAAACATCGTCGTGGAGGTGAACGTCGCCGTGGCGCGGAACAAGAAACCGCAAGCTGCCGATGAGAAGCGCGAAGAGATCGTCGCGGCGGCGCGCAGGTTGTTCGTCGAGGGCGGGTTCGACGCGACGTCGATGAGCAAGCTGGCGAAGGAAGCCGGGGTAGCAGCCAACACGATCTACTGGTATTTCGGGGACAAGGACGACGTACTCGTCGCGGTCGTCTCGGCTGTCATGGCCGACGTCTGGCCGATGTATCAGGCAATTTCGGGTGAGCCGATTGCGGCTCGGGTGCTGTGGATCGTGCGGCGTTTGACCGAGATGAGCGGCCTGGTGACGACAGTCCATGCTCGCGTGGCGCATTCACCGGCGGTAGCGGAGTGGCACAACAACTTTCATCTACTCACAGGCAGTCTGTTCCGTGCCGAACTGGAAGCAGCCGGCGTCTCCGCGGAGACCGTCGACGCCGAAGTGATGATTGCGGTGTTCACCGTCGAAGGGCTGCTGATGCACACGCACGACGAGGGAGAGCAGCGTGCCATCTGCGAAGCGCTGGCTAGTCGATGGCCGGTCGCTTAGTTGACATAATGTAGATTATCGGCAAAACGCCGACATGGGCGCCGAGTCATGAACTGGCTGTACACGGTGCACACGCGTCACGCCTCGACACATCGGAACGCTCTGTCTCACACCGCTCGTAACGTCGATCTCCACGCGGTTCGCGCACTCGGTCCAGCCGGCATCCGCCGGGACGTCGACGGCCCACGATTGTCGCGGTTCTCGCCCCACGATCGTCGTTCACCTCATGGAGTCTCGGCGGCACCGCAAAGCCACGGGACCCCCGACTCACCGACCCTGCCCACACCTATAGAAACGTCACAGTGACGTTTCTATAGGTGTGGAGTTCGTCGCCGGGATCTAGCTCACTGTGACGCTGCGTCGAGAAATTCGAGAACCTGTGGGGTAACCGGGTCCACGATGTCCTGGACCTCCGTGTGCTTGCCGACGTACTTGGCCACCAGCGGACAGACGGCGACCACTCGCAGGCCCTGTGCACGCACGTCGTCGAGTGCGTTCTTCACCAGGATCGAACTGAGGCCGTGGCCCGCATAGGCGTCGTCAGTCTCGGTGTGAAAGAACACCCTCCGGCCGTCGTGGTCGCGGTACTCGGTGAAGCCGATGACGGAGTCGTCGATTCCGAGGGTGTAGCGCTGCCCGGGAGCATCGTGAGCGACGGTGACGCGGTCGCGGATGTCGTCGTTCGAAGCGGTCATCGTGTGGCCTTTCTACTGTTGAGGTCGCACCGTGTGTCGGCTGACGATCGATATGCGGTTGAAGGCATTCATGGCGATTGCTACCCAGCACAATGCCGAAATCTCTTTGTCGGACAACACCTTTCGGGAGAATGCGTAGTCGCGATCCTGGCTGGCGCTGTCGGGCAGCGTGGTGACCGACTCGGCGAGCGTCAGAGCGGCGCGTTCACGATCGTCGAACAACGTCGTGTCCCGCCACGCGGGCAACACCGAGAGCCGCTGCGGCGTCTCCCCCGCTGCCACTGCGGCTGCGCCATGGACGTCCAGACAGTATGCGCACCTGTTGATCTGGGAAACACGGACGTTGACCAGCTCGACGAACCGGCGATCCATACCGGCGTCGTGCGTGGCGGCGCGGACAGCCTTGGCCACAGCGACTTGCGCTTTGAACACTTCGGGATCATGTTTGTCGATCAACACCCGCAGCACTGGAGAGTGTGCATCGTCGGAATCGCTGTGGGTCACGGAAGCCTCTCGGGTCGTACGGAGGGGATCGAACACGTTCTCGCGCATCGACATTACTCGTCGACCGACGGCAGTTCCCACCCCGATCCGGCGAGGTGCGCCGGTGAGGAGGAACATGAGCACATGAGCAACCTCGAAACCCGGCCGTCCGAGATCGACTGCCGGTCGGACGCGGACGCAGGTACTGCTGGTGACGTCGGCGACATCGTCGTGGAGGTGCTCACAGCGCGCGATGTGCCGCTCGGTGGACCGCGTGCGATGACGGTGCGTCGCACACTGCCCCAGCGTGAACGGTCGTTGATCGGCGCCTGGTGTTTCGCCGACCACTACGGTCCCGACGACGTGTCGACGACGGGTGGCATGGACGTACCACCGCATCCACACACCGGTCTGCAGACGGTCAGTTGGCTGTTCACCGGCGAGATCGAACATCGCGACACGATGGGCAATCACGCGATGGTGCGGCCCGGTGAGCTGAACCTGATGACGGCAGGCCACGGGATCGCGCACACCGAGGTGTCGACGTCGAACACCACGATCCTGCACGGCGTCCAGCTCTGGGTGGCCCTTCCGGCCGACGCCGCGGACACGCCGCGCGACTTCGCGCACTACGTGCCGCCTGCCGTCGAGCGGAGCGGCGTCGCCGTTCGCGTGTTTCTCGGCGAATGTGCGGGTGATCGGTCGCCGGTGCACACCTTCACGCCGTTGCTCGGGGCCGAGCTGACGTTCGCGCCGGGTGCCGAGATCGAGCTCGACGTGGACCCCACGTTCGAACACGGTGTCCTCGTCGACGACGGAACAGTGCAGGTCGTCGAGTCCGCAGCCGAACCGCTCGTTCGAACCGAGATGGGATACATCGGGGTCGGCGCGACGCGTCTTCACCTGCGCAACGTCGGCGCCGACGTTGCGGCCCGTGTCGTGTTGCTCGGTGGAACGCCGTTGAACGAGGACATCATCATGTGGTGGAACTTCGTCGGCCGCACGCACTCCGAGATCGAGCGCTACCGCGAGCAGTGGCAGGCGCACAGTGACAGGTTCGGCCAGGTGCAGGGCTACGAGGGGGATACTCAACATCTGCCCGCGCCGACGCTGCCGAACAGCAGCCTCAGGCCGCGAGAGAACAAGGCCGGGCGCGCTTTTCGCGATCGATAGCCGAGTAGCCCAGCCGGGGAACGATTCGCGGGGCGGAATCCATCGAACGGCGGCCCGGCCCGGGATAGCATCGCCCGGTGGAATTCGCCGAATACGTGTCCAACGACGCCACGTCTCTGGCCGAGCTGGTTCGAACCGGCGAGGTCAAGCCCCGCGAACTGCTGAATCTGGCGCGCACGCGGGCGGACGCCGTCGACGGTGGCCTCAACTCCATCGTCATGCGAATGGACGCTGCTGCCGACGAGCGTGCCGACAGCGGCGAATTGACCGGGCCGTTGGCCGGTGTCCCGTTCCTGATCAAGGATCTGGCGCAGGAGTACAAGGGTTACCCGACGTCGTACGGTTCACAATCACTGAAGAACGATGTCGCCGCAGAACATGCACTGGTCACACAGCGGTTCCTCGATGCCGGTCTGGTGATCTTCGGAAAGACCAACACCCCCGAGTTCGGCGCGAAGGGCGTCACCGAATCGGAACTGTGGGGCCCCGCCCGTAATCCGTGGAACCCGGAACGCACGCCGGGTGGATCGTCCGGTGGTGCCGGCGCCGCAGTCGCCGCCGGTATCGTCCCTGCAGCGGGCGCCAACGACGGCGGTGGATCCATCCGCATCCCGGCTGCCTGCAATGGACTGGTCGGGTTGAAACTCGGTCGCGGTCTCTCGCCGTACGGACCACAGACCGGTGAGGTCCTGTTCGGGATGGTCGGGCAAGGTGTGGTGAGCCGAACCGTTCGCGACAGCGCAGCACTGTGCGACGCCATCGTCGGCCCCGACCCGTACGCCGACTATTCGGCGCAGTTCCCGACCACGCCGTTCGCGTCCGATCTCGACCGCCGTCCTGCGAAGCTGCGCATCGGCTGGTCCATCTCGTCGTCGGTGAACCCGAACCCCGACCGTGAAGCCGTCGCGGCGGTCGAACGGGCCGCGACGCTGCTGACCGGGCTCGGCCACCGCGTCGAACAGGTGGCTCCCCCCTACGACGACCGGTCCTTGTCCCGTGACTTCCTGACGATCTGGTTCGCGCAGGTGTACGCCCAGGTCGTCGACATCAAGGCCCGTCTCGGTGCGAAGAACTCGCAGTTCGAACCAGACACGCTGGCGATGGCCGAGTTCGGCCGTCACAGCGGGATGAACGCGATGATCGCCGCTCTCGAGAACACGAGGACCTACGTACGGTCCCTCGCCGAGTTCCACACTCGGTTCGATCTGTTCCTCACCCCCACGCTCGCAACTCCCCCACCGCGGCTCGGCGCAACCGCGACGTCGCCTCTGGTCCAACTTGCAGCACGCGTCATGAACGCCATGCGTGGCGGGCGCGTCATGGCACTGAGCGGCTTGCTCGACGACGCGATCGAGCAGAACCTCGGTTGGGTGCCGTACACCCAGCTGGCCAATCTGACCGGCCGCCCCGCGATCAGCGTTCCGTTGCACTGGACCGACGACGGCCTCCCCCTCGGAGTGCAGTTCGTCGGACCTCTCGGCTCGGAGC
The DNA here is from genome assembly GCF_011770055.1 of Rhodococcus sp. B10. Classification (NCBI taxonomy): domain Bacteria; kingdom Bacillati; phylum Actinomycetota; class Actinomycetes; order Mycobacteriales; family Nocardiaceae; genus Rhodococcus; species Rhodococcus sp. B10. The sequence goes on along the minus strand of NZ_JAAFYV010000009.1, from coordinate 12,957 downwards.
GTCTCCTGCTTCAGCTCGCGGCGCAGCTCGAGGAAGCGCAGCCGTGGATTCAACGGTTCCCGGCCCCGCACGGCGTCGTTTGAACAGCGCAACGCACGGATATCCGACTCCCGACACGACGTCAGGAGGAACCATGCCGAAGAATTCGTCGAGCGACTCGAAGCCGCAGCTCAAGGACCAGGACATGTACGAGGAGCTCCGCAAGGAAGGCAACTCGAAAGAAAAAGCGGCTCGCATTTCCAACGCCGCGGCGAACAAGGGTCGGTCGTCCGTCGGCGCGAAGGGCGGTCATTCGGGTTCGTACAAGGACTGGACCGTCGACGACCTGAAGTCGCGGGCCAAGGAACTCGGCCTGTCGGGCTACTCGGATCTGAAGAAGGACGATCTTATCGAGAAGCTGCGCGACCACTAGGACGCAGTCGGACCCCTAGAGTCCGATATCCGGGATTCGTCGCCGGAATCCATGTCGCCATGCGCGAGATGGCTACGCGGCAGGACCCACCACAGGCCGATCAGCAGTACCGCGACGACGATCGCAGCACTGACGGCTCCGACGATGCCCAGCACCAGGTCGAACGTCAGAGTCACTACCCCGACGAGCGCCACGGCGAGTGACAACAGCCCGAGAATGGCAAGTCGGTTTCCGACTCGGACCAGATATCCGATGGCCCGCTTGCGGAACAGAAGACGGTGCATACCGACTGGGGCGATCAGCAGTATCGTCGCGACGATCGACGCAGCGACCGTGACCAGATACACGGCCCGGCCAGTCGACGACAGCTGATCGAAGCGGCCTTGGAACGGGACCGTGAGCAGAAATCCGGTCAACAGCTGAACACCGGTCTGCACGACTCGAAGCTCCTGAAGCAGTGCGTTCCTCTTGCGATCGAGTTGCTGAGTCGGGGTCTCGTTCCGCGCCTTGCCATTCCATTCGCGCTGAGCCTCGCCCTCGCCGGTGTTCATTCGACAACACTACTGCCGGACCGGTCCAGATCCCTCCCACCTCACCGAAGTCGTTCGGCGTCCCGTGCTCGCGATACGAGGTCGTCGCACAGGCGCGTCAATTCCTCGGCCGTGGCACCTTCACCTATCGCGATCGCCACGTCCTCGGCGGCGCACCGGACCTCGAAGGCTCGATCGATCAGGGCCGACGCCTCGTCCGCGGACAGGACGACCGCATCCTCCGCGATCGACGTGCCCTTGACTGCGCTTCGGTGTTCGTAGGCGCGTTGACGGCACGACTGCCTGCAGTACCGTCGCCGACGCCCCATTCCGGAATCCGCGACTTCGCGTCCACACCATTCGCACGCATGGGCTCGTCGGGACATCGGTGACATGCCCACGAGCCTACGGCGTGCTGCCGGGTAGAATGATGCGTACTTGTGCGCGGATCGATTCGTGTCGCACGCCGAACCGGGAACGATCGGCGTGCTCGGCGCGTTGAAGAATCTGTGAGTGGCGTGGGGATCGTGTACAGCAGGCACGACGTCCGCCCCAGCACGCACTATCGAGGGAGAGGACTTCACAATGGCAGATCGTGTACTTCGGGGTAGCCGACTCGGCGCTGTCAGCTACGAGACCGATCGAGATCACGACCTCGCGCCTCGTCGCGTCGCCCGCTACCGCTGCGACAACGGCGAAGAGTTCGATGTGCCGTTCGCGGACGACGCCGAAATTCCGGGCACCTGGATGTGCCGCAACGGTCTGGAAGGCACCCTGATCGAGGGCGCTGCGCCCGAGACCAAGAAGGTCAAGCCTCCTCGTACTCACTGGGACATGTTGCTCGAGCGTCGCTCGGTCGAGGAGCTCGAAGAGCTTCTCAAGGAGCGAATGGACCTCCTCAAGGTGAAGCGACGCGGAGCCTGATACTCGGGTAGCGCCGATGCGCACCACCGTTCGCGTTCGGACTCCGCGAATCCGAGCGTACGAAATGCAACTGCGCCGAACGAATTCATTCGTTCGGCGCAGTTTTTTCGTCTCGAATGGGCTCGAAGTTTGTTTTTCGGGCGTCGTGCAACGATCCGACGACGAAAACGAAAATGTCGGTCATTGTTCCCCTCGTGGGGCGCGCCGAGATGTCAGAATCGAAGGCTGAGCCGATCGTCGTCGGGGTAACGGTCCAGAAAGTCAGCGCGATATGTTGTGAATACCGTTGAAATCGAGCAATCGCAGCGCTGTGCTGCAGAACGAGGGGGCAGCGAATCGTGAGCGACGAGTCCGACGGATTGTTGAGATCGCTTCGCGGTGAACTCGATGCGATCGACCGGCGGCTGCTGGAAGCGGTCAAGGAACGCATCGACGTGTGCGTTCGCGTCGCACATGTGAAGCGAGACTTCGATATTCCGATGATGCAGCCCGGCCGTGTCGGTGTCGTGCAGGACCGCGCTCGTGAATTCGCGCGGAACAACGATCTGTCCGAGGACTTCCTGGCGTCGGTGTATTCCCTGCTCATCGCAGAGGCTTGTCGCGTCGAGGACGTCATCATCGACGCGGACCCGGTCGCAGCCTCGCTGGAGTCGAACTCGGACGGCGCAGCATCGACGAACGGCGACGGACCCGCCTCGACTCCGCGGCAGCGTTAGGTGGCCGTCATGGCAGTGCGCACTTTGTTGATCGACAATTACGATTCGTTCACGTACAACCTGTACGGACTACTCGCCGAGGTCAACGGAACTCCGCCCACCGTCGTGAAGAACGACGTCGCTTGGGAGACATTGGATTTCGCCCGATACGACAACGTTGTCATCTCCCCCGGCCCCGGCCGACCCGCCACCGCCCACGACCTCGGCATCTCGTCGCGTGTGATTCTCGAGAGTGGTCTACCGGTGCTGGGTGTCTGTCTGGGGCACCAGGCCATCTGTCACGTGCTGGGTGGTCACGTCGATCTCGCGCCGCTCCCGATGCATGGTCGTGTCTCGACGATCACGCACGCCGGCACCGATCTGTTCGACGGGCTGCCGTCGTCGTTCTCGGTGGTCAGGTATCACTCGCTCGTCGCAATCGAGCTTCCCGACGACCTGGAGCCGTGTGCGTGGACGGCCGACGGCCTCGTCATGGCTGTTCGCCACCGCACGCTTCCGATGTGGGGAGTGCAGTTTCACCCCGAGTCGATCAGCACCGAATACGGACGGGAGCTTCTGGCGAACTTTCGCGATCTGAGTCTGCCCGCCGCGACGTCGCAGACTGCGCCTACCCGGTCCGCGTACGCCATCGAAACCCGTTGCGTCGAGGGCGATTTCGATACCGAACAGGTCTTTCGCGCATTGTTCGCCGACGGTCCGAACAAGTTCTGGCTCGACGGGAGCTCGGCGTTGGAGGCGGACTCACGGTTCTCCATCATGGGTGATTGTTCCGGTCCCCGTGCGGAATACGTGACCTACAGCGTCGCCGCGGCGCGCGTGAACGTGCAGCGCAGCGACGGCACCGTCGAGTCGGTGGATTCGACGTTCTTCGACTACCTGAATCGGCAGTTGACGGAACGCGCCGTCCCGCCGCTGCACGACCATCCGTTCGCCTTCGGTCTCGGGTACGTCGGCTATCTGGGGTACGAACTGAAGGCAGACGTGGGAGGTCAGCTGGTCCACACTGCCCCGACTCCGGACGCGTCGATGGTCTTCGCCGACCGCGCGCTCGTGTTCGATCACGACGCCGGGCGGTGCCATGTTCTGGCGCTGGTCGCCGATCACGAGGAGCCGGCGACACTCGACTGGTTCGCATCGATCACCGAGTCGCTGCGGCGTCTCGACGGAGTTCGAGGTCGTTCCGAGCCGGAGCCCGAACAGCCGTTGGTCGCTCCGACGGTGCAAGCGGATCTGCAGCTCCGCCACGATCGCGCGAAGTACATCGGACTGATCGAACAGTGTCTCGCCGACATCCGGTCGGGTGAGACCTACGAGGTGTGTCTGACCAACATGGCGACGTTCCCGGGACCGATCGACGCGCTCGGCACGTATTCGTGTCTGCGCGAGATCAATCCGACCCCGTACAGCGCGTTCCTCGGGTTCGACGACCTGTCCGTCTCCAGCGCATCGCCCGAACGCTTCCTCCGCATCGACGCCGACCGCATCGTGGAGTCGAAGCCCATCAAGGGCACGCGTCCCCGGGGCGCAACGGAGGCGGAAGACGAGTTGCTGCGGGCGGATCTTCTCTCGAACGAGAAGGACAACGCCGAGAACCTCATGATCGTCGATCTGGTCCGTAACGATCTCGCTCGCGTGTGCGTGCCCGGTTCGGTGCACGTACCGAAGCTGTTCGATGTCGAAACCTATGCTCCTGTGCACCAATTGGTGTCGACTGTTCGGGGCCGTCTGCGTGAGGACGCGTCGGCCGTGGACTGCATCGGGGCTGCATTCCCGGGCGGCTCGATGACGGGAGCGCCGAAGATCCGTACGATGGCGATCATCGACAAGCTGGAAGACGGCCCTCGCGGGGTGTATTCCGGAGCGATCGGCTACTTCTCGTTGACCGGCACCGCCGACTTCTCGATCGTGATCAGAACCATCGTCTCCACCGAGCACGAGGTGACCTTCGGTGTCGGCGGCGCAATCGTGGCGTTGTCGGATCCCGAGGAGGAATTCACCGAGACCATGGTGAAGGCCGTCTCGATGCGCCGCGCGTTGGACAACACGAACAACTGACCTACCCATCGAAAAAGATCGGGCCGCAACGGTGACACCGTTGCGGCCCGATCTTTCGTCGTGCCGTCTACGGAGTGTTGAAGTACTCGAACGCCGCAGGCCCGATGTTGGGGTTCGCGTTGTTCGTCCCGATGATCGTGCCCGCCACGACACCGATCGCTGTACCGATGATGCAACCCGCGATGAAATTGGGGAAGATCGACACACACCCGATCGCAAGTCCGAGTGCCGCACCTACGGCTGCTCCTGCCGCTCCCCCGTTGGCCAGTCCGATTCCGGTCTGGCTGAGCAGGTTGTCCAGCGCCTGCTGTTTCGTCACCGGTCCGGCCACGTCGGTGACCAACGCGGCCGGCTGCGGTGTGAGCAGAAGCTGCCGCTCCCCTGTGATCGACGGTGCGATCGAATACTGCGTTCCGTTCACCGTGTACGTCAGCGGCAGGCTCGCGAGCACCGCCCCCGAATCACCGACGACCTGAACCGCCGACGCCGACGCGTCGAGGCGGAAGGCGCCGCCGTCGAGGACGGTCCTCACCGATCCTTCGGGGGTGGCCGACGTTTCGAAGCCGACCGACTCTGCTGCGGGTGCAGCATTCGCAGGGCCGCTGCCGAGAGCCACGGTGACCGCGGTCGTGGCCACGACCGCCACGATGGTTGCTGACACGGACTTGATTCGTTTCACAGGCATCCCCAGACCGTAGTTCGGCGAAATGGATCGTGCGTAGGTCACGATGGTATTCGCTACCGCGCGTTCTGTGACCGAATGAAGCAAAATTCGTCGGAACCAGAAATCATCTGTCGAGATACTCTTCGAGTTCCTTTCCGATTTCCGCGAGAACCTCCGGCTCGATCATTTGATTGTGCGCGCAATCGATCGATCGAATACGTATTTCTCCGGACACGAACGAATTCCACTGCGACGGTTCTCGTCGAACTCCGTCACCGGATCCCCGTGCGGCCGCGAAGAACAGAACATCACCGTCGAACTCATCCGGAACGAATGCATTCATCAAAGCTGTCGAATTCGAGAATCCCGCATTGATTCGTTCGAGGTGACCGGGAGTCAGGCCGGTGTCCTGTCCGAAGGCGTCGTTCAGCAACGTCACGGCACCGTCGTAGGTCAGGGCAGGTTCGGACTCGTCACGCGAGACGTCCACGCCGAGGCCCTCGAGAAGTTCCTCGACGGTCAGTTCACCCGCGGTCGTCTCGGCAGGATCGAGAACGTAGCTGTCCATGATCGTCAGCGACTCGATCTCCGCACCCGTCGCACGCAACTCGACGGCGACGGCATGCGCGATGGCGCCGCCGAGCGACCACCCGAGCACGTTGTACGGCCCGTCCGGCTGAACCGCGCGGATTTCCTCGACGTACCGGTGTGCGAGTTCCTGGATGGACTCGAACCGCCCACCTTCGGAGATACTCGGCAGCTGCAGACCGTAGACGGGACGGTCGTCGTCGAGGTGCCGCACGATTCCCGAGTAACCCCACGACAGGCCGATTCCCGGGTGGACGCAGAACAACGGCGTTCCGTTGCCCTCCGCGCGCAACGGGATCACGACCGAGAACGCGGCGTCGAGCTGGGATGTCGACGTGCCTTCCCCTGCGTCGATCCGCGCGGCGAGACCGCCTGCCGTCGGATCGAGGAACAGCGCCTGCAGCGGAACCCGGACGCCGACGGCCGCTTCGAGTGCGGGCACGATCCTCGTCGCGACGAGGGAGGTACCACCGAGATCGAAGAAGTTGTCGTCGACTCCGACCGTGGTGACTCCGAGGATGTCGGCGAACACCGCGACGACCGCGGTCTCCGTCGGGGTCGACGGCGCACGGTACGGCGTCGATGTCGACCCCAGCTCCGGTACCGGAAGAGCACGGCGATCGAGCTTGCCGACGGGAGTCAACGGAATCTCGTCGAGTTCGACGATCGCCGTCGGCACCATGTGCCGCGGAAGGGATGCGGCGAGGAAGTCGGTCAGCTGCGTCGTCGAGACGCTGTGCTCGTCGTTCACCCGGATGTAGGAGACGAGAACCGTGTCACCCGACGGCGCGGTGTGACCGATCGTCGCCGCGAAGCCGACCGCGTCGTGCTCGGTGAGCGCGGCGTCGATCTCACCGAGTTCGATGCGGAAGCCGCGCACCTTGACCTGGAAGTCGCTGCGTCCGACGAACTCGATCGTGTGACCACTCGTCCAGCGGACGACGTCGCCCGTGCGGTACATACGCTCGCCGGGCTCGCCGAACGGATCCGCGACGAACCGTTCCGAGGTCAACGCGAACCGGTGCAGGTAACCGCGGGCCGTCGCGGGTCCGGCGATGTACAGCTCGCCGGCGACCCCCGCAGGCACGGGCCTGAGTCGCTCGTCCAACACGAGGTACCGGAACCCGATCGCCGGGCTACCGACGTCGATCGAAGCACCGGCCGCGAGCGGGCCGCCGACGCTGGCCTGGATGGTCGTCTCCGTCGGGCCGTACCCGTTGAACAGTTCGCGTCCGGGCGCCCAGCGGGCGACGAGTTCGGACGTCACCGCCTCGCCGCCGAGTGCGAGCACCTCCACGTCGGGAAGCCTGTCGGCGTCGATGGACGCGAGCGCCGCGGGTGTCAGGAACGTGTGCGTCACCCGGTGCGCTTCGAGGTAGTCGGCCAGATCACTGCCGCCGTAGAGGCCGGGCGGGACGATGACCAGAATCGCACCGACGCCGATGGCCATCGTCATCTCGTACACGGACGCGTCGAAACTCGGTGACGCGTTGTGCGAGATGCGCGATTGCCGCGTCGGGTGGAACCGCAGTGTCACCTCGTGCTCGAGGTTCGACATTCCGCGGTGTCGGACGGCCACACCCTTCGGACGACCCGTGGACCCCGACGTGTAGATCAAGTACGCCGGATGGTCGAGTTGCAGAGCCGACGTTCGGTCCGCATCGGTCACCGGATCCGTCGGGTACTGCTCGGCGTCGGCGACGAACTCCGGGTCATCCACGACGAGCCAGGTGACGCTGTCCGGCAACTGATTTCGGAACGCAGACAACGTGAGGCCGATCGGAGACCGGGAGTCGTCCAGCATGTGAGCGATGCGCTCGGACGGGTAGTTCGGATCGACGGGGAGGAACGCGGCGCCCGATTTGGTGACGCCCCATGTCGAGACGACCGATTCGATCGACCGCGGCATCGCGAGCGCCACGTACGTCTCCGGTCCCGCGCCGTAATCGATGAGCATGCGCGCGATCTGGGTCGAGACGGAGTCCAGTTCGGCGTACGTCAGCGTTCGGTCGAGGTACTCGAGGGCGATGCCGTCGTGATTCTCCCGGACGGCATGCGCGAGAATTTCGGGCCACGTCGAGGGTTCTCCCCCGTCGTCGCCGCGCGCAGGCGCGAACAGCGGCCGTTCGGTCTCGGTGAGGATGTCGATGTCGCCGATTGGAGCATCGGGTGCGCCGATCGCCGCATCGAGGATGCGTACGAAGCGTTCGGCGAACGAGTAAACGGTCGACGGTTCGAACAGCGCGGTCGCATAGTCGATCGCACCGTCGATACCGGCGGGTGCGCCCTGTTCGTCGAACGTTTCGGACAGCAGCAGTTGCAGGTCCTGCTTGGCCACCGGCACGTCGATGTCGACGCCTTCCACGACCAGGCCCGGCAGGTCGAGTCGCGCCCGTTCGTTGTTCTGGAACGACAACGCGACCTGCGACAACGGCGCATACGCGGTGGAACGCGACGGGTTGAGCACTTCGACCACCCGCTCGAACGGGATGTCACCGCGCGCGAACGCTTCGAGGTCGTCGTGTACGAGGCGTCGCAGAAGCGCATCGAACGACTCGGCGCCCACGACGACGGTCCGCAGCACGAGGGTGTTGACGAACATGCCGACGATGTCGTCGAGTGCCGCCTCGCCGCGGCCGGCGATCGGAGTCGAGATGGCGATGTCGTCGGTGCCGCTGAGCCTGGACAGAGTCACCGCGAACGCACCGTGCACGATCATGAACATCGTCGCCGGGTGAGTCCGGGCGAACTCGGTCAGCCTGACGTGCAGTTCGGCGTCGATCGTGAATCGGACGCGGCCACCGACGAATGTCTGCGTGGTCGGACGGGGCTTGTCCGTCGGCAACGGAAGCAGCTCGGGCAGACCGCGCAGCGTCGTGCGCCAGTACTCGAGCTGACGTGAGGCGATGCTCGTCGGATCGTCCTCGTCGCCGAGCAGCTCGCGCTGCCACAGCGTGTAGTCGGCGTACTGCACCTCGAGCGGTTCCCACGCGGGAGCCGTCGACTGCGTTCGTGCCAGGTACGCGGTCATGACGTCGCGAGCCAGCGGCGCCATCGACGCGCCGTCGGCCGAGATGTGGTGCACGACGACGGTGAGGACGTGGACGGGCTCGTCGGGCGACGGGACCTCGAACACCGCGAGGCGGATCGGAATCTCGGTCGCCACGTCGAAACCGACGCCGACGAAGCGTCCGACGGCCTCGTGAATGTCGTTCTCCTCCACCGGCGTCACGACGACCGTCGGAAGGACGTCCTCGGTGCGGTGTACGAGCTGCTGCGGTCCATCGGCTCCGGCGGGGAACGTCGTGCGCAGCGACTCGTGCCGATCCAGCAGGTCCGACACCGCCGCCGTCAAAGCGGCCGGATCGAGCTCGCCGGTCAGCCGGACGACGAGAGGCACGTTGTACGCCGGTGACGACGGGTCGAAGCGGTTGATGAACCACATCCGCTGCTGCGCGAGCGACAGCGGAATCTCCGCAGGTCGCGCCTTCGCGCCGAGTACCGGACGGCCGTCCACAGCCGAAGATCCGCGGACGAGTGCGGCGAGCGCCGCCACCGTCGGGGCTTCGAAGATGGCTCGGACACCGAGGCTGCTCGACGTCGTCGCATTGACACGTGCGATCACGCGCGTTGCGGACAGCGAGTCGCCACCGCGGTCGAAGAATCCGTCCAGTGCTCCGACGCGGTCGACTCCGAGGATGTCGGCGAACACCGCGGCGACCGCTTCTTCCTCCGCGTCGCGCGGCGCGACGTAGTCGGCGGTCTCGGCACCGAACTCGGGTGTCGGCAGTGCTCGGCGATCGAGCTTGCCGACGGGCGTCAGCGGAATCTGTTCCAGCGGAACGATGATCGACGGCACCATGTGTCCGGGCAGGCTGGCGGCCGCGTGTTCGGTCAGTACCGACACGTCGAGTTCCGCCGTCCGGTCCACCGGACGAACGTATGACACGAGAACCGTAGTGCCGGAGGGTGATTCGGCGCCCACCGTCGCGACGAAGTCGACGCTCGGGTGCGAGGACAACACTGCGTCGATCTCGCCGAGCTCGATACGGAAGCCGCGCACCTTGACTTGGAAGTCGCTGCGTCCCACGTATTCGACGGTGCGTTCCGGCGTCCACCGAACGACGTCACCGGTGCGGTACATCCGCGTTCCCGGCTTGCCGAACGGATTGGCGACGAACCGCTCCGCGGTGAGGCCGGGACGATCGTGGTAGCCGCGTGCCAGGCCTGCGCCCGCGAGGTAGAGCTCTCCCTGCACGCCGACGGGAACCGGCTGCATCCGGCCGTCGAGGACGACCGCTTCCACGCCGCGGATCGGGCCGCCGATGGTGAGCAGCGAATCGCCGTCGAGCGGATCGCTGATGTTCGACATGATGGTGGTCTCGGTCGGGCCGTATCCGTTGAACAGGGCACGGCCGGGCGCCCACGTCGTCACGAGCTCGGCAGGCACTGCTTCGCCGCCGACGACGACGTTTTCGAACGTGTCGAGCCCGATCGGATTCACCGAGGCCAGCACAGCGGGCGTGATGAACGCGTGCGTGACGCCTTCCGCCGCGATGATGGCCCGTAGTTCGTCGCCGCCGTAGACGGTGGGCGGGACGATCACCATGGTCGAGCCTGCACCGAACGCCAGCAGATATTCGAGTACGGATGCGTCGAAGCTCGGCGACGACACGTGCAACGTCCGTGCGTCCGGCGTCAGCGAGTACCGATCGATCTGCTCGTTCGCGAAATTCTCCAGGCCGCTGTGGGTGACGACGACGCCCTTGGGCAGACCCGTCGAACCCGATGTGTAGATCGCGTAGGCCGCGCTGGACATGTCGACGCCTGCGACGCGTTCGGTCTCGGTGAGAGGCTCGGACGACAACGACGCCAGTTCGGACTCGGTGTCGACGTCGTCGACGACGATCCAGGGCTCACCGCCGACGAGTGCGGCCGGAAGATCGTCGCGATTCGTCGTCGTCGTGATGCCGAATCGGGCGGCCGAATCGGACAGCATGTGGTCGATGCGATCGCGTGGATAACCCGGGTCCACCGGAACGAATGCCGCTCCGGTCTTGGCGACGGCCCACACCGCGACGACCGACTCCACCGACCGAGGCAGGCCGAGCGCAACGAACGTTTCGGCTGCCACTCCGCGGCGCAGCAGCAGGCGTGCCAGCTGCGACGACCGGCGATCGAGTTCGCGGTAGTCGACGGACCTGCCGTCGTAGCGCAGCGCGATCCGATCGGGGTCCATCGACGCCGCACGCTCGAAGACCTGCGCGAGCAACCGCGTCGACCCGCCTTCGAGTCCCGAGACGGGTGCCAGGGCGTCGTGCTCCGCGTCGTCGACCAGCCTGATGCCTGCGACCGGCCTGCGGTCGTCGGACAGCATCGCGTGGAGCACGCGTTCGACGCGGCCGACGATGCGCTCGACCTCGTTCTCGGCGAACAGATCTGGGAGATACTTCGCCTTCAGATGCAGTCGATCGTCCACCGACGCGACGAGCGTCAGCGGATAGTGCGCGGCGTCCTTGCCCACGACGTCGGCGACGCGCATGCCTGCGATGTCGGTGTCCTCCGACAGTCCCGCGCGATCGACAGGATACGACTCGAACACGGTGAGGGTGTCGAACGCGACGCCGGCGCCGGCGGCACGCTGGATCTCGGTGAGACCCATGTAGTGGTGATCGAGCAGTGACGCCTGCTCCACCTGGATCCGGTCGACGAGATCGCCGATCGGCTCTGCCGGGTCGAGTGTGACGCGGACCGGCAGCGTGTTGATGAACAGGCCGATCATGGACTCGATGCCCGGAATCTCCGGCGGTCTACCCGAGACGGTGGCGCCGAAGACGACGTCGTGACGACCGGTCAACGTGGCCAACACGATTCCCCACGCGCTCTGCACGAACGTGTTGAGCGTCGCACCGCGCTGAGCCGCACGGTCGCGAAGTGCCGCCGTCGTCTCCAGGGACAGCGATCGCGTCGTCTCGAGCGACACCGTCGACAACTGACGGCCGCGGTCCGCGGCGGCCAGCAGCGTCGGCTCCTCGACACCCGCGAGCGCCCGAACCCATTGTGCCGTCGACACTTCCGGGTCCTGCTTCTTCATCCACGACAGATAGTCACGGTATGCAGGCACCCGCGGCAGCATCGAGTCGTCGCCCGCCGTCGCGTACAGCGTCAGCAGTTCCTTGATGAGAAGTGGGGTGGACCAGCCGTCCAGCAGTATGTGGTGATTGGTCAGCAGCAGTCGCCACTCGCCGTCGGCCTTCGTGATCAGGGTGAACCGGAGCAACGGCGCACGATCGAGCACGAACCGCGTGCCCCTGTCCTCGGCCAGGACGGATTCCAACGCGCTCTCGGCGTCGTCGGCGCCGCGCAGGTCGACCTGCTTCCACGGCACCCGAACCCCGGTCTGTACGACCTGCACGGAGTGGCCTGCGGCGTCGTGCACGAACGCGGTACGCAGGTTCGCATGGCGATCCAGCAGCGTCTGAGCTGCCGCCTTCATGCGCGTCGCGTCGACCGTTCCGCGGAGCTCGAGGCCGAGCTGCACCATGTACGCGTCGACGCCGTCGTCGGCACCCGCTGCGACGCCGTGTCCCACCTCGCCCGCGAGGCGCGCGTGGAACAGCAGACCCGACTGCAGAGGCGACATCGACCAGACGTCGTCGAGCGCCGGGAAGCGCTGTTCGAGGTCCACGATCGTCGCCTGGTCGAGATCGACGAGCTCGAGGTCGGACGGGGTGTATCCACCCGCATCGGTACCTGCCGCGTGCACGGTCAGCGCCGTCAGCGCTTCGATCCACAGTTCGACGAGCCGCTCCACCTCGGACGCGGACAACACACCCGTCGGGAACGCGAACGTCGCGTCGAGCACCGGGCCGGCAGGCGTCGAATTGGTGACTGCGTTGATGTCGAGCAGCGCGGGGACCGGCATCGTCGGATTCTGCGCATCCCCGAGGGACGCGTCGGACACCGGAATCCAGCCGACGTCGTCCATGCCCTCGGTCGACGCGGTCGCGAACCGGCCGAGGTAGTTGAAGCTGACCTGCGGACGATCGAACCCGCCCAGTGCCTGCC
>NZ_JAAFYV010000089.1:0-491 GCF_011770055.1 Rhodococcus sp. B10 | reverse complement strand
TCCAGCAGCTGGTCCATGCGCGCGAGCGTGTCGTGGTAGCGCGGCGCCAGCCGTGCGCGCAACTGCGGATCGCGCTCGAACAGCAGGCGCTCGAAGTAGCGCTGGCCGATGCGCGGGATGTCCTGCGCCAGGTTCCAGAGTTCGGCATTGCGCTGGTCGTACCAGGCCAGGCCGCCGTGCTGCGCCAGGGCCTGCGCAGCGCCCTCGCCCACAGTGACGACCACGAAGTTCTCGGCCTGGTTGCTCAGGTCATCCAGCGTACCGTTGTCGTACACATGTTCGATGAAGCCGGGCACACCCACGAACGCCTGCCGCCCCATCGCCGAGGTGCGCACCGCCTTGCCGTCGGCGAAGAACTCGCCCGCGTGCGCGCCAAGCAGGATGCTGTCGGTGGCGTGCAGCGCGAGGAAGGTGCCGATCGACAGTTCATCCGCTGCGAACTCCGTATCGAACGCAGCATCGCCATACAGCTCGCGCTGGGTGGCCAGCTG
>NZ_JAAFYV010000088.1:0-510 GCF_011770055.1 Rhodococcus sp. B10 | reverse complement strand
GGCCTGCACCTCGCTCCAGTTCTGCGGCTGCAGCCGGCCCAGCAGCGCCTTGTGCGCGGCCTCTGCCTCGACCATCGCCTGCGCCGACTGCTGGCGGATCGACTGCACCTTCTCGTACTCGTCCAGCACCGATTCGCCGGTGGCGCTGATCTGCCGCAGCAGCGCCTCGGCGCCAACGATGCGATGGCTGGCCAGGTCGTACTTGGGCTGATAGACGAGCTGCAGTTCGTTGTTCTCGCGCGCGTCGCGCAGCGCGTTTTCCAGCATGTAGCGACGTTGCAGGCGGGCGTTCAGTTCAGCCGTGTAGAACTGTGCACGGTTACGGCCGTTCTGCTTGGCCCGGTACATGGCGGCGTCAGCCGAACGCAGCAGGTCGGACCCCGAAATGCCGTCGTGCGGATACAGCGCCACGCCAATCGACACGCCCAGGTAATACCGCCCGTTGACGGTATCGAACGGCTCGCGCATGGCCTGAAGCAAACGTTCAGCCAGCAGCGCAATGCGCTTGCC
>NZ_JAAFYV010000087.1:0-513 GCF_011770055.1 Rhodococcus sp. B10 | reverse complement strand
ATTTGACGAGCTTCTCCGCCCGCTCACGCAGTTCGTCATCGGTGATGAACCCGCGACGCCACGACACCTCCTCGGGGGCGCCGATCTTCATGCCCTGGCGTTCTTCGATGGTACGGACGAAGTTCGACGCGTCGAGCAGGGAATCGAAGGTGCCGGTATCGAGCCAGGCGGTGCCGCGGGGCAGGACTTCGACGCACAGTTTCCCGGCATCGAGGTAGTGGCGGTTGATGTCGGTGATCTCGTACTCCCCGCGCTCGGAGGGCTGCAGATCGCGGGCGATGGTGATGACGTCGTTGTCGTAGAAGTACAGGCCCGGCACCGAGAAGTTCGACTTCGGGACCTTCGGCTTCTCTTCCAGCGAGATCGCTCTGCCGGCGTCGTCGAATTCGATGACACCGTAGGCGGTGGGGTCCTTGACCTCGTAAGCGAAGACGGCGCCGCCGTCGATGGAATCGAAGCGCGACAGCTGCGAACCCAAGCCGGGGCCGTAGAAAATGTTGTCCCCCAGGACGA
>NZ_JAAFYV010000086.1:0-539 GCF_011770055.1 Rhodococcus sp. B10 | reverse complement strand
GTTACGGCGGCCATAGCGGAGGGGAAACGCCCGGTCCCATTCCGAACCCGGAAGCTAAGCCCTCCAGCGCCGATGGTACTGCACCCGACAGGGTGTGGGAGAGTAGGACACCGCCGTGCACAACATCACAGAACACCCCGCAACCCACGGTTGCGGGGTGTTCTGCATTTCCACACCCAAACATAAAACCTGCCGGCGAACGGCATCAATGAACCATCCACGCTGACAGATCGTATGAATGCGCCATTCACGCGAACACCCCCGCCGGCGAACGGCATGAATGAACCATCCACCCCGTCTACCCGCTGCCACGGACCATCGATGCGCGACTTCGGTTGCGCTGCAGAGCAATCGGCGAGCAAACCTCGTTCTGCATCTCCTCCGAGCGCCTTTTGCAACAACTCGTCGACCGTGACGAGGCTCAGCGAACTTCAGCAGATGTGCTCGGCGAAATTCATCACCTGTGAGCGGTCTTCACTGTAGTGGTTGGCGGGTTCCTGTGGTGGCCTTGCGGAGCTTCTCCGATCGTGCGTTGTGGT
>NZ_JAAFYV010000085.1:0-570 GCF_011770055.1 Rhodococcus sp. B10 | reverse complement strand
GTCGGTAAAATCTCAGTGACCACCTGCCAGTCGTCTTTTCGTGTCGCATACGGTGCCGACCACCCCATTATGTGAAGTCAGTAACCCATACCCGGTTGGGTTCGTCCGCCCGGAACTGCCGGTTCAGCAGATCTCCCGCCCGGACACCGTCCGCGGAACGAATGGTGGTTCTGATGCCCTTTGCTCGCCGAACACCACCCCGCGACAACAACTTCATTGCACGATCCACCGAACCGTACGAGACACCCGGGGTGACTGTTCGGTCCAGATGAGCGCGCATCTTCACCCGCCCGTACAAGCCCTCGGGGTTCATCCGGCGGCGACCGTCGGTGTCGGTGCGCCAGGCGGCATCGCGGACCGCGTCGACGACGTGGGCGTCGGATACGGTGCGCGCAGCGGGCTTGCGTGCCCGCCATGCTCGGTAGGTTCTCGCGGCGATCTTGCACCCCTGACCACGTAGGGTCCGGCAGACCGACTCGACCGCAAAACCATTGGCGCGCAACGAATCTATGAACGCTATGATCATCGATTGCGGGGGTCGAGTTCCCCCGCGAAGAAAGTCGTCGCCGC
>NZ_JAAFYV010000084.1:0-593 GCF_011770055.1 Rhodococcus sp. B10 | reverse complement strand
CCGACCCATCTGCCCCGACGCCAACATCTGCCGAAACACCATCTTCACCGCATCATGCTGACGCCGACCCCTACCCCGCCGATCCCGACCCGCCCGCTCAGACTCCTCAGCCTCAGCGCTTCTCGCAGCAGCCTGATCGTTCACCGCAGCAGCGTCGTCCTCAGCATCCGCCCCGGTTTCGGCCTCGGCGACCGGCGGCTCGAACAAGCTCGACTCCGCACCGGCCGAATCCGGCTCAGTCACTGCACCATTCGACTCCGGGCTGTCCGTGTCGGTAGTGGCATCGCCGTCGCTCACGGGATCATCAGCATCATCGACCACCGGCGAAATATCGGCACTGTTGCACTGCCCCGGCTTGGCCCACTTGGCCAACACTGCCTCCAGATACGCCCGAAACTCCGCATCGACAACCATCCGCACCTTCGACAAGCCATCCGGGCCCTGCTCGTCCAACCGCACATAACAGCGATCGGCCACCCGCTCCGGACTCTCGTCCTCCCCATCCGGATCGAGCACGTCATACAACCGGCCCGCCGCCGCCTTGAAATGATCCGGACCCAACTCCCGCGCCAACTGCGCCAACTGCGCCTCCG
>NZ_JAAFYV010000083.1:0-737 GCF_011770055.1 Rhodococcus sp. B10 | reverse complement strand
CCCGGCAACTACCCGCCACCTCCGGCGACCGGCAACTACGGCTACGGGTCGGGCTCGCAGCTTCCGAACGGCGGGCAACCCGGCAGCCTGGCACTGCGTTTCGCCGCTCGCTTCATCGACGGAATCATCATCGGCATCATCGCTCTGATCGCGTACTTCATCGCCGGGGACGGCTTCGTCGGGCAGTTCATCCTCGGACTCGTCAGTGCGCTTCTCGGTTTCGCATACTTCACGTTCCTCGAGTCCAGCCGCGGTCAGACCTTCGGCAAGCAGATCCTCGGTCTGCGGACCCTCGGCGCTGCGGGGGGCAACCCGACGCAGGCAGAGGCAGCGAAGCGGAACGCCTTCCTGCTTCTGAACATCGTTCCGCTTCTGGGCGGACTGTTGGTGTTCATCGCGTACATCGTCATCGCGGTCACCATCAACTCCAGCCCCACCAAGCAGGGCAAGCACGACGAACTCGCTGGTGGAACGCAGGTCGTCAAGGTCGGCTGATCCCCCGGAAAGCAACGCGAGTGGGCTCGTCGCCTCCAGGCGACGGGCCCACTTCTCTTCCCATTCCAATGTTTCGATCCGACAACTCGCAGTGCCCGACGCGACGCAGTCGGTCACAATCTGTTCGAGTCCCCCTACGAGGAGTGATGACCGTGAGCGAGAACCCACCCGACGGACCGCAGTACGGCAGCAGCCCCGATCCGGAACGCCCCGACCTCGGCAAGAACGAGCCGGGACGCGGT
>NZ_JAAFYV010000082.1:0-743 GCF_011770055.1 Rhodococcus sp. B10 | reverse complement strand
CCGTTGATGCGGAACTCGAAGGAGTGTCCGCGCGGTTCGGGGTCTTCGGTGATCGACAGTTCTTCGCCGTTGGCGATGCGGAACTGCTGCAGCACGAGGTCGATGCCGGAGGTTTCCTCGGTGACGGGGTGCTCGACCTGCAGGCGGGTGTTGACCTCGAGGAAGGACACGAGGCCGTCTTGGCCGACGAGGTATTCGACGGTGCCTGCGCCGTAGTAGCCGGCTTCTTTGCAGATGGCCTTGGCGCTGGAGTGGATTTCCTTGCGCTGGGCTTCGGTGAGGAACGGGGCGGGTGCTTCCTCGACGAGCTTCTGGAAGCGGCGTTGCAGGGAGCAGTCGCGGGTGCCGGCGACGACGACGTTGCCGTGCTGGTCGGCGATGACCTGTGCTTCGACGTGGCGGGGCTTGTCGAGGTAGCGCTCGACGAAGCATTCCCCGCGGCCGAACGCGGCGACGGCTTCACGGACGGCGGAGTCGAACAATTCGGGGATTTCTTCGCGGGTGCGGGCGACTTTCATGCCGCGCCCGCCGCCACCGAAGGCGGCTTTGATGGCGATCGGCAGGCCGTGCTCGTCGGCGAAGTCGAGGATTTCCTGGGCGTCCTTGACCGGCTCGGCGGTACCGGGAACGGAGGGGGCTTTGGCGCGGGTGGCGATGTGGCGTGCGGTGACCTTGTCGCCGAGGTCGCGGATGGACTGCGGTGACGGTCCGATCCAGATCAGGCCTGCGTCGATGACGGCCTG
>NZ_JAAFYV010000081.1:0-783 GCF_011770055.1 Rhodococcus sp. B10 | reverse complement strand
TCGCGACGAGGTCGTCGGCGATGTCGCCGACGGCGACGAGTGCGGAGATGGCCATGCAGCGTTCGCCTGCGGAGCCGAAGCCGGCGTTGACCATGGCGTCGGCGGCGAGGTCGAGGTCGGCGTCGGGTAGGACGATGGCGTGGTTCTTCGCGCCACCCAAAGCTTGGACGCGTTTACCGTTCGCGGTGCCGACGCTGTAGACGTATTGGGCGATGGGGGTGGAGCCGACGAAGGAGATCGCTTTGATCTTCTTGTTCTCGAGGAGTTCGTCGACGGCGAGCTTGTCGCCTTGCAGGACGTTGAACACGCCTGCGGGCAGGCCTGCTTCGGCCCAGAGGTTCGCGATCCAGATGGAGGCGGTGGGGTCTTTTTCCGACGGCTTGAGTACGACGGTGTTGCCGGCGGCGATGGCGACGGGGAAGAACCACATCGGGACCATGGCGGGAAAGTTGAAGGGGGAGATGATGCCGACGGGGCCGAGGGGTTGGCGGATGGAGTAGACGTCGACTTTGGTGGAGGCGTTCTCGGTGAAGCCGCCCTTCAACAAATGCGGGATGCCGCAGGCGAATTCGACGACTTCCTGGCCGCGGGAGATTTCACCCAATGCGTCGGAGAGTACTTTGCCGTGTTCGGCGGTGATGATTTCCGCTAACTCACCCTTGCGTTCGTTCAGGAGTTCGCGGAATTTGAACAGGACCTGCACGCGCTTGGCGAGGGAGGTGTCGCGCCAGGCGGGGAACGCGGCTGCGGCGGCGTCGATGACGGTGCGGGCATCGTCCAGAT
>NZ_JAAFYV010000080.1:0-791 GCF_011770055.1 Rhodococcus sp. B10 | reverse complement strand
GAGGAGGTGTCGTGGCGTCGCGGGTTCATCACCGATGACGAACTGCGTGAGCGGGCGGAGAAGCTCGTCAAATCCGGCTACGGGCAGTACCTGCTCGAACTGCTCGACCGAGGGAAATAAGACGTGAGTTTTCGCGAGTTGAAGATCGCCGGCGCCTACGAGTTCACCCCTCGCCAGTTCGGTGACGATCGTGGCGTGTTCTTCGAATGGTTCAAATCCACCGCGTTCGAGGAGGCGATCGGGCGGCCGCTCGAGCTACAGCAGGCGAACTGTTCGGTGTCCGCGGCCGGGGTGCTGCGCGGTATCCATTTCACCGACACCCCGCCTGGGCAGGCGAAATACGTCACCGCCGTGAAGGGCGCGTTCCTCGATGTGATCGTCGACCTGCGGGTTGGTTCGCCCACGTTCGGGCAGTGGGACAGTGTGCTCATTGACGACGTCGACCGGCGTGCGGTGTATCTGCCCGAAGGTCTCGGGCATGCGATCTTGTCCCTCGAAGACGGCTCGACGGTGATGTACCTGTGCTCGATCGAGTACACCCCGTCCCTCGACCGCGACCTGAATCCCCTCGATCCGGACCTGGCGATCACCTGGCCCACCCACAGCCGCGACGGACAACCCCTCGATTACCAACTGTCGGACAAGGACAAAGCCGCACCCTCGCTCGCCGACGCCATCACCGCCGGATACCTACCCAAATACGACGGCTGACCGCGCACCTTCCAGCGCACGCGCACGTTGCAACATGCGCAGCCGCTGCAACCTGCGCGCACCAGCCGCCCGCCCCGCAT
>NZ_JAAFYV010000008.1:0-159279 GCF_011770055.1 Rhodococcus sp. B10 | reverse complement strand
CGGTACCGGGAACGGAGGGGGCTTTGGCGCGGGTGGCGATGTGGCGTGCGGTGACCTTGTCGCCGAGGTCGCGGATGGACTGCGGTGACGGTCCGATCCAGATCAGGCCTGCGTCGATGACGGCCTGGGCGAATTCGGCGTTCTCGGACAGGAAGCCGTAGCCGGGGTGGATGGCGTCGGCGCCGGACTTCTTCGCGGCGTCCAAGATTTTGTCGATCACGAGGTAGGACTCGGCGGAGGTCTGCCCGCCCAGGGCGAAGGCCTCGTCTGCCAAGCGCACGAAGGGTGCGTTCGCGTCGGGTTCGGCGTAGACAGCGACACTGGTGAGGCCGGCGTCCGCTGCAGCCCTGATCACCCGGACTGCGATCTCGCCGCGGTTCGCGACAAGCACCTTGGTGATACGCGCACTGGCATGGCTGGGCACTGAGCCTCCTGTGGTTTCAAGTTGTTCGAGCGAAGATCACTGCGACACGATGTACGGACGTCTCTTCGGAGTGTAAGCACAGACACTCCTGCATCCGAAACTGGATGGCGGTTATCGGGAAGCTCCCCAAAAATCCCGACGAACGCTACTGATTGGTAGCAATGGGCCCTGCTCGGGTGGGCAGGGAAGCCGTGCCGGTGTCGACCACTTCGTCGACAACGCGCCGAAGTGCACCGACGTACCGGTGAACGTTCGCCGTCGCCAACTCCGTGTTGGGGTAGCGAGCAGCGATGTTCACGCCGCGGGGCGTCCGGTTGATCCAGATGTACACATTGTGTTCGTACTGCTTGCTACGCAGCGCTCGTGCATTCCAGTCGTGCCAGTGCTCGGCCATCGGAGCGAAGCGCACG
This sequence comes from Rhodococcus sp. B10, assembly GCF_011770055.1. NCBI lineage: Bacteria > Bacillati > Actinomycetota > Actinomycetes > Mycobacteriales > Nocardiaceae > Rhodococcus > Rhodococcus sp. B10. The sequence continues at coordinate 158,445 of NZ_JAAFYV010000008.1, read as the reverse complement.
TCCATGAACGACACGACGAAACGAGGCGTCGCCGACGTGCCGAGAGCGCGGAAGACGCGATCGAGTGGCACACGCGCGATCGGCTTCGTCGTCGTCACCTGTTCGGTCGCCTGTGCGACGACGGCACCGAAGGAGTCGGCGTCGGCGATGTCGATCGAGAGCGGGCACAGCCCGACGAACCATCCGAGCGACGACACCCACTCGGGCTGGTCTCGCGTGTGCACCGGAGTGATGGTTCGGAACTCGGTCTCACCGGACAGTTCTGCGCTCGCCACCGCGAGCGACGCGAGCAAGCCCGAGAACAAACTGTGCCCGGTCTTGCGGCACGCCACCGAGAACGCGTCGGCGCGTTCGGCGTCGAGAATCCACGCCGAGAGACCTCCTTGCGGGCTCGTGATGCTGTTCGGCTCACCGATGTCGAGCGGGAACGCCGGCAGCTCGCCGTGCCCCTCGTCGAGAAACCGCCTCCAGGTGACGACGGCATCGTGCGTGTGCTCGAGTTCCGCATGCACCTTGCGCTCGGACACGCCGAAGTCCAGGTAGCTGCCCGTCTCGAACAAGGCAGCGGGCGGGCCGCCCGTGGCTTCCGTGTACAGCGCGGTGATCTCGTGTGCGACGAGGACCGTCGACAGGCCGTCGATGATCGAGTGATCCGCGGCGAAGAAAACGACGACCTTGCCCTCGGTGCCGGATGCGCCGTCCGACGGCAGGGGCTCGAGCGTCACGAACGCATAGGCAGGCCAGGCGAGTGGGGAGGTGTATTCGTCGAACAGATAGTGCAGGTGCTCGAAGACCTCGCTCGACTGCTGGCACGGCTCCTGCTCGACCTGCCAGATGTCGACGGCACCCTTGGCCGCGGTGACGCGCGAAAGCGTTCCTTGTTCCTCGTCGATGGACGCGTGCGACCGCATCGACTCGTGGCGGTCGATCCACGCCAGCACGGCCCGACGGAACGCAGGCTTGTTCAGTGGGCCTGGCATCTCGAATGCGGCACCGAGCCAGCTCTCCCGTCCACGCCTGGGGCTCGCGAGGCTGGTGCGGAGGTGTGCCTCGTGGACGTACGACGTCGGACGGTCGTCCGGCCGCCATCCGGCAAGTGCAGGAGTGGTTGCGTGCGGACCCACGCTGGGGATCCACTCGGTGATGGTTCCGGCGGGAATGGCGTAATCCGCCAGCTCGGTGAACTCCATCCGACGAAAACTCAACTCTCACTACGAGTGCACCGACGAGGCAGAGCCACAGATGAGCAGTGCCACGGAAGACTGTGCTGGACACGGAACCGCCGACGAGCATACAGATCGGCAGGTGTATCGATCAAGACGACCCCGAACAGGTACACGGGGTCGTCCTGCACACGGCTTTGCTACTTCAGGTGCCGTTTGATGCGCGTCAACATCGCCGACATCCCGCGCAGCCTGAGTGGACTGACGGCGTCGCCCAGTCCGAGCGCGAGATAGAAGTCGTCGGGAACGTCGATGATCTCTCTCGCGCTGTGCCCGTCGAGGCCCTGATGAAGGATCGACGCGAATCCTCGCGTCGTGGGCGCTTCGGGGGGCGCACTGAAATGCAGCTTGACGCTGTCACGGTCGTCGGCGTCGACGGACAGGAACAACGGGGATTGACACTCGGGTACCGGCTCCATCGCCGCCTGCTCCAGGTGGGCAGGCAGCGGCGGAAGCTCACGGCTGAACTCGAGCAGCAGCTGCAGTTTGTCCTGACCGTCGACCGCCGAGAAATCCTCGACGATCTCGGCCAACGATTCGGGTAGATCCGACATGACTTCAGGCTCTCGTTCCAGCAGTTCGTTCTAGGACGTCGTAGGTGCGTCGCCGGGCTCGTCGCCCCGGGCGATGGGCACGCGCACGGCGTTGCCCCATTCGGTCCACGAGCCGTCGTAGTTGCGGACATTCTCGTGGCCGAGCAGGTGCGTCAACACGAACCAGGTGTGGCTGGAACGCTCACCGATACGGCAGTACGCGATGACTTCGTCCTGCGTCACGACGTCGGAGTAGATGTCGTCCAGCTCTGCGCGGCTGCGGAAGCGACCGTCACCGGCTGCAGCCTTGGCCCACGGAATGCTGACGGCGGTCGGGATGTGGCCACCGCGCAGCGCGCCTTCTTCTGGATAGTCGGGCATGTGGGTGCGCTCGCCGGTGTACTCCTGCGGCGACCGCACGTCGACGAGAGGAACGGTTCCCAGGCTCGACAACACGTCGGAAGCGAACGCGCGAATCGGAGCGTCGTTGCGCGGGGAGACCGGGTAGTCGGTGGCCGGGTATTCGGGGACGTCGAGAGTGGTCTCGCGGTTCTCGGCGAGCCAAGCGTCACGACCACCGTCGAGCAGGCGAACGTCCTCGTGGCCGAACAAGGTGAAGACCCAGAGTGCGTATGCGGCCCACCAATTGCTCTTGTCGCCGTAGATGACGACCGTGTCGTCGCGCGAGATGCCCTTGCGGCTCATGAGCGCCGCGAACTGCTCGGCGTCGATGTAGTCGCGGGTGACCGGGTCGTTGAGATCGACGTGCCAGTCGATCTTGACGGCCCCGGGGATGTGGCCGACGTCGTACAGAAGAACATCTTCGTCGGATTCGACGACCTTGAGACCGGGCGTGCCGATGTGGGCGTTCAACCACTGGGTCGACACGAGGCGGTCCGGGTGCGCATAGTCGCCGAACGTCGGGGTGGGGTCTGCTGCTACGGGCACGTCTTCTTCGCTCCTACGGGTCATCGGAACCGAACTGTCTCTTCTCGATCCTAGGCTGTCGGTCCGACTAGTGAGAGTTCGTCCACGTCGGCAGTGGTGACGGCATGTGCAGCGAGCACCTGGGCGAGTTCGGTCGCGACGTTCTCGACGACGCGCCTGGCTTCGGGAGTGTCGGGGAATCGTGAACGGAGCGACAGACCGTTGCTCGTCCGCGACACCCAGAACTGTGCGTCGTCGGCCGTCGTGACGTTGCTGATGTGGTGCGCGTTCGAGCGTGCGCAATCTGCGCCAGGCACGCCGCGATAATCGATGTAGGACACCATGAACACGTCGTTGCGGGTACGACGGAACTTCTCGCCCAGAGCCTCGAGAACGCGGGGGATCGGTACCGCCGCGAGGGGAAGCGCGGCGCGGAACGACGCGTGGGCGTTCGTGACCGTTTCGTCGAAATCGGTCCCTACTGTGACGGTCATGGGTGCGTTCGTCGTGAACCAGCCGACGGCTCGGGCCCACTGCGGGTCTCGACGCGTGTGCAGTGGGAAGAGAAGCGGAAAGCGCTTCGGGCCGCCGATGTTCGACGACGCCTGCGCCAGCGCAGCGACGACACCAGTGAACATTCCTGCGCCGAGGTCACGGCAGCCGGCCTCGAAACGCTCGGCCCGGTCAGCGGACGCGATGGTGTGCACGGCGGTGGCCTGTGGTGCGGACTGCCCCAGCGGCACACCGAGATCGAACGGGAACGCAGGCGTGGTGCCGCCGCACTCGTCGACGAACCGGGCCCAGTCGGCGACGCGCGGATCCGCGAGATCGGCTGCGGGCGTGTCGGCTTCACCACGGCAGTACTCGACGAAACTGCCCACCGTTTCGAGTGCATGCGGCCGCCCGGTACGCCGGGATGCGTAGAGCGCTGCGATCTCCTCGGCGGCCACGGTCATCGACATGGCATCGACATGAGCGTGATCGAATCCGCACAGAATCGTCGACGTATCGGGACGGTCTACGGCGGCAAGCGAATACGACGGGCTGCGGGACGGGTGGCACAGGGCGTTCATGCGCGCACGCACGTGCATGCTGAGCTCCGACGGGTCGAGCATCGGCGTCCGCTGCGGGTGACCGGCCTCGACCTCGGACGGGGCGTGGACGCGACGTCGAACTCCCGTGTCGTCGGCGAAGAAGGACGTGCGTAGAGCCGGGTGTCGTTCGACGAACTGCTCGAACGCCCAGGACAAGGCGTCGACGTCGATGCGTCCCGGCACGTCGAAAGCGACGGCGATCCACACCGTCGTCGTGTCCTCGGCGCCGGTTCCGAGTGCGGCCGACAGATGGAAACTCTGGTTGAACGACGGTGCGACGTCGGAGTGCATTCCATCGCCGATCGACACCGGCCACTCGAGGTATGTGCCTGCAGCTCCGACGTATTCGGTGATCGACGTGACGCGCATTGCTCAGCGCCCCGCGACGGCCGCCACGCCCTCGGGCACCGTGATCGTGTAATCGCCGTCTCGCGCGATGCTGTCGAACACCGTCTGCAGGTGTGCGTGGTAGCGCTCGACGGATGCCGCCGCTACGGGATTGTCCGGAACCTGCGCGCACAGATAGAAGTGATCGGCGTCGCGGTTGATCCACATGGACGCGTTCGCCGTGGTGCCTTCGCCGGTGAAGTGCTCGGCTCGGGCGTCGGCGGAACGTCCGACGCCGGGGAACCACCGGAAGTCGATGTACGACAGCATGTTCGGACTCACGGCGAGCTCGCTGCCCAGGGTTCCGTCGGCCGCGAGAGCGCCGAGCACCGCGTGCACCGGGGCGGCGGCGATCTGCTTGGACTTCTCGAACGCATCGTGGGCTCGAACCGCGACGTCGGCGAACGTGGACGCGTCGCCGACGGGAAACGCGACAGGTGCGAAGTTCACGAACCACCCCTGCGACTGGCCGTAGTCACCGAGATGGCGCGTGCTGAGTACGGTGATGCCGAAATAGTCCCGTACTCCGGCGAGTTCGTAATCCGTGATCGCGACAGCGGCGAACACGCCGCTGCTGATGCGAGCTCCCGCGGATTTGCACGCCCGGTCGAGGGCTGCCGTGGCGTCGGCATCGAGCAGATACCGCTCGACGATCCTGACCGGTCCGCGTTCGCCGTCCGCGAGGCCGAGATCGAGTGGGAATCGTGGCATCTTGCCCGCGTTCTTCGCGAAGATCTCCTTCCACGCGAGAATCTCCGGCGACGTCGGACCGTAGTGCGCTGCGCGAGCACGTTCGTCGACTGCGTAGTCGAGGTGACTTCCCGCCTCGGCCGGTGCAGGAACCGATTCGCCGATCTCGAGTGCGTACAGATCGGCGAGTTCGCTGATCACGAGCGCCTGCGAACCGCCGTCGGTGAACGCGTGATCGGCCGCGTAGTAGAGCGTGAAGCTGCCTGCGCGCTCGACCGCGCCGACGACGAAACCGGGCCATTCGAAAGGCGTTGCCTCGCAGCCGAACCGGGCCCGGACGTAGGTTTGGAACTCGGCGTCCGTCTCGAACGTGCCCGCTTCCGACGGCGCGAACGACGCGACGTCCGAGGAACCCAGACGGCGCGTCACGGCGCCGTCCTCGACGTCGAACCAGCATCGAAGTAGCTCGTGCCGCAGCACGTACTCGGACAGTGCGCGAGAGAGCGCGTCGCGGTCGAGGACGCCGTCGATCTCGGTGGCTACACCGGTGTACGCATGATGATCGTCGCCGCGCGCCGCTGCCGCGGCGACCGCACGCAGGTGGTCTTCCTGGAGGAACGACGGAGGCGCCGGGTGAACGGGCGCCGATCCCGCCGCAGCCAGAGCCTCCGGCGTCGGATGCCACTCCAGTAGCAGTCCGGGTGCGGGCTTCCAGTTGCTCATCGCGGTGATGATCATGCGTGCGTTCTCTCCTCCTGGTGGCTGGTCGGTTGGGTGCGACGACTCAGTCGCCGACTGCTCCGACGGTCTCGACCATCGCGTCGAGTTCGTGTGTCGGCTCTTCGATGACCGCCATCAGGACCGAGACGAATTCGGCGATGAACCGGTGGACGTTGGTGGCCGCGATGTCTCCGCTCGGGAAACGCGTCGAGATGTTCAGACCCTGGAGGGTGCGGTTGACCCAGAAGTAGACCTCGTCCTCGGCGTGGCACTCGCTACGGAGTGCGCGACCCTTGCGCTCCTGCCACTCCTCGGCGTCGGGGAGGAAGCGCAGGTCGATGTACGAGACGACGAAGCGCGGGACCTCGGTGGACGTCAGCAACGACGCGACACGCGAGTACGGGACCGACGCGAGACCTCGGTGTTCCTTTCCTGCTCGCGCTGCACAGTCGAGCGCTTCGGCGAACGTTCCGGCGTCGCCGAGGTCGATCTGCATGGGCAGGATGCCGACGTACCAGCCGACGCTCGCAGCCCACTGCTCCTCCGACCTGGTGTGCATGGGCATGATCGTGCGGAACTTGTCGTTGCCGCTCAATCGTGCGCCGACGAGTGCGAGTGCGGCGAGGACACCGGACTGCATGTTGTGGCCCGCCGCCTTGCAGACCGCGTTGAATTTCTCGACCTGCGCGGTGGTCAGCAACCACGACGAGACGCTGCTCTGGCGCGTCGCGAGGTTCGTGGGGGCGGAGCCGGAGCCCAGGGGTAGCGGGAAGGACGGGAAGCGGCCGTTTTCGGCTGCGAGGAAACGCTCCCACGCCAGGACCGCGTCGTGCTCGGCGGTCAGTGACTCTCCGAGCAGACGCTCGCTCGCCGAGAAGTCGACGTAGCTGCCGACGGCGGGAAGGTTGTGCTCGGTGCCGTCCAACGCCTGTGCGTACAGGCGGTCGATTTCGTTGATGGCGTAGATCTGGCTGTACGCGTCCATCACCGAATGATCGGCGGCGAAGATCACGAGGAACTTGTCCTGCTGAGGCGCGCTGGCTGCGACGTGCGGTTCCGGTACGACCGTCGCCAGCACGAAGTGCGGCCACGTCGTGGGCGAGACGACGTCTCTGAACCAGGACTCGAGGTGCTCGAAGACCTGCGTCTCGGACTTCGGCTTCTCGTCGTGACGATCGGCGACCGTCACTGCACCGACGGGAACCGTGTAGCGATGCCACGCCCCGGAATCGGCGTTGCGCTCGACGCGTGTGCGGAACGCTTCGTGCCGATCGATGTACGCGACGATGGTGCGCCTGACGGCCTCGACATCGTAGCGACGGTGGATCTCGAACACCGTGCCGATCCACGAGCCGTCGTTGCCGCGGCCCGCGTGGTCTTCGTGGGTGAAGGACATGCCGCGATCGTCCTGACGCCACGCGGCCTCGTCGACCACTCGGGGAACCCATTCGCTCAGTCGCCCGGCGGGCAACGGGTAATCGGCCAGTTCGGTGTATTCCATCGGGTGTCGTCCAATTCCGAGCTAGGCCAGTCGTCGCTGGCAGTGGTCTGAAAGCGTGGCAGTGGTCTGAAAGCGTGGCGGTGGTCCGAAAGCCTGTCGTATTCGTCGATATGCATTCGATTCGCCCCGACGCGGCCGAATGCGGTTCTTCATCAATCGACGTGCACGAATCAGCCGTGAACGATCGGCGTTCACGACGTGCGATCCACGAACACACTAAGTCGAGCGGGTGCATAATTCGCATCGCACGAGAGTGTTGTTCGTCACGGAACGAAAAGCTTGACCCTTCCAGCGAGTGGTGCAGCCGCCCACGAAGCGCTTTCGGCAGTCCGAAACAGGTTAACGGACAGTAAATTTCGCCGATCGCAGAGTCGAGGGTCACTCTCCCGAGGTCTTCGGTGCGAGGACCTGTCACATAATTCCGCGGACCACCGATCCATCCGATGCGCAGCTCCGAATTGTATGTCTGCGACGTGATATCCGGGCGCGCGTTATTCGCGCGACGAAATCTCCGGAGGCATTTCGGCGAGACGCTGTAGTACATTTTGCCGATGACTCGAATCGGATTCGCCGATCACCTATTCCTCAGAATGCATCACGGAATCGGTAATCCAGTCTTCAATCAGTTGGTGTGGTGGTTTCAAGATCGACTACCGAGCGCCGCGTTGGATTCGTTCCACCGGAATCTGTCCGCGGGACTGCTGTCGCGCACGGTGAGCGCACCGGTTCTACCCACTGCGCGACATCGGTGGACGGCGTCGGCGGACGCGCTGCCGATCGACCGTGCCTCCGTTCCGATCGACCCGAGTGTCATCCGGTGCTGGGCGGAGCAACGGATCAGCGAGGACATCGATCCCGAACGTGGACTGGGGTGGCAGTTGTCCACGGCACCCGTCGTCGGCGGCGGAACGGTCCTCTCGCTCGTGTGCTCGCACATGGTTGCGGACGGCGCTGCGACGATCGCCGCCGTCCGGCAGGCGAACCGCGATACTGCGAGCGTGTGCGCCGCCGACCTGGGCGTCGAGCCATCCGTCGTCCGAGGGATCATCGACGACGTCTCCGACTCCGTGGCGCAGATGAAGCCGATCGCGTCGTGGGCGGCGTCGAAGCTCGTGTCGACCGTACGGGGTGGGGACGCGACGCCGCCCGCGCCTGCGCGCGAGAAGCCGCGTCGCAGCGATGTCGAAGCCAACACCGAAGCGTGGAGCCCGCCGTACGTCGTCGTCGAATGTCCTGCTGCCGAGTGGAATGCGGCCGCGGCCGAGTGGGGTGGGACCTCCAACTCGCTCCTGATCGGCGTCCTGACCGCCGTGTCGGAAGTCGCAGGACGAGCGCAGCCGGGCGACGAGCTGCGATGGTCTCTCCCGTACAGCACCCGCGACATCGACGACGTGTCGGCCAACTCGACCAAGATCGTGCCGGTGTCGGTGCCCGTCGCGAGCACCGAGGACCGTGATCTGACACGGATCAGGAAAGCGAGCAAGACGGCGTTCGTCGACTTCGCAGCGCGTCAGGCCGCGGGAGAAGGTGGTTCCACTGCCGCGGCGATACCGCTTCCGCTCGTTCAGATGCTTCCCGATGTCGTCGTGTCGCGCCTGCCGCAGCCGTCCGACGGTTCGGAAGGATTGTGCTCCAGTCTCGGTCGGCTGCCGGACGACGTGACGACACTGGGAGGAATCCGTGCGCGCAGCGTCGCGGCGCGCGCGACGTTCCACGGTGCCGACGCCGCCTTCGCCAGGACGCTCGGTGGCGGCTCGACGGCGTGGGCCACCGAAACGGCGGATTCCGTGACGATCACGGTGCACGGGATGGATCCCGATCGGATGACGAGCGACGAGCAGATGCGCGAGATCGTCGCCGACGTTCTCCGGCGGTGGAAGATCACCTGCCGGTTCTGGTGATCGAGCTGCTCCCGTCGGCGGCGGACTCGACGAGGTCGGCAGCCGTGCTCAGTGCCTGCTGGGCCGGAATCGCTTCGGCCGCAAGGGCGCCGGCTGCCGAGACCGTGTCGTCGGTGAGTAACGAGTGGATCGCCTCGGTGAGTTCGCGGCAGTCGAGGCGCGAGAACTTGGAGGACACTCCTGCGCCCAGCCGGACGAGAGCTGCACCCCAGAAAGGCTGATCCGCGCTGAACCAGCACACCATCGTCGGCAGGCCCGCGCGGATGCTCGCCGCGGTCGTGCCGGCCCCGCCATGATGAATCGCCGCACGGCACAACGGAAACACGGATGCATGGTCGACGGGCCCGACGATGGCGACCGGCGATCCGTCGTCGATGCTCTCGTCGAGGGCGCTCCACCCCGAGCTGATCAGCGCGCGCTGTCCGGTGCGGTCACACGCGTCGGCGACGAGATCGACCAACGACGCGGGATCGGGCACGGGCATGCTCCCGAACCCGACGTACAGCGGGGGAGGGCCTGCGTCGATCCAGCGGCGCAGCGGTGATCCGTCGCCGACGTCGGCACCGAGAGACGCTCGAGCCGAGGACAATTCGAGGAAACCGACGAACGGCCGCGTCGAAGCCCATTCCTCGGCGAGGCCGGGGAACAGCGCTCCGTCGTACGCCTGTATTTCGATGCCGCCGTACGCCGCGATGCGCTCCGGCAATGCCTGCGTCGCGTCGGGGAGGCCGAGCGCCGTGCGCTGCGCGTTCTCGCGCCGACGCATCGACCGCCACCGCATCGTCTCGAGCAGCGACCACGTCGCCTTGTTGACGACGGAGGGCAGGTGCCTGCCGGGTGCAACCGACATCGAGCCGTTGCGTCTGACGGGGCAGTAGTGCAGCGCCAGGAACGGAACACCCAGCGCCTCAACCATATTGAACGTCATCTCTTGGCCGAGGGTCCCGGTGACGAGGGCGTCGGCGCCGCCGGACATCTCCGCGAGCTCCGACACCATCTCGTCCCAGCCTAGGTTGGCCAGTTCGGCCAGTGCGGCGAACCGCACACGGGGATTGCGCGACTTCAAGCGCACCCGCACCAGTTCGGATTCGAGTACCGCCTTGGTGTCGGGGCCGAACGCGCGCACCGTGATTCGGCCCGGTCCGGCTGACACGCGTGACGACGCCGCGGTCGCGAAGGCCAGGAGGTTGGGCGGCGCGCCGAAGACGACGTCGTGACCGCGGTCCGCCAGTTCGATGCCGAGCGCGAGACCCGGTTGCACGTCACCGCGACTTCCGGTGAACGGCAGGACGAACCTCATCGACGTATCCCTTCGGCCGGCGCGCGGTGGTGCGGCAGTGTGCCGACGCGCCTCGCAACCTATCAGTATGTGCGCGAGCTGGGTGTAAGGCCAACGGCCAGCGTATCTTTGGGTGAACGCACGCACAGGCCGAGCGGTGTCGTGGTATCGACGCTAGTCTTTCTCGCGTGAATCGACTCACCTACGACGACGATCTGTTCCTCCGTATGGAATGCGTTCTCGACGTACCTGTCGTCAATCAGATCGTGTGGCGGTTCGATCGACCTGTCGCCGACGCAGCGCTGAACGAGATGTGGTTGCGCCTCGATTCGGGCCCGATCAACCGGACCGTCCACCGCGTCTCGGTTCCCGGTGCGCGTGACAAGTGGGTGCGTGCGGACGCTCCGTCGCTACCGCTGCTCGTCGATTCCGCGGTCGTCGCCGGAGCCGACGTCACCGAGTGGATGCAGCAGCGCGCGGCGGTCCGGCTCGATCCGGTGAACGGCCCGGTGTGGCAGCTCGCCACCGCGAGGCTCGACGACGGCGGGAGCGTCGTGTCGCTCGTGGCATCGCACGTCGTGGGTGACGGGGGTGCGCTGACGTCGTCGGCCATCGCGGCGCTTGCGGGCCCGGACGAGCCCGACGACTTCCGGACGGCCTGGGACCACGCGGGTACACACGACGTCCGTGACGCGGTCGGTCAGATCGCTGCGGTGGCGACGGGTGCAGTCCGAGCTGTCGGACGGACTGCGCGAGACTTCGCGAAGAGGAAGCGCAACACCGCGGTCGCCCGGACGTCCGTGTCTGCGGTTGCGACATCCATCACGGGGCCGTTCGTTCCGAGCACCGTCGTCGTGGACTGCGATACCGCTCGATGGAACGAAGCGGCCCGAGCGGTCGGCGGTAGCGCCAACAGTTTGCTCGTAGCAGTCGCACTCGGGATTCTGACGTCCAGCGGCCGCGTCGACGAGTCCGAGACGGTCAAGGTGGCCCTCCCGGTCAGTACACGGGTGCCGGGAGACCTACGCGCCAACGCAACGTCCGGTGTGTCCATCCGCGTCGACGGCGGCGCAGGATGGCGTACCGATCTCGGGCCCATTCGCCGGGACAGCAAGGCGGCGTTCACCACGTTGTCCGACGCGACCCGATCGACGTTCGAGCTCACCAAGCCGCTGATGCAGATGCTGCCCGACGCGATCGTCGAGAAGGCGGCAGCGTCGGGGACCGCGCCGCTGTGCCTGTGCTCCAATCTCGGGTCGCGAGGGGAGATGCTGCGCAGAATCGGCGACGTCGACGCACGGTCGGTCGCGATGCGATCCATCACCCAGAACACCACCGCAGAGTTGCTGCGTCGAACCAAGGGCGGCGTCAGCGTCTGGTGGAACACCTCGGGCGAGCGCGCCACGTTGTGCGTCACCGGTCTCGATCCCGACCGCTTTCCAACGCGCTCACATCTGCGCGCGTTGGTCGACGCAGAATGCCATCGATGGGAGCTGACTCCCGAGTTCTGGTGAGGCTATGCTTGTCCACCGATTCCGCTGTGGATGAAGCTAGTGCGCTCGAGAAGGGGTTGGAACATGGCAGTAGTCGTGTTGTTCGGTTCTGAGACCGGAACAGCAGAGGAAGTCGCGGACAAGATCGCGGAGGTCCTGTCGGACCACGACGCGGAGGTTCGGGACATGCTCGAGTACGAGGTCTCGGACATCGACGTGAACGACTTCCACGTCATCATCTGCTCGACCTACGGCGACGGTGAACTGCCGACCGGAGCCGTGCCGTTCTACGAGGCGCTCGACGAGGACGCGCCGGACCTGAAGGGTCTTCGCTTCGCCCTGTTCGGTCTCGGAGACCGCGTGTACGAGGACACCTTCAACCGCGGCGGCGAGATCATCGCGGAGAAGCTGGTCGAACTCGGAGCCGAGCAGGTGCACGAGCACGCGCGTCACGACAGCAGCTCCAACGTCAAGCCCAAGGCGCAGGCCGAGGAATGGGCACGCGAGCTCAGTGGGCTACTGGTCGGCTGACGACCAGATGTCGGCCAGCGACGTTCCTACTTCGGTGAGCAGCCGACGGACGAGCGGCAGACCGATACCGATGACGCTGGACGGATCTCCCTCGATCCGGTCGACGAACCAACCGCCGAGCCCGTCCAGCGTGAAAGCCCCCGCGACCGACAACGGTTCTCCGGTCGCCAGATAGGCCTCCAGATCCCCGGCCGACGGTTCGGCGAAATGGATTGTCGTGGAGCTGCATTCGGCAGCGACCGCGACCACACGACCACCGGAGACGCGCACGACCGCGTGGCCGGTGAGCAGATCACCGGACTTGCCTGCCATGAGCGCCCAGCGCTCACGAGCGACGTCGACGGTGTGCGGCTTGCCGTACAGAACCCCGCCGATGGACAGCATCGAGTCGCACCCCACGACGACGGCGTCGTCGAATTCCTCGAGGACGGCCTCGGCTTTCGCGCGCGCCAACGTCACCACGACGTCGTCGGGTGCAGGATCGTCACCGAGCTCGGCCGTCAGCGCATCTTCGTCGACGCCCGACACACGAACGACCGGCTCGACGCCCGCATGCCGGAGTACCTCCAGGCGTGCGGGCGACGCCGATGCCAGTACGAAACGCGTCACTGCGGTCAGTACCGCTGCGACGCCGCGTACGAGTACGGAGAGAACGGTCCGAACGTCCGATGCATCGACGCGGGCGTGCCCCACAGTTCGCGCGGACGAGTGTCCGCCGGTGGTGCCGACGACCCGGCGGCCGCAGCCAGAACCGTCACGAGCGCTGCGATCTCCTGATCGGAAGGATTGCCCTTCACGACGCGGACAGCCGCCTGCACCTCCTGTACGGCCTGTGCATCGATGGCCTCTGTGGTGTTCTCGCTCATAGCGGGATGTTTCCGTGCTTCTTGGGGGGCAGGGTGACCTGTTTGCGTTCGAGCAGGCGGAGTGCGGAGACGATCTGTCCGCGGGTGTGGCTCGGTGGGATGACGGCGTCGAGGTAGCCGCGTTCGGCTGCGACGTACGGGTTGACGAGGGTGTCTTCGTATTCCTGCTGCAGCTTCAAGCGCAGCGCGTCGACGTCTTCGCCGTTCTTCGCCGCTTCGAGGAGCTGTTTGCGGTAGACGAAGCCGACGGCGCCGGAGGCGCCCATGACGGCGATCTGTGCGGTGGGCCAGGCGAGGTTGACGTCGGCGCCCATGTGCTTGGAGCCCATGACGTCGTAAGCGCCGCCGTAGGCTTTGCGGGTGATGACGGTGATCTTCCCGACCGTCGCTTCACCGTAGGCGTAGAGCAGTTTCGCGCCGCGGCGGATGATGCCGTTGAACTCCTGCCCGGTACCGGGGAGGAACCCGGGGACGTCGACCAGGGTGATGATCGGGACGTTGAACGCATCGCAGGTGCGGACGAAGCGTGCGGCTTTCTCGGAGGCGTCGATGTCGAGTGTGCCGGCGAACTGGGTGGGCTGGTTGGCGACGATACCCACCGAGCGGCCGTCGACGCGTCCGAAGCCGACGATGATGTTGCGGGCGCGGCCTTCTTGGACTTCGAGGAATTCGTCGTCGTCGAGGATGCGGCGGATGACCTCGTGCATGTCGTACGGGGTGTTCGGCGAATCCGGGATCAGGGTGTCGAGTTCGAGGTCTTCGGCGGTGAGGTTGTCCTCGATGGCACCGGAGATCGGGTCCGAGGGGGCCAAGCGGGGCGCCTCGGCGCGGTTGTTGCTCGGCAGGTAGGACAGGATGTCGCGGACGTAGTCCAGTGCGTCCTGTTCACCGGAGGCGACGTAGTGCGCGACACCGGACTTCTCCATGTGGGTGTGGGCGCCGCCGAGTTCCTCCATGGTGACGTTTTCGCCGGTGACGGTTTTGATGACGTCGGGTCCGGTGACGAACATCTGCGAGGTCTGATCGACCATGACGACGAAGTCGGTCAGGGCGGGGGAGTAGACGTGTCCGCCGGCGGCGGCGCCCATGACCAGTGAGATCTGGGGGATGACGCCGGAGGCTTGGACGTTGCGGTGGAAGATTTCGCCGTACAACCCGAGGGAGACGACGCCTTCCTGGATGCGGGCGCCTGCGCCTTCGTTGATGCCGATGAGCGGGCGGCCGGTCTTGATGGCCAGGTCCATGACCTTGACGATCTTCTCGCCGTAGATTTCACCGAGGGAGCCGCCGAAGACGGTGACGTCCTGGGAGAAGACGCAGACGTCGCGGCCGTCGATGGTGCCGTAGCCGGTGACGACGCCGTCGCCGAAGGGGCGGTTGTCGGCGAGGCCGAAGTTCTGGGAGCGGTGGCGGGCCAACGCATCCATTTCGACGAACGAGCCCTCGTCGAGCAGCGCGAGGATGCGCTCGCGGGCGGTCAGCTTGCCTTTGGCGTGCACCTTCTCGATCGCGGCTTCGCCGGACGGTGCCATCGCTGCTTCGCGGCGGCTACGCAGGTCGGCGAGCTTGCCCGCCGTCGTGTGAATGTCGGGCGTGGCGGCCGAACCCTGCGCAGTCGAATCCTGGACACTGGTCATGGGCAAACACTTTAACCACGGCTGTGATGTGCATCCCGACCGAGGGGCGCGTTCGTTGCACTTCCGGCAGGCTACCGGCGAGTACGAAAATCGACGGGTTCGACGGGGCAATATGCTCTTGAATCATGTGGACCAATCTCGATCGACCCCCACTCGACGTCTCGGCACTTCGGCGCGCTCTCGTCGACGGACCGCAAGCTTCCTGGTCGAGGCTCGATGTGGTGGATGAGACGGGGTCGACGAACGCCGATCTGATCGCGAATGCGGCCGGCCTCGCGGACCGGACGGCACTCGTCGCCGAGCATCAGGCGACCGGTCGCGGCAGGCACTCCAGGTCGTTCTCGGGTCCACCGCGTTCACAATTGTTGATGTCGGTTCTCGTGAAATTCCCAGGCATCGACCCGTCGATTCTCGGGTGGCTGCCGCTTCTGACCGGAGTTGCCGTCGTCGACGCGTTGCGTACTGTCGCGGCCGTCGACGCGGCGTTGAAATGGCCCAACGACGTTCTCGTAGGTGGCCGTAAGGTCGCGGGCATTCTGGCGGAGGTGGCCGTCCACGGGCAGACACCTGCCATCGTGGTCGGTATCGGTCTGAACGTTTCGATGACGCAGGAAGAGCTGCCGGTCCCGACCGCCACGTCCCTCGCCTTGGAGAACGCTGCCGTGACGGACCGCGACACCCTCCTGCGTGCGATTCTGCGGGGTATCGGCGCCGAGGTCGATTCGTGGAAGAACTCGGGCTGGAACACCGACCACCTCGCGAGCCGCTATCGCGAACGGTGCGACACCGTGGGCCGTCGCGTCCGCGTGGAACTTCCGGGTGACAAGCAGATACTCGGCGAGGCGGTCGACGTCGATCAGCAAGGGCGCATAGTCGTCCGCGACGACGAGACCGGCAAACCGGTACCCGTCGCCGCGGGCGACGTGACGCATCTCCGTGCCATCGAGTCCGACTGACGAAAGATCGACTCCTAGAGTGTCTGGGCTCGCGCCGGCTCCCAGGTGGCGACCGCCCAGATCACGACCAGGTCGATGGCGATGATGAGGATGGACCACAGCGGGTAGTACGGCAGCCACAGGAAGTTGGCGATGATCGACAGCGATGCGATCACGATCGCGGCGAACCGTGCCCACGTCGCACCGGACATCAATCCGATACCGGCCAGCAGAAGCAGGACGCCCACGACCAGGTGGATCCAGCCCCACGTCGAGATGTCGAACTCGTAGGTGTAGTTGTATCCGACGACCAGCAGGTCGTCCTTCGCGATGGCGGCTATGCCCTGGAAGATGGACAGAACTCCGACCGTCAGCAGAATGATGGCCGCCGCGATCGATCCCCCTGTTGCGGCAGCCTGGTGGTTGCCCCTGGGCCTGGCTCCTTCGGTCTTGATTTGTTCGCTCATGTGCTTCGCCCCTTTCGAAGTTGTCTCCCATTCTCGAGCAGCGGGCTAGAGCACACATCATCCGTACCGGATGATGTGTGCGGCGAGAGGGTGCGGCGACACTGAGTGCGGACCGGCCGCCTGGAGCAGCGTCTGTCGGTGCTGCGTTTCTCGAGTGCCCCGGGGGGAGTCATGGCACAGCCGCAATCGCCGACGTGGTCGATGCCGCGCGGAGTCATCGTGTTGCTCGGTATCGCGGCGCTCGTCGTCGCCGTCGCGGGAACTCGCGCGTTCGCGGGGGTCGTCGGGCCGACCTTCCTCGCCCTGATGCTCACCGTCGTCGTCCATCCGCTTCCCGAGTGGCTGCGTCGCACAGGGGTGCCGAACTGGATCGCGACCGTGCTGGCGATTCTCGTCGTGTACGCGATCCTCGGCATCCTCGTCCTGTCGTTGGTGTTCTCGACCGCGCGGCTCGCCACGTTGCTCCCGACCTACGCCGACGACTTCGACGGTCTGGTCGCGGACGTGCAGAAGTTGTTGTCGGACAACGGCATCGGTCAGGATCAGATTCACGACCTGCTGTCGAAGCTGGACGCGTCGACCATTTTCGGGTTGGTCGACGGCATTCTGACCGGGGCGTTGTCGATCTTCTCGAACCTGTTGTTCGTGCTCGTCCTTCTGCTGTTCATGGCGGTCGACGCCAGTTCGTACACTCCGCGGACAGCGATACTGCTGCGCACGCGTCCGGACATCGCCGACGCGTTCCGCAGGTTCTCGTCCGGAACCCGTACGTATCTCGTCGTGTCGACGGTCTTCGGACTCATCGTCGCCGTCATCGACACGGGCGCGCTGTGGGCGATGGGCATACCGCTCCCGGTTCTCTGGGGCCTGCTCGCGTTCATCACGAACTACATCCCGAACATCGGTTTCGTCATCGGACTCATCCCGCCCGCGCTGATCGGACTCCTGCAGGGCGGGCCGAAGCTGATGATCGCCGTCATCGTGGTCTACAGCGTCGTCAACGTCGTGATCCAGTCGATCATCCAACCGAAATTCGTCGGCGACGCCGTCGGGCTGTCGGTGACGTTGACGTTCTTGTCGTTGGTCTTCTGGTCGTGGGTGCTCGGACCCCTGGGCGCGATCCTCGCGATCCCGCTGACGCTGATGGCCAAAGCGTTGTTGGTCGACATCGACCCGGCCACCAGGTGGGTCGACGTCCTCGTCTCGAGCGGGCCGCCGCCCGAACCCGAGAAGTCGACCGCGTCGCCGCCTGCGCCGGAGACCGACGGGCCCGAACTCGTGGAAGGATCGCCTCACAAGGACGAGAAATCACCCGAGGAGTGAGAGCGATGGGCTACCCGCAGGATGCGCTGGCCGACGAGGAAGAATTGCTGCTGCATCACCACCCTCACTGGAAGATGCTGGTTCTGCCCGCTCTCACGTTCATCGCCGTCACCGCTGTTGCAGGGTTCGCGATCGGCGTCATCTCGGCACGTCTCGACGGAACCGCTGCGACCGTCGCATCGATCGTCACCGCGGTGATCTGGGTGATCGTCGTCGGCTGGAGATCCGTCGCTCCGCTGATCAGCTGGCAGTGCACGCACTTCATCGTCACCGATCGCCGAGTTCTGGTGCGGCAGGGCGTCATCACCCACTCGGGCATCGACATTCCGATGGGTCGCATCAGCAACGTGCAGTTCCGTCACGGGCTGGTCGACCGCATGCTCGGAACAGGCACCCTCATCATTGCCTCCGCGTCCGACGACCCACTGGAGTTCGACGACATCCCACAGGTGCAGCGTGTGCACTCCCTGCTCTACCAGCAGGTGTTCGACTCACTGGAGGTCCGGCGCGATGCCGTGTACGCCGACGAGCCGAACGACGGCGACGATGTCGACGGGGCTGTCAAGCGCGGGTGGCGTGCGGGGCGACGCCGATAGCCCCCTCGTCCCGTTCGCCGGAATACACCGTTCTCACAGAATCGAACCGTAGGCTTGCATTCGTGACCGATGTGCTCTTGGCAGAAGACGACGAAGCTATCGCGGCCCCGCTCTCGCGCGCCCTCACCCGTGAGGGCTACACGGTGACGGTCGAGCAGACCGGTCCTGCCGCGTTGCAACGAGCACTCGACGGCAACTACGACCTGTTGATCCTCGACCTCGGTCTGCCCGGCATGGACGGTCTGGAAGTGTGCCGTCAGGTGCGCGCGAACAAATCCGAACTCGCGGTGCTCATGCTCACCGCGCGTACGGACGAGGTCGACTTCGTCGTGGGGCTCGACGCGGGCGCCGACGATTACGTCGGAAAGCCTTTCCGGCTCGCGGAATTGATGGCCCGAGTCCGGGCACTGCTGCGCCGACGCGGCCCCGGCGAGGACTCGCCTGTCGAGGTCGGATCGATCAGGCTCGAGCCGGCTGCCCGACGCGTTCTCGTGGGCGGCACCGAAATCTCGCTCGCCAACAAGGAATACGAACTGCTGAAGGTTCTGCTCGACCATGCGGGTCAGGTCGTCTCCCGCGAGACCATCCTGCGCGAGGTGTGGGGCGACGCCGAACTGCGCGGCTCGAAGACTCTCGACATGCACATGTCGTGGCTACGCCGGAAGATCGGCGACGAAGGTCCCGTCGCCGAGCGTCGAATCGCCACGGTCCGTGGCGTCGGGTTCCGCATCAACAACGACTAGAAGAAGCACATGCGTCGCCGCATACTGCAGTCGATCCTGGCCGTCGTCATCATCACGGCCCTTCTGCTCGGTCTGCCCCTGATGTACACCGCGTGGCTGTGGGTCGAGGATTTCACTCGCGACGACCTGCAGCGCCGACTGGACAGGATGGCGTCGGAAATCCTGTCTCAGGAAGCAGACACCGGCATGGTCCAGGGTGAGCTCGACATCGGCTCGCTGCGTCTGGCCATCCCGCAGGGTGGCCGGCTCGTCGTCGTGTATCCGACGCCTCAGGACGCGGCGTCGCGCGTCGACATCGGTGAGTCGTTCGTTCCACGTCCGCTCGTCGAGTCGCTGTCGATGGGAACGTCCGGGTCATTGCGTCTCGAAGTGCCGTCGGACGACATGCGCACGCTGCAGAAGCAAGCCGTCGGCGCGGTCGGTCTTCTCGTGTTGGCCTCGATCCTGACCGGCACTGCCATCGCCGTGTTGACAGCGAAACGCTTGTCCGACCCGCTACGTGACGTCGCGGGCCGCGCGGCTCGCCTCGCCGAGGGCGACTTCCGTCCCGATTCGACGCGGCACGGCATCGCCGAACTCGATCGCGTGTCCGACGTGCTCGACGCGGCGACAGTCGAGATCGCGGGCAGGCTTCAGCGCGAGCATGCGCTCGTGGCCGACGTGTCCCATCAGCTGCGCAGTCGTCTGACGGCGGTGCGGCTGCGCCTCGACGAGCTGTCGACGCACCACGACCCCGACGTCGTCGGCGAGGCCGAGGAAGCGATGGCTCAGGTCGACCGGCTCACGTTGGCGATCGACGAACTGGTCCGTTCGTCCCGCAGCGACGGTGCGCCCGGCGCACAGGAGGTCCCCGTCATCGCGGAACTTTCCGGCGTGGTCGGGGAGTGGCAACCGAACTTCGACGACGTGGGTCGCACTCTGGTACTCAAGGGAGACGCAGATCTGACGGCGTCGGTGACCGGATCTCGTCTCCGCGAAGCGGTGTCGGTGCTCGTCGACAACGCGCTGTCCCACGGCGGCGGCACCTGCACGGTGGCGGTACGGCTCGTCCCGGCACTCGAGACTGCCGAACGCAGGCGCGAGCCGCTGGTGTGCGTCGAGGTGTCCGACGAAGGGGCAGGCGTCAGCGACGAACTCGCGCCGCACATCTTCGACCGTGGCTTCTCGGGTGCCGGTTCGACCGGCGTCGGATTGGCGTTGGCGCGTGCGCTCGTCGAAGCAGACGGAGGGCGACTCGAACTGCAGCGACGCAAGCCGGCGCTGTTCTCGGTGTTTCTCCCGGCGTTTCGCGAGTCGGTGATCCGCAGCGGACCGACTCAGGTGAGGGAGCCGCGGTAGCGGTGGTTCAGCTGTGGCCGAGTTGTTCCTCGGCTGCTTCCTCGGGCGTCGGGTCGTAGTCGGTGGACCCGGCGGCCGCGCCGCGAGCGTTCTCGTCCGGAAACGCGAACTTCCGCAGTGCCCAGAAGCGGAACGCCATCTGCAACAGGTTGCCGATGATGTAGTTCAGCACGAAGTCGAGAATGACCAGCATCGTCAGGCTGGTGTGACCTTCGCGAATGTCGAAGAGATTGTTGGCGATGAAGAGCGGCGCAGCGGCGAGGATCACACCGATACCGCTGATCGCGAAGAACAAAAGTGCCTCGTGATGGCGTTCGCGGCCGCCGCGATTCTTGAACGCCCACTCGCGGTTGAGGATGTAGCTGAGAATGGTCGCCATGACGCCGGAGATGACCTTGGCGACCACGGGTTTGGGCTCGAGGATCGTCAGACTGAGCGAGTAGAAGATCGCCAGGTCGAAGACCATGGTGGTACCGCCGACGATGGCGAACTTGATGAGTTCGCTGTGACGAATCGCGAGGTCCCGAACCGGTCCGGGCAGGCGATGAATCACATTGTCGATCAGAGGCACAACGAAGGAGTCTACGAAACGTAGTGCGATTCGAGCGAACCGGCGCGCAGATCATCAGCGATCTCTCAGAGAGTCGCGGGGGACTGGTGCCTGCCGGACACCGCTCGCATGACACGATAGGAAGCCGTGACTGGTCAATCTCCGCGCCCCACTCCTCCACGCTCGTCGACGACCGGTATGCCCGTCGTCACGATGATCGGCGGGGGACAGCTCGCGCGCATGACGCATCAGGCTGCGATCGAACTGGGCCAGACGCTGCGCGTTCTGTCGGCCGGTGCCGACGAGCCGGCGGCCCAGGTCAGCGCCGACGTCGTTCTCGGCCATCACGACGACTTGAACGCGTTGCGGTCGGCCGCGACCGGATCCAACGCGTTGACGTTCGACCACGAGCACGTTCCGACCGAGCACCTCGACGCGCTCGTCGCCGAGGGCGTCAACGTGCAGCCGCCGCCGACGGCGTTGATCTATGCGCAGGACAAGCTGAAGATGCGTCGCAAGCTCGGTGAGCTGACCGCCCCGATGCCCGCGTTCGCGGAGATCACGTGGGCCGGTGACGTGACTAAGTTCGGTGACGAACACGGCTGGCCCGTCGTCATCAAGTCGATCCGCGGCGGATACGACGGCCGCGGCGTCTGGATGCCGGCGGACTCGGACGAAGCCGAACAGATCGTGCAGCGGCAGCTCGACCTCGGCGTTCCGCTGATGGTCGAGGAGAAGGTCGATCTCGCCCGTGAGCTGTCGGCGATGGTCGGACGGTCGCCGTTCGGTCAAGGTGCCGCCTGGCCCGTCGTCGAGACGGTGCAGCGGGACGGGCAGTGCGCCGTCGTCATCGCGCCCGCGCCCGCGCTCGACGAGGACGTCGCACTCGACGCCGAACGGCTCGCGCTCGGGTTGGCCGCGGAACTCGGCGTCGTCGGCGCCATGGCGGTCGAGCTGTTCGAGACGAAGGACGGCAAGATCCTCGTCAACGAACTCGCGATGCGCCCCCACAACTCCGGGCACTGGAGCATGGACGGTTGCCGCACATCGCAGTTCGAGCAGCACCTGCGAGCCGTGCTCGACTACCCGCTCGGCGACACGACGCCGTTGGCCCCGGTCACCGTCATGGCCAACATTCTCGGCGCTCCCGAGGCGCCCGAGATGTCGATGGACGAACGCCTGCACCACCTGTTCGCACGCATGCCCGACGCCAAGGTGCACCTGTACGGCAAGGGCGAACGCAAGGACCGCAAGATCGGACACGTCAACGTGCTCGGAGCGGCGAAGGGCAGCCTGAGCGACGCCGAGTACGTTGCCGCAGTGCGCGAGAAAGCAGAGCGTGCGGCGCACTGGATGTCGCACGCCGTATGGACCGACGGATGGGATCCCCACAGCAATGACTGACGCAGGACAGGGCCCGCAGGTCGGCCTGATCATGGGCAGCGACTCCGACTGGCCGGTCATGGAGGCCGCCGCAGAAGCGTTGGCCGAGTTCGGTATTCGATTCGAGGTCGGCGTCGTGTCGGCGCACCGCACGCCCCAGCGCATGCACGACTACGCGACGAGCGCTGCCTCGCGTGGCCTGCAGGTCATCATCGCGGGCGCAGGCGGTGCTGCGCATCTTCCCGGCATGGTCGCGTCGGCGACGCCGTTGCCGGTCATCGGTGTTCCCGTTCCGTTGAAATACCTGGACGGGATGGATTCTCTGCTGTCGATCGTCCAGATGCCCGCGGGCATCCCGGTGGCGACGGTGTCGATCGGCGGTGCGCGCAACGCCGGACTGCTTGCCGCGCGCATCCTCGGCGCGAGCGATCCGGCGCTGCGCGCCCGCATCGAGCAGTTCCAGGCCGGTCTCGAACAGATGGTCCTGGAGAAGGACGAAGCGCTGCGCGCGAAGCTGCTGGGATAGCTGCGCTGCGCGCCTGTGCGTGAACAGTCGCAACGGAGGCCAACTATGAACGCACGGGTGCGGAGCGCATCACGCGGCAGCATCGGATCGCTCGTCGCGACCTACGTCGCGCTCGGTTACGCCCGCCTGTGGCGCGCGAAGATCGCGTTCGACAACGACCACCGCCTGTTCGTCGCGTCGGGCATGCGCGGTGGATTCGGCCGCGGCGGAACAACGATCGGCGGGGTCTATCTGACGCGCACCAACACCTCGCGCGTGGTGTTGCGTCACGAAAGTGTCCATGCCGACCAGTGGGCGCACTACGGGGTGCTGTTCGCAGTCCGATACCTCGTCGAAGAGGTCAGGCATTCCGGCGCGTCGAACAAGTACGAAATCGAAGCCGGGCTGGGTGACGGTGGGTACAAAGGCAGGCCCCCGAAGTTCTAGCCCAGAGTCTTCGTGACTTTCTCGGTGGCAGTGCGCCGTTCGAGCTTCGTCTCGTCCGGGTTCGAGACCTGCACCAGCGACGCCCCGACGACCAGCACCGACAGCAGACCGTCGATCAGCTCGTCGGGCGTGCCCCACGACAGCGACGACAGCACGCGGTCGCCTACCGCGAGCGAATGTGCCTCTGCCCGAGCACGAGCCGCGGCGAGGACCTCGTCGACCGGCCGGCCGTCCAGGGCCGGGCCGTCACCCGACGGACGGAACTGATCGCCGTGGACGCGTACCGACGTCGCATAGTCGGTGACGCCGACGGGCAGATCGGCGACCGGCTTGCCGAAAGCATCGAGGGACAGCGCGAGGATCTCCGGGATGTCGCCGGCGTCGTCGACCCGGTTGCCGTGTACGAGAGCAACTTCCGCGTCGGGATCGGCAGTGAGTACCACCTCGGCGCCTGCCCACCATGCACCGAGCAGCACGGCCGCAGTCTGCCAATGAGCAGGCAACAACACGCTGACCTTCGCACCCGGCTGCAGCCCGATCTCGTCACGAAGCAGATTGGCGGTCTTGGCCGCCCAGTTCGCCAGCGTGACCGCGGAGACCTCGATGCGCTCACCGGTCGCGTCGTCGTAGAACGTCACGCGCGGACCCGCGGGATCCGTGCGGAGAATCGGGTCGAGCAGTTTCTCGGTCAGAGTCGCAGCCACGAGTGCCACCCTATCGGAGACGTTGCGATCGGCTCAGTTCACGCAGGCGGGGCCGGTCGAGCCCGCATCGATCGGGGGAGCAGGCGATTCACCGCCCGACGCGGCGAGCTGGTCGGTCGTCGTGGTCGTCGTCGTGGATCCGCCCGCGCCGGGGCCCGAGTAGTCCGACGCGAGGACGACTCGGACGGTGTCGTCGGTCAGCGTGTCGTCGGAGGTGATGTCGATCCCGCCGAGCGCGGCCGACACCGCCTTCGCGGCGTCGCTGTCGGGGTCGGCGGCCTGAACCGTGCTGGTGGACACGGACGTTCCCTCGTAGTTGCCGACGGTTCCGTTGCCGTAGCCCAGCGATCCGAGCGAACTCGCGACGCCGTTGGCGAGTCCGTCTATGCCGCTGTCGTTGGCGACGTCGACGGTCACCGACGACGGATCGATCTGGGGCGCTTCGGGTTCCGTCGTCGACTCCGGCTCGTCCGCGGTGCCGTCGAGCAGTCCTTCGACGTACTTCTTCACGGCGGCGGGATCGACCTCGACGATGGACTCGCCGTACTCGGTCGAGCCGTTGATGTCGACGGCGGGGATGGTCTCGAACTTGACCTTGCCACCGGCGAGGTCCTGCAGCCGCGTCGCGAATTGCAGTATGTCCCAATCGGAGTCGAGGACGACCGACCGCTGCACCGCGGCGCTCAGCTGACCCAACTTGGACGGGTTGCTGAGCGTCTTCGCGCTCAGCACGCTGCGCACCAGCGAGGCCATGAACACCTGTTGCCGCACGATGCGATCGAGGTCGCCGCGGGGCAGACCGTGCCGCTGGCGGACGAAGCTCAGTGCATCGGAGCCGGACAGGGTCTGTTCTCCCGCAGGGAAATTCGCACCGGACATCGGTTCGTCGACGGGCGCGTTCAAACAGACGTCGACGCCGCCCACGGCATCGGTGAGAAGAACGAACCCGAGCAGACCGACCTCCGCGTAATGGTCGACGGTGATGCCGGTCAGGTCGGCCACCGACTCGATCAGTGCCTCGCGGCCGGCTTCGGTGGACTGGGTCTCCGCGTCGGAGTCGGACACGCCCTGATTCACCAGTTCCAGGCGCTTGTTCTCCTTCGTCGCACCGTACGCGGCGTTGATCTTCGACTTGCCGATACCGGGCACCTCGACGTAGGAGTCACGCGGTATCGAGATCGCCGTGGCCGACGAGCCGTCGTTGGGGACGCGGATCAGCACGATCGTGTCGGTGTTCGACGCCACCTCCTCGCCTGCACGCAAGGAGTCGAGCTCGCTCTGCGACAACGCGTTGCCGTGCGCGTCGGTGCGGCTGTCGGTGCCGACCATCAGAATGTCGACGGCGCCGTCCGCGCCGCCGCCGAGGCCGAGAGCGCCCGCGGACGCGATGTTCGATCGAAGGCTGTCGACGCTGCGCCACGCGAATCCGGTGACCACGAGGACCACGACCGACACGGCGGCGACGAGAACCTGTGGCGGTTTGAGCCTGCTCGCCCCTGTGGTCCCCGAGAGTGGGGCGGCGTCGCGCCGAGGCCTGCGTACCCGTTCGGCGCGTGAGTCGGGGCGTCCGGGCGCACCGGGCGCACCGGGCTCGCCTGCATCGCTGCGCCTGCGGGATTCACCGCGCACTCGAGATTCACCGCGTCCTCGAGATTCACCGCGTCCACGAGGCTCGCTGCGTCGCACACGGGAGCGTGGATCTCTCCCCGACGCATCTGACTCTCGTGACACCTGGTGACCTCTTTCGTTCGGCGTTTCCTCCGTCGTCCCGAGGAACCAGGCTACTTGTGAAATCTCACTGCTTCGCTCAGGCAGCGACGGCGTGCCACACTTTGCAACTGTGGTGAACATCCTTGTGACCGGTGCCGGGGGACAGTTGGGACGTCAGGTGGTGGCCCTCGCAGGCGATCGCAGTGATGTCGATCGCGTGATCGGGGTGACCAGCGGCGACCTGGACATCACCGACGCGACGTCAGTAGCCGACGCCGTCGAACCCGGGTTGGTGGTCGTCAACTGCGCGGCGTACACCGCCGTCGACGCCGCCGAGACGGACTTCGAGCGCGCACTCGCCGTCAACGCGCACGGGCCGAGAAATCTCGCGGAGGCCTGCGCGCGGGCATCGGCGACGCTGATTCACGTGTCCACCGATTACGTGTTCGACGGGAGCGCCGACGCCCCGTACGAGACCGACGCCGCCACCGGACCCCGCAGCGCCTACGGCCGAACGAAGCTCGCGGGGGAGCATGCCGTCCTGCGCGCGTTGCCGTCGGCGTCCGTCGTTCGTACCGCCTGGGTGTACACCGGCGACGGCGCGGACTTCGTGTCGACGATGCGACGTCTGGAACGCGAGCGCGAGACGGTGACCGTCGTAGACGATCAGACCGGATCACCCACCTACGCACGTGACCTGGCCGGCGGACTGCTCGAACTGGCGACGGCGCCGCGCCCGGCCGGGCCGATCCTCCATCTCACCAACTCGGGCACGGCGACGTGGTACGACCTGGCACGCGCGGTCTTCGCAGGCGTCGGAGCCGACCCCGACCGTGTGAGGCCGTGTTCGAGCGCCGAGTTCGTCCGTCCGGCTCCGCGGCCCAGCTACTCCGTGCTGTCCGGGGCGGAATGGGAGCGGGCAGGGCTGACACCGCTCCGCGACTGGCGTGACGCTCTGGACGACGCTCTCCGCGCGGTCGGCGCCCGGGCCTGACACGGAGCTACCGCTAGTCTTGCCGCGTGAGTTCCAAGCTGGCCGTCGTGACGGTGACCTATTCGCCCGGTAAATACCTGGACCAGTTCCTCGAGTCCCTGGACACGGCAACGGACGAGAAACCGCTGGTCATCATGGCCGACAACGGCTCGACCGACGGCAGTCCCGAAGCCGCTGCGGTCAAGTACCCGCACGCCAGGCTGTTCCGGACCGGCGCGAATCTGGGCTACGGCGGAGCGGTCAATCGTGCCGTCGCGGAGATCGACGACAGTGTCGAGTTCATCGCCGTCGTCAACCCGGACGTCAAGTGGCACCCCGGTGCGCTCGACGGTCTGCTCGAGGCCGCGGAGCGCTGGCCGCGGGCCGGTGCGCTCGGCCCGCTGATTCGCGAACCCGACGGCAGCCGCTACCCGTCCGCACGCGCGGTGCCGAACCTGACGTCGGGTGCGGGGCATGCGTTGCTCGGAAAGATCTGGGCCGGGAATCCGTGGACGCAGCAGTACCGACAGGACAACGAAGCTGTGACCGAGCGAACAGTGGGCTGGCTGTCCGGCTCGTGCCTTCTGCTCAGACGCGCCGCATTCGACTCCGTGAACGGGTTCGATTCCCGTTATTTCATGTATATGGAGGACGTCGACCTGGGCGACCGGCTCGGAACGGCCGGATGGCTGAATGTATATGTGCCGAGCGTGGAAGTCACCCATTCCAAAGGCCATGCAGCAGGCAGACATCCGGAGTTGATGCTCCCGGCGCACCACGCGAGCGCTTATCGATTTCAGGCAGATCGTCACCCGCATCTGTGGCAAGCTCCCCTACGATGGGCGCTACGCGCCGGATTGGCCGTGCGCTCGAAGGTGGTTGTGGCTGCGGCACTTCGACAGCGACAGATCGACGACAAGAGAGAGGCCGATGATGTCAGCTGAGGCGGGAAGTAACACTGACGCCGTTATCCTGGTAGGCGGCAAGGGGACTCGGCTTCGGCCGCTGACCCTGTCGGCTCCGAAGCCCATGCTTCCCACGGCAGGTCTGCCGTTCCTGCACCATCTGTTGGCTCGCATCAAAGATGCGGGTATCGACCACGTCGTGCTCGGCACGTCGTTCAAAGCCGAAGTCTTCGAAGAGCATTTCGGGGACGGCTCGTCGCTCGGCATGGAGATCGAGTACGTCACCGAAACGGAACCGATGGGAACCGGCGGTGGCATCAGGAACGTGCTGCCTCGCCTCCGTGCGGACAACGTCATGGTGTTCAACGGCGACGTCCTGGGCGGCACCGACCTCACCGCAGTGTTGGACACTCACCAGCGCACCGAAGCCGATGTGACGCTCCATCTCGTTCGCGTCGGTGATCCTCGTGCGTTCGGTTGCGTCCCGACGGACGAGGACGGCCGCGTCACGGCGTTCCTCGAGAAAACTCAGGATCCGCCGACCGATCAGATCAACGCCGGCTGCTACGTCTTCCGTCGCGAGATCATCGAGAAGATTCCGCACGACCGTCCCGTGTCGGTCGAGCGTGAGGTCTTCCCAGCACTGCTCGCCGAGGACAAGCGCGTCTACGGGCACGTCGACACCGCGTACTGGCGTGACATGGGAACGCCCGAGGACTTCGTCAAAGGCTCCTCGGATCTCGTGCGCGGCATCGCGCCGTCGCCCGCGCTCACCGGTACGCGCGGGGAATCGCTCGTGCACCCGAGCGCAGGCGTCGCACCCGGTGCGTTGCTGATCGGTGGCACGGTCGTCGGCCGCGGCGCGGAGGTCGGAGCAGGTGCCCGCCTGGACGGCGCGGTCATCTTCGACGGCGCAGTGGTCGAAGCCGGTGCGGTCGTGGAGCGATCCATCATCGGTTTCGGTGCCCGCATCGGACCTCGCGCGCTCGTGCGAGACGGTGTCATCGGCGACGGTGCCGACATCGGCGCACGCTGCGAGCTACTGCGCGGCGCCAGGGTGTGGCCGGGCGTGAAGCTCCCCGACGGTGGAGTCAGGTTCTCCACCGACGTCTAACGTTTCTCCGCGAGTCCGACGAGATGGGCGATCGTGTCCGCCTCGGCGGACTCGGGGAGAGCGTCGACCGGCCACCACCGCAGATCGGTCGACTCCTCGCTGCGCACCGCCCGAGCACCTTCCGGCGCGCGCACCAGGAATCGCAGGTCGAGGTGACGCGTCGGCTTCCCGAGCGAGCACGTGATGGGATGTGTGTGCGCGGAGAGCAAGTGCGCGTCGATGTCCAGATCGTGGATACCGGACTCCTCGCGTGCCTCCCGTAGCGCCGCGTCGACGACGGACCTGTCCGACTCCTCGCAGTGACCGCCGAGCTGGATCCACCGTCCGACCCGCGGATGCAGCGTCAGCAGAACGTTCTTTCCCGACGCGTCCAGCACCAACGACGAGGCGGTGATGTGTCCCGCCTCGTTGGCGCGCATGCACCCGTTCGGATTGCTGGCAAGGAACGCGAGCATCGTGTGACGGAGCGAATCCTCGTGCCACGCCTCGGTGTTCCATGCGTTCAGTACGTCGACTGCCGAATCGTGCAGTGCGAGAGCCTCATCGGTGACGGACACGTCAGATCTCCATCAGTTCGTTTCCGGGCGTGCGGGGGTCGCGCGGTGTCAGTTCCTCCTGTGGATGCCCGATCGCGATGGCGCCCATGGCTTTCCAGTCCGCCCGCAGACCCAGCTCGGTACGGACGAGGTCGGAGGCGAAGATGGTCGAGCCGACCCAGCAGCTTCCGAGGCCGCGGACCGCGAGCGAGACCAGAAGTCCCTGCACGGCCGCACCGACCGCGACCGTGAACATGGTGTCCTCGGCGCGGGTGCGGCGTTCGTCGGGATAGGAGTGCGCACCGTCCGGCACACAGAACGGAATGACCAGTTCCGGAGCGTCGAACAGGATGTCTCCGCGGGAGGTGCGCGTCTCGATGCGCTCCTCGGTCCACCCGTCGGCGCGTAGGTCCTGCTTCCACTTCTCCTTCATCTCGCCGAGCAACCGGGCACGAAGCGCGGGCGTTCGCACCCACACGAAACGAACGGGATGCGTGTGATGCGGTGCGGGTGCGGTCAACGCGTCGCCGACTGCATCTCTGATGTCGTCGGCGTTCACGGGCTCGTCGGTGAACGACCGGACCGAACGACGCAGCAGCAGTGCGTCGCGCCTGCCCTTGTCGATCGACTCGGCGGTACCGAGCCAGAACAGGTCCTCCTCGCCCGGTCTGACGAGGTCACGTGCGACGGAACCGTCGTCCACGGGTGCGAGACCGCGAACGACGGCGACCGGGACCGAACCGAGCTTGCCCTTGACGAGGTCTCCGGCTGCGGCGATCTCGTCGGCGACCGCTACTTCGGTGACGACGAGTTCGTTCCCTTGGCTGTCCTCGGCGCCCGCGTACGCGTGGACGACGGCGAGTCCGGCGGCTCCGATCGCGACGTCGGTCTGACCGATGCGCCACGCCCTACCCATCGTGTCGGTGACGACGACGGCGACGGTCACACCGAGCGAGCCGACGAGTGCGGATCTCAACGCTGCCGCACTCGCATCCGGATTCTCAGGCAGCAGAGCGAGTTCCGCGCGATCGACGTTCGATCCGTCGATTCCCGACGCCGCCTGCACGATCCCGAGTCGGTTCTCGGTGATGAGCGTGCGGCCCTTGCGTGCGACGACGCGTACTGCTTCCTGATCGACGAGGCGGCGTCGGGCGGCGTCCCTCTCGTCCGGATCGATCGGCGCGTCGACCAGTCGGCCCTCGACCTTGGAGAACACCTTGCTCGTCACGACAAGGACGTCGCCGTCGCGAAGCCAGGGGGCGCTGCGGGCGATCGCGCCCGCGAGGTCGTCGCCCGGTCGGAACTCGGGAAGACCCGGTACCGGGATGACCTCGATGCGGCCGCCTGGTGAATGGTCCTGCGGCACTGAAGAATTCACAGGTCCACCCCCGCGCAGTGCAAGGCGGCTGCAGCCATCCGTGCGGTCGTCTCGGGATCGGTCATCAACAGTGGAACACTGCGGACGTCGACGCCTGGAATCGTTGCCGTGTCGGTCGAGTGAATCAACCAGCCGTCGAGGATTCCCGTGTCCGACCGTGCACCGTAATACTTTCCGACGGCTTCCGCGGTGGTCTCGACGTCGATCACGGACAAGCATTCGTCGGCCATTCCGCGCAGCGGTTTGTCGTCGACGATGGGGGACAGGCCGACTACTTTCGCAGCCGTCGTGCGCAACGCGCTGCGAATGCCGGGCACCGCGAGAATCGCTCCGACGCTCACGACGGGATTCGACGGCGCGAGGATCACGGCATCCGCGTCGGCGATCGCCTCGAGCACTCCCGGTGCGGGACTTGCCTGTTCGGCCCCGATGTGCGCGAAGCTGTGTGTCTCGATCTGTGCGCGGTAGCGAACCCACCACTCCTGGAAGTGAATTGCGCGGTGCGATTCACCGCTCGGATCCTCGGGATCGGTGACGACGACGTGCGTCTCGCTTCGGTCGTCGGTCACCGGCAGTAGACGCAACCCCGGCTTCCATCTGTTGCAGAGAGCTTCGGTGACGGCCGACAACGGGTATCCGGTGCGCAACATTCTGGACCTGATGAGATGCGTCGCGATGTCACGGTCACCGAGGCCGAACCAATCCGGGTCGGCTCCATAGGCGGCGAGTTCGTCTCGTGCATGCCACGTTTCCGCGACGCGGCCCCATCCGCGCTCGGTGTCGATCCCGCCGCCGAGCGTGTACATGCACGTGTCCAGATCGGGGCAGATGCGCAACCCGTGCATCCACACGTCGTCACCGACATTGACGATCGCGGTGATCTCGTCGTCCTCCCCGAGAAGGGATTTCACACCCTGCAAGAACCGGGCTCCGCCCACGCCTCCGACCAAGACAGTAACTTTCACAAGGTCGAAGCCTAGGCCGTGCGCGTGAACCGTGGGTAGGCGAGTGCCTCGTGGATCGAGTCCGGCGCTCGCTCCACGCGCGAACACCTGCGACACGCTGACGACGCTCGCCGATTCGGGGAGGGTGCCGAATTCGAGCCGAAGATGGTATTGGAATATCGTCGATCAGCTTGACCGCAGCGGTGTCCGGCGTGTCTAATCACATGTATGTCATTCCACGATCGTTCGACGAATTTCGTTGGAGTGGCCCTGGATTCGAACACGCGTTCCCATGTGGCGGCATCGCGTCGGGACGTGTAGTAAAGGTCGAGGGTTCGTTGGGTGGCAGCGAATACCGGCGCGGGGCAAGGTATTCGGAACCGACCGAATTTTCTGCGCTATTCGAAGGTGAGGAGGCGGAAGCGATGTACGACCAGCACGTGACACGTGAAACACGGGGCGAAACCGGTGCTCACCTCAGCGCAGTCAACCACGCGCCGCAGACCGATTCCGAAGCAGGCGCAGCATCACGCGGCTGCGACGACAACATGATCGACATCTCGATCGGCACGACCGCCGACGCAGGTGCGGACGCCACCTCGGTGTCCGTGGCTCCGTCGCCGGACGTGACGCCGGTCGACGCGGGCGCCGCGTATCTCGCGGCCGCGGTGATCGACGAAAGCGATTCTGCGGCAACCGATTCGATTGACGATGACGGAGCCGAAGACGGAGGCGACGACGACCTCGTCGACTTCGACGGTGACGAGATCTCGTCGCGCGCACCGGAGAAGCCGCTTCTGAGTCTGATCGCCGGCTTCGATCAGATGTTCGAGGAGATCGAGGATCAGTGGCAGGAGCGTGCACTGTGCGCTCAGACCGATCCCGAAGCGTTCTTCCCGGAGAAGGGTGGATCCACTCGCGAGGCGAAGCGCATCTGCCTCGGCTGTGAGGTCAAGGACGAGTGCCTCGAATACGCGCTGGCGAACGACGAGCGCTTCGGAATCTGGGGTGGACTGTCCGAGCGCGAGCGTAGAAGGCTCAAGCGCGGCATCGTCTGATCAGCCGCCGACCGTCGGCGGGGCCTACATGTCGTCGTCGAATTCCGGGTCGACGACCTCGGGTTCGACGCCGAGGTAGGTTGCGACCTGTTCGACCAACACCTCGTAGAGCAGATCCTCTAGATCCTCGGGGTGCTGGGCGCGACGTTCGAGTGGGCGTCGAAAAAGAACGATCCGGGCGCGTGTCGTCTCTCCGCGCCGGTCTATTCCTGCGGGCACCAGCCGCGACAGCGGAACCGGCCCCTCTGCCACCACCTCCGGTGGCCAATCGATCGAGTCCGGGTCGATCGCTCTTATCTTCGGGACCTCGTCGACCGCGATGTCGAGACGTTCGAGGCGTTCGTGCAGTCGGTGGTCGATGCGTGCGAACGCCTCGAGCACGGCACGATCGAAGCGGTCGGCGCGTGTGCGATGGCCCGGCAGATCCGGGGGGATGATCGGTCCGCGGATCCCGCGACCGCGTCGTTCGGCGGATCGTGATGTGTGTCCGGAACCCGTTCTGGCCATACCGTGAGGTTATCTTCGGTGATTCGCGGTGTGTCGAGGGGTCGGCCGGAGCGGGGGAGGTAGTCTCTCGCATGTGAGATCACTGCGTGGATGCTGCCGACCGGGGTGTAGTCGTTCGGCCGTTGCGACGCTCACGTATGTCTACTCCGATTCGACCGCGGTCGTCGGACCTCTCGCCACCGTGGACGAGCCGCATTCGTGGGACCTGTGTGAAGTGCATGCCTCGACCACGACGGCTCCGAAGGGCTGGGAGCTCGTCCGCTACGAGGGCGGTTACTCCTCCACCTCGCCCGACGAGGACGATCTGACCGCTCTCGCCGAGGCCGTCCGCGAGGCCGGCCGCGGCGATCGCCCGCGTACGGACGAGGTGAGCACTCAGTCCGAGGGGCGCCATGCTCGTCGAGAGGACTCCGAGGATCGACCGACGCCGCCGCCCGCGCGCACGGGTCGCCGCGGACATCTGCGCGTACTGCCGGACCCGACGTCCTGACCTGACTTCGCTGCGTCTCTGCTCGCCGCCAGTTGTTCTGCGCGAGCGTGTTTCGCATACTTTCGATCACAACTCGGTGAGTTCGACGCGCCCCGTTCGCCCGGTTGTGGAAGATTCGTGATCGAGTTCGATGTTTAGATCGAGTTCGATCGTCGCATCCAATTCTGGACCGTTCGCCCCACCCACATCACGAGGAGTCGTTCGTGGCACGAACTACCGAGTCCGTCAACGCGGTCATCAAGGCTTACGACGTGCGAGGGGTGGTGGGTGAGCAGATCGACGTCGAGTTCGTACGTGACGTCGGTGCAGCATTCGCCAGATTGGTGCGGGACGGCTCGACCGACCGCGTCGTCGTCGGCCACGACATGCGTCCTTCGTCTCCCGAATTGTCACGGGCGTTCGCCGAGGGCGTCACCGCGCAGGGATTGGATGTCGTCCTGATCGGACTGGCGTCGACGGACCAGCTGTACTTCGCATCCGGTCTTCTGGAGTGCCCCGGTGCGATGTTCACCGCCAGCCACAATCCCGCGCAGTACAACGGCATCAAGTTGTGCCGAGCCGGCGCGAAGCCCGTCGGTCAGGACAGCGGCCTGGACAAGATCAAAGCCGAACTGGTCGACGGCATCCCCGCCTACGAAGGTGAGCCGGGAACGATATCGGAGCGCGACGTTCTCGACGAGTACGCGGCGTTCGTGCGTGAACTGGTCGACCTGACGAAGGTGTCCGGCGTCAAGATCGCGGTCGACGCTGCCAACGGCATGGGCGGACACACGGTTCCAGCGGTTCTGGGGTCGCTGCCCGTCACCGTCGAACCGCTGTACTTCGAGCTCGACGGAACCTTCCCGAACCACGAAGCCAACCCGCTCGATCCCGAGAACCTGAAGGATCTGCAGAAGTTCGTCGTCGAGACGGGCGCCGACATCGGACTCGCGTTCGACGGTGACGCGGACCGGTGCTTCGTCGTCGACGAGAAGGGCGATCCGGTGTCTCCGTCCGCGGTGACGTCGCTCGTTGCCGAACGCGAGCTCGCCAAGGAGCCCGGCGCGACGGTCATCCACAACCTGATCACGTCGCGCGCTGTGCCGGAACTGGTCACCGAGCTCGGTGGCACGCCCGTACGCACCCGCGTCGGCCACTCGTTCATCAAGCAGCAGATGGCCGAAACCGGAGCGATCTTCGGTGGCGAGCACTCGGCGCACTACTATTTCCGCGATTTCTGGGGTGCGGATTCCGGCATGCTTGCCGCGCTGCACGTGCTGGCCGCGCTGGGCTCGCAGGACCGTCCCCTGTCGGAGCTGATGCAGTCCTACGAGACGTACGCGGCGTCGGGCGAGATCAACTCGACGGTCGCCGACGCAGCCGAACGAACCGCCGCTGTGCTCGACGCGTTCGCCGATCGCACCAGCGCAGTCGATCGCTTGGACGGCGTCACCGTCGACCTGAAAGACGGTGCCTGGTTCAATCTCCGTGCGTCAAACACCGAGCCACTGCTGCGGCTGAACGTCGAAGCCCGCACGAGCGAGGAGGTCGACGCATTGACCTCCGAGATACTCGGCGTGGTGCGAGCCTGACTGGAATAGTGAACGAGTAGATCGGACCGAAAGAGTGAACGAGCGAGTTCGACGAGGAGAGGACGGTGTCGACGGATCATGACTGCCGCGTCGCCCCTGTTCGATCTCGACGACTCCGACGCTCTGGTCGCCGCCGACGTCGACGGTGTTCTTCGTAGCGCAGCCCTGGCGGGAGCTCAGGCTCGGGCCACCTCGACCGCCGTCGTCGAATCGGTGTCCGATCGGCTGCGCGATCTGCGTCCCCGCAGCGTCGTGTTCGTCTGCGGCGACGGTAGAGCCGGACGGGCGGCATCCGTTCTCGTCGCCGCTCTCGGCTCGCGAATCGGAGTTCCGCTCGTGCACGCACCAGGGACACCGCCATGGGTGGGGCCCTTGGACGTCGTGCTCGTCAGCGGTGACGATGCGGGAGACCCGAGGCTCGCGGAGTCGACGGCGGCCGCGGTGCGACGCGGTGCCGAGACCGTGCTCGTGACGCCGGACGAAGGGCCGTTGCGGTCGGCGGCTGCAGGTCGAGCAGTGTTCGTTCCACCGAAAATCGCAGTGCGAGAACACAATACGATCATGCGTTATCTGGCTGCGGGTATCGCAGTCCTCGGCACTCTCGCCGACGGTGCCTACCGGCAGTTGCTGCCCGACCTCGACGTCGTGGCCGATCTCCTCGACGCAGAAGCGGCGCGGAATCACCCGACGCACGAGGTGTTCCACAACCCTGCGAAGTCCCTGGCGGCGCGAATTTCGGGGGCGCGGGTGGTACTGACCGGATCCAGTCCAGTGGCGGTCGAGATCGCCCGTCACGCCGGCGAGGTGTTGTTCCGAGCAGCGGGCGTCGTGAGCGCCACGGGAGAACTCGGCGACGTCGTGTTCGCCGCCGTCGCTGCCGGACGGTCTGCCGCCACCGACAGTGGCGCGTCGTACGACCCGTTGTTCCACGACGAGCAACTGGACGGGCCGCGACCCCAGCCACCGGTACGGGTGGTGGTGTGCTCCCCGCCGGACGCGGTCGCGCTGACGGAACGGCGGACCGCAGCAGTCCCGGACGCGCTCGTGTTGTCCGCGGACACCACGATGTTCGATCCGCGGACGTCCGGGTACTCCGAAGCCGGTCGGCGAGTGCCGGAGGACCGGACGCCCGACATCGAAGCCGTGAACCTGGGCGAACTGGGAGCTATGACGTTGTTGGCGACGCGGTTGGAAATGGCCGCCGCGTATCTACATGTGATGGGCGGTAGGTAGTGCATTTCCTGCACGGGGCAGTCAGGTCGTATGCGTGGGGGTCGCGGACGTCGCTCGCGGAGCTGCGCGGGCACACGGTGCCGTCGGAACATCCGGAAGCGGAGATCTGGCTCGGTGCCCATCCCGCCGATCCGGCACACGTCGGCGACGGTTCGTCGAAACAGTCGCTGCTGACGCGAATCGACGAGGACCCGGTACGCGAGCTGGGCGCCGATACCGCGGAGACGTACGAGGGACGGCTGCCGTTCCTGCTCAAGCTGCTCGCGGCGGACGAGCCCCTGTCGCTGCAGGCCCACCCGAGCGCCGCGCAAGCGAAGGAAGGCTTCGCGCGCGAGGAAGAACTGCGCGTCCCGATCGATTCGCCGGTCCGCAACTATCGCGACGCCAGCCACAAGCCCGAGCTGATCGTGGCGTTGACCGAATTCCATGCGCTCGCAGGCTTCCGGTGCCCACGGCAGACCGTGGAGTTCATGGATGCGCTCGGTGTCGAGGCGCTGTCCGTCTACCGTTCGCTGCTCGCCGACCAGCCCGATCAAGCCGGACTGCGCACCGTGTTCACGTCGTGGATCACCCTGCCCGGCCCCGCGCTCGATGCGTTGCTGCCCCTCGTGGCCGATGGTCTGGTCCAGTACCTGTCGACGCGCGCGCAGGAGGATGGGGGCAAGTTCGTCGCCGAGGCCAGGACGTTGCTCGAGCTCGGTGAGTCCTATCCGGGCGACGCGGGTGTTCTCGCGGCGATGCTGTTGAACCGTGTCACCCTGAACCCGGGGCAGGGTCTTTTCCTCGCTGCGGGCAACCTGCACGCGTACCTGTCGGGTACCGGTGTGGAGATCATGGCCAACTCCGACAACGTACTTCGAGGCGGTCTGACGCCCAAGCACGTCGACGTACCGGAATTGCTGCGCGTACTGGACTTCGAGCCGGCCGAGGTGACCGTGCTCGATCCGGCCCTCGATTCGGTCGAACTGCCCGTGCGCTACGACACTCCGGCCCCGGAGTTCGCTCTGTCCAGGTCGACGCTGGCCGACGGAAGCTCGGTGAAGCTGGACAGCGCAGGACCCCAGATAGTCTTGTGCACCGACGGTCGCGTCGCGCTCGACGACGGGAACACGGAGTTGATCCTCGAACGCGGCGCGTCGGTATGGGTACCGGCGGCGGATCCGGTGGTTGCGGTGCATGCCCGGTGGGGCGCGGCAGAAGTGTTCAGCGCCACAGTCGGCTAGCGTACGAGATGCACAACACATGAGTCTGCGCCAAGCAGAATTGTCGACAGGTGGAACACATGCATGAAGAGGGCGCCGGCAACTCGAAGCAGCCGGCACGCCGTTCCGGGATCTTCCGGACGAAGTCGGTCGAGCAGTCGATGCGCGACACCGACGAACCGGACACCAAGCTCCGGAAGGACCTCACGTCCTGGGACCTGACCGTGTTCGGTGTCGCGGTCGTCATCGGTGCGGGCATCTTCACCCTGACCGCGCGCACCGCGGGCAACGTCGCCGGTCCGTCGGTGTCTCTCGCATTCGTGCTGGCCGCTGTCGCGTGCGGTCTTGCTGCCTTGTGCTACGCCGAGTTCGCGTCGACGGTTCCCGTGGCGGGCAGCGCGTACACGTTCTCCTACGCCACATTCGGCGAGTTCATCGCGTGGATCATCGGATGGGACCTCATCCTCGAGTTCGCGCTGGCGTCCTCGGTCGTCGCCAAGGGATGGTCGCTGTACCTCGGCGAGGTTCTCGGATCCGCGTCGCCGACGATCGAGATCGGGTCGCTGAACTTCGACTGGGGCGCACTGCTCATCGTGCTGATCATCACCGCGCTGCTGGCCACCGGTACCAAGCTCTCCTCGCGAGTGTCCTTCGTCATCACCGCCATCAAGGTCGCGGTCGTGCTTCTCGTGGTCGTCGTCGGTGCGTTCTACATCAAGACCGACAACTATTCGCCGTACATCCCGCCGTCCGAGCCCGGATCGACGGGTGAGGGTATTCACCAGTCTCTGTTCTCGTTCGTCACCGGGGCCGGTGGAAGCACGTTCGGCTGGTACGGCTTGCTCGCCGCCGCCAGCCTCGTCTTCTTCGCGTTCATCGGTTTCGACGTCGTCGCCACCACCGCAGAGGAGACGAAGCAGCCGCAGAAGGCCCTCCCACGAGGCATCCTCGGTTCGCTCGCGATCGTCACCGTTCTGTACGTCGCGGTCACCCTGGTCCTGACCGGCATGGTCAAGTACACCGAACTGGCGGGCGATTCCTCGACGCTGGCAACCGCATTCGAACTGAACGGCCTCACGTGGGCGAAGAACATCATCTCGTTCGGAGCGCTCGCCGGCCTGACGACCGTCGTCATGGTGCTCATGCTCGGACAGACGCGTGTGCTGTTCGCCATGTCGCGTGACGGTCTTGCTCCCCGTGGGCTCGCGCGGACCGGCCGACGCGGAACCCCCGTCCGTATCACCTTGCTGGTCGGGTTCGTCGTGGCCGTTCTCGCCGCGTTCTTCCCGATCGGCACGCTCGAAGAGATGGTCAACATCGGAACGCTCTTCGCATTCGTGCTCGTGTCCATCGGAGTGATCGTCCTGCGTCGAACCCGCCCGGATCTTCCGCGCGGATTCAAGGTTCCGTTGATGCCCGTCATTCCGATTCTCGCGGTCGTTGCATGCCTGTGGCTCATGATCAATCTGTCCGTCGAGACGTGGATCCGATTCCTCGTCTGGATGGCGATCGGCGTCGCGATCTACTTCCTGTACAGCAGGCGTAACGCCGAGAAGACGATCCGTGAGCGCGAGCAATCGATCGCTCAGGCGGCGCGCGAGTAGGTCGAGAACCGGATGACGGGACGGATCGTCGCGCTTCCAGCCGGTCGTACGGTTGTTATAAGCTTCCCGAACCAACCTTGAGTCGGATAACGAGGGGGTTCGCGTTGGGTGGGGTCGGCCAGGTGGGTGCATCCGTGGATGCACCCACCAGCAGCGTTTCAGTCGAACACGAGGTGCCGAGTGCATCGCTCCGTCGGCGCCGAGGCGTGAAACGGTACCTGTGGATGCTCGGCCTACTCGCTCCCGCGTCGGCGCTTCTTCCGTCACAGCTCGTGATGTGGACGGGCATGCCGATCTTCT
The DNA here is from genome assembly GCF_011770055.1 of Rhodococcus sp. B10. Classification (NCBI taxonomy): domain Bacteria; kingdom Bacillati; phylum Actinomycetota; class Actinomycetes; order Mycobacteriales; family Nocardiaceae; genus Rhodococcus; species Rhodococcus sp. B10. The sequence goes on along the minus strand of NZ_JAAFYV010000008.1, from coordinate 119,147 downwards.
GGTGGAGCGGCGTGATGATCTTCTTCGTCGTCATTCCGATCATCGATGCCCTCGCAGGCGAGGACGGTCACAATCCGTCCGACGACGACATCGAGTCGATGGAACAGGACCGGTACTACCGCTGGTGCACCTACCTGTTCCTGCCGGTTCAGTTCGTCACGCTGCTCGTCGCCTGCTGGATGTGGGCGTTCGGCGGGCTGACCGTCGTCGACAAGGTCGGCCTGGCCGTCACCGTCGGTCTCGTCGCGGGCACCGGCATCAATGCAGCCCACGAGCTGGGCCACCGCATCGAGCAGCACGAGCGATGGCTGGCGAAGGTCGCGCTGACGCAGACGTTCTACGGACACTTCTTCGTCGAGCACAACCGGGGCCACCACGTGCGTGTCGCCACCCCCGAGGATCCGGCGACGGCGCGCTTCGGCGAGGACGTCTACACGTTTCTACCGCGCAGCGTGATCGGCGGCCTACGGTCGGGATGGTCGCTCGAGAAGCAACGGCTCGCCCGTCTCGGCCTGCGCACCTGGAGTATCCGCAACAATCTGGTTCATTCGTGGCTGATGTCCCTGGCCCTGTTCGCCGTCCTGGCGCTGGTGTTCGGCCCGGGGATTCTGCCGTACCTGGCGGTGCAGGCCGTCGTCGGATTTCTGCTGTTGGAAGTCATCAACTACGTCGAGCACTACGGACTGCTGCGTGAGAAGAACGCCCGAGGACGCTACGTACGGACGTCCGCGCGCCACAGCTGGAACAGCGATCGGCTGTGCACCAACATCTTTCTGTATCACCTGCAGCGACACAGCGACCACCACGCCAACCCCGCCAAGCGGTATCAGACGCTGCGTGCCTGTGACGAAGCGCCGCAGCTGCCTGCCGGGTATGCCACGATGGTGCTGCTCGCGCTCGCGCCGCCGCTGTGGCGTCGCGTGATGGACCCTCGGGTGCTGGCGCACTACGACGGCGACGTCACGCGCACGAACATCCTGCCTCGCCGACGCGAGAAGATCCTGGCGAAGCACGACATCGGGACAAATCGGGCAGCATAGACCGGCGGGCAGGTGGGACGACGCGCACCGAACCCGACCGGATAGCCTTGCCGATGGAACTTCACGCAACCAGGAGAGGCAAGATGACGACCTCAGTAACGCCGAACGAGGGTTCGGCAACAGGATCGGCACTCACCGCGGACGTCCTCGGTGGCATCGACTTCAAGGTCGCGGACCTGTCGCTCGCCGAATACGGCCGCAAGGAAATTCGCCTCGCCGAGCACGAGATGCCCGGTTTGATGGCGTTGCGTCGCGAATACGCCGACGTGCAGCCGTTGAAGGGCGCACGTATTTCGGGCTCGCTGCACATGACCATCCAGACTGCCGTGCTGATCGAGACGCTCGTCTCGCTCGGTGCCGAGGTGCGCTGGGCGTCGTGCAACATCTTCTCGACCCAGGATCACGCGGCGGCCGCCATCGTCGTCGGCCCGAACGGAACACCCGAATCTCCCTCCGGAGTCCCGGTTTTCGCCTGGAAGGGCGAGACGCTCGAAGAGTACTGGTGGGCAGCCGAGCAGATGCTGACCTGGCCCGACGCGCCTGCGAACATGATTCTCGACGACGGCGGCGACGCCACGATGCTGGTGCTGCGCGGTGCCCAGTTCGAGAAGGCAGGCGTCGTTCCTCCGATCGACGAGGACCACGACTCCGACGAGTACAAGGTCTTCCTCCGTCTGCTCGGCCGTTCGCTCGAGGCCTCGACGTCCAAGTGGACCGAGATCGCCGAGTCGGTCAAGGGCGTGACCGAGGAGACCACCACCGGTGTGCTCCGCCTGTACCAGTTCGCGGCGGCCGGTGAGCTCGCGTTCCCGGCGATCAACGTCAACGACTCGGTCACCAAGAGCAAGTTCGACAACAAGTACGGCACCCGCCACTCTCTGATCGACGGCATCAACCGCGGCACCGACGTGCTCATCGGTGGCAAGAAGGTTCTCATCGCGGGATACGGCGACGTGGGCAAGGGCTGCGCCGAGTCGCTCGCAGGCCAGGGAGCCCGCGTCCAGGTCACCGAAGTCGACCCGATCAACGCTCTCCAGGCGTTGATGGACGGCTTCGACGTCGTCACCGTCGAGCAGGGGATCGGCCAGGCGGACATCGTCATCACGTCCACCGGCAACAAGGACATCATCACCCTCGAGCACATGAAGGGGATGAAGGACCAGGCGATCCTGGGCAACATCGGCCACTTCGACAACGAGATCGACATGGCAGGCCTCGAACGCTCGGGTGCGACGCGCCTCAACATCAAGCCTCAGGTCGATCAATGGATCTTCGACAGCGGCAAGTCGATCATCGTGCTGTCCGAGGGCCGTCTGCTCAATCTCGGCAACGCGACCGGCCACCCCTCGTTCGTGATGAGCAACAGCTTCTCGAACCAGGTCATCGCGCAGATCGAGCTGTGGACCAAGCCCGACGAGTACGACAACGAGGTCTACCGGCTGCCCAAGCACCTCGACGAGAAGGTCGCGCGCATCCACGTCGAGGCTCTCGGTGGCACCCTCACCAAGCTGACCAAGGAGCAGGCGGAGTACATCGGCGTCGACGTCGAGGGTCCGTACAAGCCCGAGCACTACCGCTACTGACGTCGCTCGGCACATGGGAAAACTGATCGTCATCGAGGGAGTCGACGGCGCGGGCAAGAACACGCTCGCCCGTCGGCTCGTCTCGGCGTGGGAGCGCGACGACCTCGACGTGATCCGCATCGGGTTTCCGCGCTACGACTACTCCATCCACGCGGACCTGGCTGCGGAAGCGTTGCGGGGTCGGCACGGCGATACCGCACAGAGCGTGCATGCGATGGCCCTGCTGTTCGCTCTCGACCGGAAGTATGCAGCGAAGGATCTGCGAAAAGCGTTGTCACGCAACGATATCGTGCTGCTCGATCGGTACGTCGCGTCCAATGCCGCATACACGGCCGCGAGGTTGTCGGAGAGCGCCGACGGTGACGCGGTCGAGTGGATTCGTGCGCTCGAATTCGATCGCTTCGGCTTGCCGGTTCCCGACGTGCAGATTCTGCTCGACGTCCCCGTCGAGTTGGCGGCCGAACGTGCGGCGTCACGCGAGAGCGAGGACATCTCGCGCACGCGCGATGCCTACGAACGAGACGGATCTCTGCAGAGCCGGACGTCGGCGGTGTACGGCGGGCTCGCCGCATCGAACTGGGCGTCCCGGTGGGAGGTCGTCGGGCCCGACGTCGATCCGGATCGACTCGCCGCCGACGTGTTCAATGAGCCACCTGACAGCGGGAAAGTGACAACATAGGACCATGAAGCCTCGGATTCTTGTAGTCGACGACGATTCGGCTCTCGCCGAAATGCTGACCATCGTCCTTCGCGGCGAGGGTTTCGAACCGTTCGTGGTCGGTGACGGCACGCAAGCGCTGTCCGCAGTCCGGGAGAACCGGCCCGATCTGGTTCTGCTCGATCTGATGCTTCCCGGGATGAACGGGATCGACGTGTGCCGCGTGCTGCGCGCCGACTCGGGTGTACCGATCGTGATGCTGACGGCGAAGACCGACACCGTCGACGTCGTCCTCGGACTCGAATCGGGTGCCGACGACTACATCATGAAGCCGTTCAAGCCGAAGGAGCTCGTCGCTCGCGTTCGCGCACGCCTGCGTCGTACCGAGGACGAGCCTGCCGAGCTGCTGTCCATCGCGGACATCGTCATCGACGTCCCCGCGCACAAGGTGAGCCGTGGTGAAGAACTGGTGTCGCTGACACCGCTCGAGTTCGACCTCCTGGTGGCACTTGCGCGCAAGCCGCGCCAGGTGTTCACTCGCGAAGTGTTGCTCGAACAGGTGTGGGGTTACCGTCACGCAGCCGATACCCGGCTGGTCAACGTGCACGTTCAGCGTCTGCGCGCCAAGGTCGAGAAGGATCCGGAGAACCCCGAGGTTGTGCTGACCGTGAGAGGGGTCGGCTACAAGGCCGGACCGCCGTGATCTGGTTCTCTCACTCGCGGCGACGAATCAACGGAACGTTCTCGCCGCTCCTGCGTTGGTTTCGCTCGGTGAGCACCTCGCTCGGTCACGTCTGGCGCAGATCGCTGCAGCTACGTGTGGTCGTGTCGACACTGACGCTGTCCCTGGTCGTCATCACCATCCTCGGAATGGTGCTGACCAGCCAGATCACCGATCGTCTGCTGGAAGCCAAGATCACTGCGGCCACCGAGGAGCTCGATCGGAGCCGCATGACCGTCGAAGGATCGTTGGCGGGCGCCGACGACTCGACGGGTCTCGATCTGCGCCTCGAACGTGCGCGCGCTCAGCTGACGAGTAGAGACATCGATGCAGGTCAGGCGTCGGGATCGGCGGGAACGTTCGACCCGGTCCTCGTCGTCGAAGGCGACAGCGTGCGCGCCGACGCGTCCGTCGGACCCGCGGATCAGATTCCGCAGAGCCTGCGCAACTTCGTCACGAGCGGCCAGATCAGCTATCAGTTCGCGACGGTCACCGACCCCGAGCAGGGTGGATATTCCGGCCCGGCGCTCATCCTCGGGACTCCCACGGCGTCCGACATCTCCACACTGGAGCTCTACCTCGTGTTTCCACTCGGCAGCGAGGAACGCACGTTGTCGCTCGTGCGTGGCACGCTGCTGATCGGCGCCGTCGTTCTGTTGGTTCTGCTCGCCGCGATCGCGATGCTCGTCGCGCGGCAGGTGGTCATTCCCATTCGGTCGGCGTCGCGCATCGCAGTGCGCTTCGCGGACGGCAGGCTGAAGGAACGAATGCCGGTGCGCGGCGAGGACGACATGGCGCGGCTCGCGATGTCGTTCAACGAGATGGCGGAGAGTCTGTCCAAGCAGATCACCCAACTCGAAGAGTTCGGTAATCTGCAGCGCCGCTTCACATCCGACGTCAGTCACGAGCTGCGCACACCGCTGACGACGGTGCGCATGGCCGCCGACCTCATCCACGACGGCAGCGCCGACATGGATCCGGCGCTGAGGAGGTCGTCGGAACTTCTCGTCAACGAACTCGATCGGTTCGAGACACTGCTCGGCGACTTGCTCGAGATCAGCCGTCACGACGCCGGTGTCGCCGAGCTCGCCGCCGAACAACTCGACCTCAGGATGTGTGCGAGGGCCGCGGTGTCGACCGTTCGCCATCTGGCGAAGGAGAGCGGAACCGAGTTGATCGTCGACATGCCGGACGAGGCCGTCATCGCCGAGGTCGACCCGAGGCGTGTGGAGCGCATTTTGCGCAATCTGCTGGCGAACGCAGTGGACCACGGCGAGGGAAAGCCGGTTCTGTTGCGGCTGCGAGCCAATTCGGACGCTGCCGCATTCGTCGTTCGTGATCAGGGCATCGGGCTCAGGCCGGGCGAGGAGAAGCTGGTCTTCAACCGGTTCTGGCGTTCGGACCCGTCGCGCGTGCGTCGTTCGGGAGGCACCGGTCTCGGTCTCGCCATCAGTGTCGAGGACGCCCGGTTGCACGATGGCAAGCTGGAGGCATGGGGCGCGCTCGGCGAAGGAGCATGCTTCCGGCTGACCTTGCCGCTCGTCCGAGGACACAAGGTCATCGGGAGCCCGCTCCCGCTCAAACCGAGCACGAAGCCGTACAGCCAGGGACAGCCGCTGCCGCAGGAACAGATCACCCGCGCAGTGGCAGTCCCCAAGGTGGACAGTGCGACGAAAGCGTTGACCGTGCCCCGCGCGTCGGACTCCTCGCCCGATGCGCACGGCAACGAAGGAGATGCGTGAATCGTCGTGGAATAGCACCGGTCATGGTGCTGTGCAGCGTCCTTGCCCTCGTCGTCGGATGCGCGAGTCTTCCCGAATCGTCCACTCCGCAGGCGATCGGGTCGCTCAGCGCGGCCGGTGCCGAGACGACGACGCCACCGCCTCCTGCCGCAGGCCGGGAACCGGACCGTCTCGTACGTGACTTCATCGCTGCGAGTGCAAGTTCCGCGAACCGACATCAGGCGGCGCGCCAATTCCTGACCTCGAATGCGTCGAACGGTTGGGACGACGGCGCGAAAACCGTTGTCGCGGACAAGATCGACCTCCTCTACGGTCCTCGTACCGACGACGAAGCCGAGTACACGCTTCGGTCGAACACGGTCGGTCTGTTGGCTCCAGGCGGTGATTATCAAGCCGGCGCGGGGACGGTCGACTCGACGATCAAGATGGTCAAGGTCGACGGCGAGTGGCGCATCGACGAGCTGCCACCCGGTGTGCTCATCGACAGGTCCCAGTTCTTCAGTGCGTACCAACGGAAGTCGCTGTACTTCGTCGATCCGCTCGGCTCGGAGCTGGTTCCCGACGTGCGATGGCTGACCGGGTCGTCCGATCAGACGGCCAATCAGCTCGTGCAGCTGTTGATCGACGGGCCCAAGTCGACGCTGGAGCCTGCCGTGTCCAACGAGCTGGCCGACGAGGTCGGCGTGCGCGGCCCGATCACCAAGGCCGACGGTCGAACCGGCCAGGTCGGCGTCGGATCCGGCGGTGTGCGTATCGATTTCGGCGGTCTTCAGGCGATGGACGCGAAGAACCGTGAACTGCTTGCCGCACAGGTCATCTGGACTCTCGCCTCGGCCGAGATCTCCGGTCCGTACGTGCTGCTGGCGGACGGTCAGCCGCTCGACAATTCCAAGCCCGACGGGTGGACGACCCTCGACGTCGCCGATTTCGATCCGCTCGGTGCGCCCGAGGACGAGGTCGGACTGCACGCCGTCGTCGGTGGGCGACTGGTGTCGGTGGAAGACACCGGAACGACGCCCGTGCCAGGCTATTTCGGATCGGTGGTGAATCTGCGGACGGTCGCCTTGTCCACCGACGGGACGTTGGTCGCGGGTGTCGCCGACACCGGGCGCCCGGCGCCGGAGCCTTCGTCGGCCTTGATGATCGGTGGGTACGACAGTGGCGCGTTCCCCGTGGCGGAGGGGCAGTCGATCACACGACCGACGTGGGGTGCCGACAACAACGCCGTGTGGGCTGTCATCGACGGGACGAATGTCATTCGCGCAGCTCGTGATCCGGCCACCGGGCAGGTATCTGTCGTTCCGGTGGACGCGGGAGCGGTCACCGCGCTCGGCTCCCGCATCACGGATCTGAGACTGTCGCGTGACGGCGTCCGCGCCGCGATGATCGTCGACGGGTTGGTGTACGTCGCGACCGTCGTCCGGCAGGAGAACGGTCTGTACTCCCTGACGTCACCGCGCGCCGTGGCCAACGGTCTCGGCAGCGACGCACTCGCTCTCGACTGGAGCACCGGCGACGCGATCGTCATCGTGCGCATCGCGACGGACGTCCCCGTCGTGCAGGTGACGACCGACGGATCCAGACTCGACGCCCTGCCGAGCCGCAACCTCACGGCACCGGTGCTGTCGGTCGACGCGTCGCCGTCGAACGAGTTCGTCGCGGACTCTCGTGCGGTGTTCGAGCTGGACAACAACGACCCGGCGGGAGATCGGTACTGGCGTGAAGTCTCCGGTCTCGCCGGCGTGAAGGCGACGCCGATCCTTCCTGGCTGACCCGATCCTGTCGGACCCGGCGGTCATACTCCGCGGCCATGCGAACTCTTCTGGATCTGGTGTTGCCGAACGAGTGCGGAGGCTGTGACGTCGCTGGTGAGGCGTGGTGCGCTCGGTGTGAAGGCGCGGTGACGCGTCCGCCTGTCTCGGTACGGCCGCGTGTCGACGTCGGAGTGCCGTGCTGGGCGCTCGGCCCGTATGCGGGCCCGTTTCGCGGTGCCGTTCTGGCGTTGAAGGAACGCAATCGGCACGACCTCGCACAGCCACTGGGGCGGGCGACGGCACGCGCGGTGTCCCATCTGCGGATGCTGGGTGAGTTGGACCCGCCCGAGTTCGCGGCGCTTGCACTCGTGCCCGCCCCGTCGCGGTCGCGGGCCGCGCGAATGCGCGGCGGCGATCACGTCGAGCGGTTCGCACGAGTTGCCGCGACGATGCTGGAACCCGAGCCGGTGTCGGTTCCGCGTACGTTGCGGATGGGCAGGGGAGTGCGCGATTCGGTGGGGCTCGGTGCTGCCGAGAGGCAGGCCAACGTGGCGGGCCGAATCTTGATGGTGCCTCCAGCGTCGACGCGCCGGACGTTCGAGGCCGCGTCGCGTGACGTCACGGTCCTCGTCGTCGACGATGTCCTGACAACTGGTTCGACGGCCGCCGAATCGGTCTGTGTCCTACACGATTTCGGTGTCCGAGTCGACGGTGTGCTGGTGGTGGCCGCGGTGTGACACGGCGCGATAACGCGCGGTTTCGCGACACGCACCGCTACCCAAATTCGGTGAACAGTGGCACACGAGCGGATGACCGACTAGCGTCGTGGACACGCCCTTCGAAGGCGGATGCGACTTCTCTCGTGTGGAGGTGATGCGGCAGAAAATGGTGCCGGTTGGTTCCCCAGTCGGCATGAGCACTTGCCGCGTCGCACCGGCGGCGCGACCGATATCGGGAGGTACGCGTGACGACCCCTTCACAAGCTTCTGTGTTCTTCGACGAGGAGCCTTCGGACGAGTCCAGCACCAACAATGCCGACGTCGTGGTCAAAGGCCGCAACGTCGAGATCCCGGATCACTTCCGGGTCTACGTCTCCGAGAAACTCGCCCGGCTCGAACGCTTCGACCCCTCTATCTACCTGTTCGACGTCGAACTCCAGCACGAACGTAACCGCCGCCAACGTAAGGCCTGTCAGCGCGTGGAAATCACCGCGAAGGGCAAGGGGCCGGTAGTCCGTGCAGAAGCCTGTGCCGACAGTTTCTATGCCGCACTGGAATCGGTGACGTCCAAACTCGAAAGTCGCCTGCGCCGGACCAAGGACCGTCGCAAAGTTCACTACGGTGAGAAGACTCCGGTCTCGGTTGCCGAGGCCACCGCAGAACTCGCCGAGGACGACTCACTGGCGATCGATCCGAACATTCCCCTCGATTCGTTCGAGGACGAGCCGAGCGGTCCCGGTCAGATCGTCAGGACCAAGGTGCACTCCGCCGCCCCCATGTCCGTCGACGACGCTCTCTACGAAATGGAATTGGTGGGTCACGACTTCTTCCTGTTCCACGACAGTGCCACCGACCGACCGTCGGTCGTGTACCGCAGGCATGCGTTCGATTACGGATTGATCAGGCTGACCTGAGGTTCGTAACCACTGCTCACAACGGGTCCGACCTGGGAGAAATCCCAGGTCGGACCCGTTTCGTCCCGGTGGGTCTTCTACGCTCACCGCGGCAGCGCCTACCATGGACGCGTCGGGTCGCGGTCGACTCGCGCTGTCGGCGTGAGTACGGTCGTGCTCCCGACGCCTGTGACGCCCTGACAACCGATATCCGTTAACCGAGGATCGAGGACGAGAAAGCCCGTGCCTTCGCTGTCGTTTTCCAAGCTGCTCCGTGTTGGTGAAGGTCGCATGGTCAAGCGACTCAAGAACATCGCTGATCACGTGTCCACCCTGTCCCCGGACGTCGAGGGCTTGTCCGACGACGAACTGCGCGCCAAGACCGACGAGTTCAAGAAGCGGTACGCGGGCGGCGAGTCGCTCGACGAGCTGCTCCCCGAGGCCTTCGCCGTCGCGCGTGAGGCGTCGTGGCGCGTGCTGTCGCAGCGGCACTTCGACGTACAGGTCATGGGCGGTGCAGCGCTGCACTTCGGCAACGTCGCGGAAATGAAGACCGGTGAGGGAAAGACACTCACCTGTGTCCTGCCGGCTTACCTCAACGCACTCGCCGGTGACGGCGTACACGTCGTCACGGTCAACGACTACCTCGCCAAGCGTGACTCCGAGTGGATGGGACGCGTCCACCGCTTCCTCGGCCTGCAGACCGACGTGATCCTGTCCGGAATGACCCCGGCCGAGCGTCGCACCGCCTACGCCGCGGACATCACGTACGGAACGAACAACGAGTTCGGCTTCGACTACCTGCGCGACAACATGACGCACTCGCTCGACGACCTGGTGCAGCGCGGTCACAACTTCGCCATCGTCGACGAGGTCGACTCGATCCTCATCGACGAGGCGCGCACGCCGCTCATCATCTCGGGCCCGGCCGACGCGTCGTCGAAGTGGTACAGCGAGTTCGCGCGTATCGCGCCGCTGCTGAAGAAGGACGTCCACTACGAGGTGGACATCAAGAAGCGCACGGTCGGTGTGCACGAGTCGGGCGTGGAGCTCGTCGAGGACCAGCTCGGCATCGACAACCTCTACGAGGCCGCCAATTCTCCGCTCGTCAGCTACCTGAACAACGCCATCAAGGCGAAGGAGCTGTACACGAAGGACAAGGACTACATCGTCCGCGACGGCGAGGTCATCATCGTCGACGAGTTCACCGGTCGTATTCTCGTCGGTCGCCGCTACAACGAGGGCATGCACCAGGCCATCGAGGCCAAGGAGAAGGTGGAGATCAAGGCCGAGAACCAGACTCTCGCCACGATCACACTGCAGAACTACTTCCGTCTGTACGACAAGCTCTCGGGAATGACCGGTACGGCACAGACCGAAGCCGCCGAGCTGCACCAGACCTACGGACTGGGCGTCATCCCGATTCCGACCAACCGGCCCATGGTTCGTGTCGACAACGGTGACCTCATCTACAAGACCGAGGAAGCGAAGTTCGACGCGGTCGTGTCCGACGTCGTCGAGCGTCACGAGAAGGGCCAGCCGGTCCTGATCGGTACGACGAGCGTCGAGCGTTCGGAGTATCTGTCGAAGCAGTTCACCAAGCGCGGCGTCGTGCACAGCGTTCTGAACGCGAAGTTCCACGAGCAGGAAGCGACCATCGTCGCCGAGGCCGGTCGTCTCGGGGCAGTGACCGTGGCCACCAACATGGCAGGCCGCGGTACGGACGTCGTGCTCGGTGGAAACCCCGACATCATCACCGACATCCAACTGCGTAAGCAGGGCCTCGACCCGGTGGAGAACCCGGAGGAGTACCAGGCCGCGTGGGATGCCGCGCTGGAGAACGTGAAGACGCAGGTCAAGGAAGACGCCGAAACCGTTCGCGAGGCAGGCGGCCTCTACGTGCTCGGCACCGAGCGGCACGACTCGCGCCGCATCGACAATCAGCTCCGCGGTCGTTCCGGTCGTCAGGGAGACCCGGGCGAGTCCCGCTTCTACCTGTCGCTCGGCGACGAGTTGATGCGACGGTTCAACGGTGCTGCGCTCGAGTCGATCATGACGCGACTCAACCTGCCCGACGACGTCCCGATCGAGGCCAAGATGGTCTCCAAGGCCATCAAGAGCGCGCAGACCCAGGTCGAGCAGCAGAACTTCGAGATCCGCAAGAACGTCCTCAAGTACGACGAGGTCATGAACCAGCAGCGCACCGTCATCTACGACGAGCGCCGCCGCATCCTCGAAGGTGCGGACATGGAGGGCCAGGTCGAAGGCATGATCACCGACGTGATCACGGCCTACGTGAACGGCGCCACCGCCGAGGGGTACGTCGAGGACTGGGATCTCGAACAGCTGTGGACGGCGTTGAAGACGCTGTACCCGGTCGGCGTCGACCACAAGGAACTGACGCACGAGAACGAATTCGGCGAGAAGAGCGACCTGACTCGCGAGGAGCTGCTCGACGCGTTGCTCACCGACGCCCGCGCTGCGTACACCAAGCGTGAGGCCGAGATCGAGGAGATCGCGGGCGAGAACGGGATGCGCGAGCTCGAGCGCCGCGTCCTGCTGTCGGTCCTGGACCGTAAGTGGCGCGAGCACCTCTACGAGATGGATTACCTCAAGGAGGGCATCGGACTCCGCGCGATGGCTCAGCGCGATCCGCTCGTCGAGTACCAGCGCGAGGGCTACGACATGTTCCAGGGCATGTTGGAGGGACTGAAGGAGGAGTCGGTCGGCTTCCTGTTCAACCTGCAGGTGGAAGCCACTCCTGCTCCGGCGGGACCGCCCGCGAGCGCTGGGCTCGCAGTGGCGCCCGGCCTGGCGTCGCCGATCGGGTCCGGCGCGCAGCAACAGCCCACCGCCCAGCAGCCTGCCGTCACCACCCGTAAGGCGGAGGCGCCGAAGCCGTTGCCGACGCAGGAGCGGGCTGCGCAGCCTGCGGGCGCGCCCGCGCCGACCGCGCTACGTGCGAAGGGGCTGGAGGATCGGCCCTCGGGAGGGTTGACCTACACCGGTCCGGACGAGGGCGGCGGCACAGAGGTGCGTCGGTCGAGCGCGACGGACGGTAACGGGAGTGCTGCACGCGGCGGCAAGGCCGACGAGACGGCGCAAGGTACGCGTCGTGAGCGCCGTGAGGCTGCGCGCGCGCAGGCCAAGACGTCCAAGCCTGCTCGGTCGAAGAAGAAACGCTGACACCTAGCAGACCCGCAACGACGTCACCGTCGGTGTGTCTCCTCGCGGCCCGGATCGAACGTCGATCCGGGCCGCGAGCGCGAATACGCGAGGCCCACGCGCGTACGTCGCGAAGATCTCCACGGAGTTCTCGGACGCCGGACGGGAATGAACGGTCCGGAGCGATGCGATACCGAGACCGTGCCCGGGAGGCCCGTTCCTGACGATCGTTCTTATCGATTCGATGACGGCCGGCGCGAACAGACTGCGCAACTGGTCGGCGGTTCTGCGTCGATCGAGTACCTCCAACAGCAGTCGCAATGCATGATCGACACCTCGGCGGATGTCGTCGGGGACGTCGCGAGCGGGGTTGGGGGCTACCGTCGTGGGTGCGGCCGCGGGATGTGCTCCGAGGCTGCGGGGGAACGGGTGACGTCGCTTCACGGCCGAGCTCGACCGAATGGTGTTGCGCCGCAATTCGACTCGACACGGCGCGGCCGGCGTTGCCGTGCTGCGCTCGACGGCGGGCGGTTCGTACGGCTGCGCCGGGCGCACCAATCTGCTCTGTCGCCTGGCTTCGGTCGCCTCCATACGCCACGTCCTTCGCTCCTACGGTCTTGCCCGTCGAAGATGTATGACGAAACCGATACACGCTCGGTTCCCCACGCCTCACGCGTCGCGCGCATGAATGGCTGTAGCGTTCTGCTTCATCTAAGTTCGAGGGGACGGATCGCAGGCTCGGATCGAGTCGCGTGACGGAGCGAGCAGGAACGGGGAGACCGGGGTACGCGATGGCGACAAGGCTGACCACGCAGGATGCGTCGTTCTATTTTCTCGAAGCGAGCAGTACCCCGATGCATCTCGGATCGCTGGCGGTGTTCCGAACGCCGCGTTCGGGGTTCAGTTACGAGAGCTTGCTGTCGCTCGTCGAGCAGCGGTTGATTCTGGTGCCGCGCTACCGACAGAAGGTGCGCGAAGTGGCATTCGGACTCGCGCGCCCGGTGTGGGTGGACGATCCGGATTTCGACATCACCTATCACATCCGCCGCTCTGCACTGCCCAAACCGGGATCCGACGAACAGCTTCACGACCTGGTCGCACGGCTGACGTCGCGCCCGTTGGATCGGACACGGCCGCTGTGGGAGATGTATCTGGTCGAAGGGTTGTCGAAGAATCGGTTCGCCATCTTCACGAAGTCGCATTCGGCTCTCGTCGACGGCGAGAAGGCGCTCGAGATCGGGCAGGTCATTCTCGACGCGAGCAAGAGTCCGCCCCCGATGGCCGAGGAGCTGTGGATGCCCGCGAGCGAGCCGAAGGAATCGGCGCTCGTGTTGGACGCGATCACCGAGATGATCGTGCGGCCCAGCGAAGGCATCGAGATGATCAAGGGTGTCGCGCGTGGGTTCGCAGGCGTCGCGAGCGAGGCTGTCCAGGCGACGGGCAAGGTCCTGTCGGCCGTGCGTACCGCGGCGCAGGTCGCACCGTCGAGTCCACTGAACGCGCCCATCTCGCGCAACCGTCGCTTCGCCGTCGCCAAGACGGAACTGTCGGACTACCGCAAGATCCACACGAGGTTCGACTGCTCCATCAACGACGTGGTGCTCGCCGTCGTGACCGGCGCATTGCGTAACTGGCTGCTCTCGCGCGGGGAACCGGTCACCGCGTCGTCGACGGTGCGTGCCATGGTCCCGATGTCGGTGTACGTGTCGGCTGCGCGGGCAGCGTACGACGAGTACACCGACGGACCGACCGGTGAACACGAGTCGGACGCCGTGCTGTCCGCTGTGGAATCGCAGCGCAGCGAGGTGTCGTCGTTCCTGGTGGATCTGCCGGTGGGGGAGCCCAACGCCGTCGTCCGGCTGTCGCACATCGCGCATGCGACGGAAGCTCACGAGAAGCAGTCGCCCGGCGTCACGGCTCACACCCTGATGCGCATTTCCGGCTTCGCTCCGGCCAGTCTGCACGCGATGGGTGCACGCGCGGGCAGCAGGTTGTCGCAGCGCTTGTTCAACCTGATCATCACCAATGCGCCGGGACCGCAGTTCCCGCTGTACGTCGGCGGCGCGCGGATGCTCGAAATGTTCCCGGTGTCACCGCTGTTCGAGAATCAGGCGCTGAGCATCGGGCTGACGTCCTACGACGGCAACGTCTTCTACGGGCTGAACGCCGACCGCGGGGCGATGCCCGACGTCGACGTCGTGACGGCTCTGATTCTGGAGTCGCTCGAAGAGTTGATCGATGCAAGCAACGAGTCGAGAGTGTGAGGAAAGAACGCGTGAGGGTGTATGTACCGGCGACGGTCTCGATGTTGAGGACGCTCGTCGCCGACGAGGAGTTCCATCCGGTGAGCCGAACGGCGTTCGCGGTGACTCCGACACTGCGCGAGGCGTATTCGTCGGGTGACGACGAGGAACTGGCCGAGGTCGCCATGAACGAGGCGGCACGGGCGTCGCTGCGCTTGATCGCCGCGTCGCGCGACGACGAGGCCGAGGATGGCGTCGTCGACGGGGGTGTCGTGCACCGCCGAGCCGTCATCGCTGCCGACGTGGACGATCCCACGCTGCGCCCCGATCTGGACGACGCCGTCGTGCGCTTGAAAGAGCCGCTGCGGCTGAACCAGGTCGCGTCGGTGCACATGGATCTCGAGGCCGCAGAGCCCGCCGTCGAGAAGGCAGTCGGAGTGATCGATGCTGCCGACATGGGTGATCCCGACGCGGAGTTCGTGCTCGGAGACGCCGAGGACCACAGCCTGGCGTGGTACGCGACCCAGGAGTTGCCGTTCCTGCTCGAACTGCTGTGACCTCGAACAGCTGTGACACAGTCGTCTACCTCCAGGTAACCTACGGTAGCGTAACCTGTACGACGGCAGGGCGGCGTGCGCGATCTGCCGCATCGTCGCGATCGAGGAGATGAACCCCCGGATGAACCTCAAGAAGTGGCTGGAAGCTCCGGCTGCGGACGTGTCCGCACCGAAGCGGCCGAAGCTGAACATGCTGCGTGGCGCGTTCACCAGGATCACCACCCCGTTGCTTCCCGACGACTACCTGCATTTGGCGAACCCGCTGTGGTCGGCCCGCGAGTTGCGCGGACGCGTCGTCGAGGTCAAGCAGGAAACCGCGACCGCGGTGACGCTCGTGATCCAGCCCGGATGGGGCTTCAACTTCGACTACCAGCCGGGGCAGTACATCGGCATCGGCCTGCATCTCGACGGACGGTGGCACTGGCGTTCGTATTCGCTGACGTCGCCTCCCAACTGGGAAGAGAAGCTGATCTCGATCACGGTCAAGGCGATGCCCGAGGGCTTTCTGTCGAGCCATCTCGTCGGCGGGGTACCGCAGGGGACGATCGTTCGATTGGCCGCTCCCAAGGGCAATTTCGCGCTCCCGACGCCGCCGCCCGAGAAGATCCTGTTTCTCACCGCAGGTAGCGGAATCACCCCGATCATGTCGATGCTGCGGTCGATGGACCGGCACGGCGACATGCCGGACACCGTCCACATC
The DNA here is from genome assembly GCF_011770055.1 of Rhodococcus sp. B10. Lineage (NCBI taxonomy): Bacteria > Bacillati > Actinomycetota > Actinomycetes > Mycobacteriales > Nocardiaceae > Rhodococcus > Rhodococcus sp. B10. The sequence goes on along the minus strand of NZ_JAAFYV010000008.1, from coordinate 103,372 downwards.
CATTCCGCGCCCACCGAGGACGAGGTCATGTTCGGGAGCGAACTCGCGAGCATCGCCGACGGTCACCCACAGTTCGTCTCGCACGTGCAGTTGACCCGGTCGGACGGCAAGTTCGCCCTGGCGTCGCTCGACGAGTTGTACCCGGATTGGCGTTCGCGCGAGACGTGGGCGTGTGGCCCGTCGGCGCTGCTGGAGGAGATCGAGCGCGTCTGGAAGCAGGAGGGGATCGAGGACAAGCTGCACCTGGAGCGGTTCGAGATCGCCCGCGCCGACACCTCGGGCAAGGGTGGAACCGTCACGTTCTCCAAGTCCGATCGTTCGGCCGAGGTCGACGGTGCCACCACCCTGCTGGAGGCAGGCGAGAAGCTCGGCGTCCAGATGCCGTTCGGCTGCCGCATGGGCATCTGCCAGACCTGTGTGGTTCCGCTGGTCGAGGGACACGTCATCGATCTACGGTCCGGCAAGGAACACGGTGAAGGCGACCGGATCCAGACGTGCATCTCGGCTGCGGCGGGGGACTGCACGCTCGAGCTCTAGCGTGTGACTTCACACACCGACTTCTCAGCATCGTCGGTTAGGCTTGCGGTCGGCGCTTGTCGCGAATCTGTACTTCGGGCACCGCCCATGACTTTCGGAGGACCACGATGGCCATCACGGACATCAAGGAATTCGCCCACCTGACAGAGGAAGATCTCGAAGCCTTCGGTCGCGAACTCGACGCGGTACGCCGTGACATCGAGGACAGCCGGGGTGAGCGGGACGCGTCGTACATTCGGCGGACCATCAAACTGCAGCGCTGCCTCGAGCTCGGCGGGCGAATCGTGTTGTTGGGCAGCAAGTATCGGCCGGCGTGGCTCGTCGGCACGGCGATGCTCAGCGTCGCGAAGATCGTCGAGAACATGGAACTCGGCCACAACGTGATGCACGGGCAGTGGGACTGGATGAACGACCCGGAGATTCATTCGGTGTCGTGGGAGTGGGATCAGACCGGTCCGTCCGAACAGTGGAAGCGTGCGCACAACTACTCGCACCACACGTACACCAACATCGTCGGAATGGACGACGACATCGGCTTCGGCATCCTGCGCATGACGCGCGACGAGGCCTGGCGGCCGATCAACCTTCTGCAGCCGTTCGCCAACATCGTGCTGGCAGCCACCTTCGAGTGGGGCATCGCCATCCACGACTGCAGCCAGCAGAAGGAGATGGACGGCGAAATGGCGCTGCCGTACTGGCAGTCGCCGTCGAACCGAGCGTTCTGGGCGAAGATCATTCGTCAGGTCGGCAAGGATTTCGTGCTGTTTCCCGCTCTGTCGGGGCCCGCGTGGAAGAGCACGCTGACGGCCAACACCACCGCCAACCTCGTGCGCAACCTGTGGGCGTACGCGGTCATCTTCTGCGGTCACTTTCCCGACGGCGCCGAGAAGTTCACGATGGGTCAGTTCGAGTCCGAGACACGCGCCGAGTTCTATTTGCGTCAGATGCTCGGCAGCGCCAACTTCGACGCGGGCAAGATCATGGCGTTCATGAGTGGCAACCTCTGCTACCAGATCGAGCACCACATGTTCCCCGACCTGCCGAGCAATCGCTACGCAGAGATCGCCGAGAAGGTGCACGCGCTGTGCGAGAAGTACGACCTTCCGTACACGACGGGGTCGCTGGGCAAGCAGTACCTGCTCGCGTTGCGCACCATCCACAAGCTGTCGTTGCCGGACTCCTGGCTGCGGGCGACGTCGGACAATGCGCCCGAGACGAGCTCGGAACGGCGCTTCCGCACCGGTGATACTCCTGTCGTCCACGCGCTGACGATCGATCCGCTGACAGGGAAGCGGCGTGGCCTGCGGTCGGCGATCGCCGAGGCGCGTGTGCAGCTGCGGCACGCGAAGAAGGAAGCGAAGCGACAGGCACGCGCTTTGCGTCGTGCGTCCAAGGGTGGGCGGCCGGTGAGCTCACTCACACCTACGCACTCGTAACCTACGGAGCCGTAAGTTACGGTACGGTAGTCGAAAGAAACGTGCACGACGTGCACCCCGACGACTGCCAGGAGGGCCGTAACCCGTGGCGATTTCGGATATCAAGGAATACGCCCATCTGACCGATGCCGACGTCGAAGCTCTCGGCGTCGAGCTCGACGCGATCCGGCGTGACATCGAGGCATCGCGCGGCGAGAAGGATGCGCGGTACATCCGCAACACCATTCGTCTGCAGCGGACGCTCGAAATCGGCGGTCGCGCTGTGCTTTTCGCCAGCCGTAAGCGTCCCGCCTGGTTGCTGGGCACGGGCATGCTCGGGGTCGCGAAGATCATCGAGAACATGGAACTCGGCCACAACGTGATGCACGGGCAGTGGGACTGGATGAACGATCCGGAGATCCACTCGACCTCGTGGGAGTGGGACAACACCGGTCCGTCCGCGCACTGGAAGCAGACGCACAACTACATCCACCACAAGTACACGAACGTTCTCGGCATGGACGACGACGTGGGCTACGGTCTGCTGCGCGTCACCCGTGACCAGCGGTGGAAGCCGTTCAACCTGGGCAACCCGGTGTACAACCTGCTGCTGCAGCTGTTCTTCGAGTACGGCGTCGCCGCTCAGCACCTCGAACTCGGGAAAGTCGCCAAGGGGCGCGTTCCCCGCGAGGAGTTCGAGCGGAAGCGTAGCGAGGTGCTGGCGAAGATCGGTCGCCAGATCGCCAAGGATTACGTCATCTACCCGGCAGTGACAGGCCCGGCCTGGAAGAGCACGCTGACGGCCAACATCGTCGCGAACATGATTCGCAACGTGTGGACCAACACCGTCATCTTCTGCGGGCATTTCCCCGACGGTGCCGAGAAGTTCACCAAGAAGGACATGGAGAACGAAACGCAGGGGCAGTGGTACCTGCGTCAGATGCTCGGCAGCGCCAACTTCGAAGCAGGGCCCGTCATGGAGTTCATGAGCGGAAACCTCTGCTACCAGATCGAGCACCACCTGTTCCCCGACCTGCCGAGCAACCGGCTGCGCGAGATCAAGTTCCGTGTTCTCGAACTGGCCGAGAAGTACGACTTGCCGTACACCACAGGGTCTCTCGGTAAGCAGTACCTGCTGTCGTGGCGCACCATCGCGAAGCTCTCGCTGCCGAACAAGTACCTCAAGGCGACGGCCGACGACGCACCGGAAACCGCGTCGGAGAAGAAGTTCGCGGGCGCGACCGGCGGTCTGCTGACCGTCGACCCCGAGACCGGCAAGCGTCGCGGACTGCGTACCGCGATCCAGGAATCGAAGAAGAACAAGGGGATTCGCGGTCTGATCGCGAAACTCTCGAAGTAGGCGCCTTCGGCGCACGTGCGCGCGAATGTACAGCCCGCTGCACATTCGCGCGCACGTGCGTCTACCAGGCGTCGTTGGTCCGGACGGCTTCGAGCAGCGATCGGACGGCGCGGACGCGTCGGGCAGCGTCGCCGGTCAACGTGTCGAGCGCGCACTCGGGATCCGCGGGCGGGCCGAGGTGAGTGCATCCGCGTGGGCAGTCGTCGATGGTGTCCGCGAGGTCGGAGAACGCCGCCACGACGTCCTCCGGCGCGATGTGAGCAAGGCCGAAGGACCGGATACCGGGCGTGTCGATGACCCAGCCGCCACCGGGTAGTGGCAACGCGACCGACTGCGTCGACGTGTGACGGCCCTTGCCGACGCCGGACACGACACCGGTGGCGCGATGCGCGTCGGGCACGAGCCTGTTGACCATCGTCGATTTGCCGACGCCGGAGTGCCCGATCAACGCCGTGACCGTGCCGGCGAGAACGCCGGTCAGTTCGCCGAGGTCTTCGCTCTGGCCGGCCAGTACCACCGGGACGTCGAGATCGGCGAATGCCGCCGCGAACTCGGTCGGATCGGCCAGATCGCTCTTGGTCAGGCAGAGGATCGGATTCAGTCCGCCGACGTAGGCGGCCACGAGCGCCCGTTCGACGAACCCGGTACGCGGGGGCGGGTCGGCCAACGCCGAGACGATGAGCAGTTGTTCGGCGTTCGCGACGACCACGCGCTCGTACGGGTCGGTGTCGTCGGCGGTGCGGCGCAACACCGTTCGCCGTTCGGACACCCGCACGATGCGTGCCAAGGTGTCGACCTTGCCGGACAGATCTCCGACGATGTCGACGTCGTCGCCGACGACGATAGGAGTGCGGCCCAGTTCACGCGCCCGCATCGTCACGACGGGCCTGTCCGGATCGCCGCCGAGTACGCAGCCCCATCGGCCACGGTCGACCGAGACCACCATCGCCGATTCCGCGTCGGCGTGCTCGGGTCGCGTCTTCGTCCTGGGCCGTGAACTCTTGCCAGGACGAATCCGCACATCCGACTCGTCGTACCGACGGCGACTCAGGACGACGACCCAACGCGTCCGGGCGTGCCCGCGAGCATCTCGTCCCACAGGAGTGCGAAGCCGGGGAGCGTCTTCGACGTCGTATCGATGTCGTCCACCTCGACACCGTCGACCACGAGGCCGAGAATGGCTCCCGCCGTTGCCATTCGGTGATCGGCGTAGGCGCGCCACACTCCCTGGTGCAGCGGCGCGGGCGTGATCTCCAGGCCGTCGTCGGTCTCGACTGCAGTGCCGCCGAGACGATTGATCTCCGTCACCAAGGCGGCGAGACGATCGGTCTCGTGGCCGCGCAGGTGCGCGATTCCGCGTAGGAAGGAGCGGCCGTCCGCCAGTGCGGCCAGCGCTGCGACGGTCGGGGTCAATTCGCCGACGTCGTGCAGATCGACGTCGATCCCGCGCAACGTCCGTGGCCCACGAACCACCAGGGTGCCGTCGTCCAGCGTGACCTCGGCGCCCATCGACGTGAGAATGTCGCGGATCGCATCACCCGGCTGGGTCGTCGACGACGGCCAATGCGGCACGCGCACTTCGCCTCCCGTCACGGCGGCTGCGGCGAGGAACGGGGTGGCGTTCGACAGATCGGGTTCGACAACCCAGTCGACCGCTCGAATCGGTCCAGGATGCACTCGCCAGGTGTCGGCGTCGCCGCTGTCGGCGGGAGTGTCCACCCGGACACCCGCGCGCTGCAGCATCTCGACGGTCATGTCGATGTGCGGCATCGACGGAACCGGCTTGCCGACGTGATTGATGGTGACGCCGTCGTCGAACGCGGCAGCGGACAGCATCAGGCCCGAGACGAACTGCGAGGAGCCCGACGCGTCGATCTCGACGGGACCGCCTGCGAGGCGTCCGTTGCCTGTCACGGTGAAGGGGAGCGCGTTGCCGTCCACCTGGGCGCCCAGTGTCTGCAGTGCGCCCAGGATCGTGTCCAGGGGCCTGGAACGGGCTTGCTCGTCACCGTCGAACGCGACGGTGCCCGTGGCGAGCGCGGCAAGCGGCGGAACGAAGCGCATGACCGTACCTGCGAGGCCGCAGTCGATGGTCGCGGCGTGCAGGGGAGCGGGCGTGACCGTCAGCGACGTCGGGTCGTCGGCATCGATGTCGATGCCGACCCCGAGGTCGCGCAACGCGGCGATCATCAGGTCGGTGTCGCGGCTGCGTAGCGTGCCCGTCACCGACGAGGAACCCTCGGCCAGAGCCGAGATGATCAAAGCGCGGTTGGTGATGGACTTGGATCCGGGCAGGGTGACGGTCGCGTGGACTGGGGTGGTCGCGGTCGGCGCTGTCCAATTGCTCACCTGCCCATCTTTGCGCATCGAGCTTCAGCCCGCCCCGATGGGCGCCGTCACGGCGCGGGTGAGTCGCACCAGGTCGTGCGGATCGAGCTCGATCTCGAGTCCACGACGCCCGCCGCTGCAGAGCACCCGGTCCCACCCGAGCGCGGACTCGTCGACGACGGTCGCCAGCGCTCGCTTCTGGCCGAGGGGCGAGATTCCACCGAACACGTAGCCGGTGGAACGCTCTGCTTCGGCGCGTTCGGCCATCGCGGCCTTGCGTGCGCCGAGAGCGGCGGCGGCGGCTTTCAGGGAAAGAGTCGTCGTTACGGGGAGGACGGCGACAGCCAGGGCTCCGTCGTACTTTCTGATCACCAGGGTCTTGAAGATCTGGGACTTGTCGACGCCCAGCCGGGCGCCGAGGACGTCGGCGGCCTCGGTTCCGTACGACTCCGATCGAGGGTCGTGATCGTAGGTGTGCACCTCGTGGTCGACCCTCTGCTTGCGAAGGACGGCGATCGCTGGTGTGGACGCTGCGGCCATGGCGTCACTGTATCGACGGGTCCTCGTTCGACGGAGCAGGGAACAGGTGGGGCTCTCGCGGTGTTCTTGTGGGTCGAGTACCGAACGAGCAGGAAGGGAGACGCTGTGGCTGTATCGACGACCGAGCGCCCCGTCCGCGCTGCCACCGACGGCAGCGCGATCTACGTGAAGGACCTGACATCGCCCGCGGTAGCCTGGAAGGACATGGCTACCGAAGGGATCAGCGTGGAGGAAGTCGAGCGCACAGCTCAGGCGGCGGCTGAATCGGAGACCGAACTGACGGAACGCTTCGAACGTGATGCGCTCCCGATGCTGGACCAGTTGTACGGTGCCGCACTGCGGATGACGAGAAATCCGGCCGACGCGGAGGACCTGGTCCAAGAGACCTACATCAAGGCCTATTCCGCTTTCCGGTCGTTCCGCGAGGGCACGAACCTCAAGGCCTGGCTGTACCGCATTCTGACCAACACCTACATCAACTCGTACCGGAAGAAGCAGCGGCAACCTGCGCAGTATCCGACGGACGAGATCACCGATTGGCAGTTGGCCGCGACCGCCGAGCATTCGTCGACCGGACTGCGTTCGGCCGAGGTCGAGGCGCTCGACTCGTTGCCCGACGACGACATCAAGGAAGCGCTGCAGTCGCTTCCCGAGGAGTTCCGGATGGCGGTGTACTACGCCGACGTCGAAGGATTCCCGTACAAGGAGATCGCCGAGATCATGGGCACGCCCATCGGAACGGTGATGTCGCGGTTGCACAGAGGCCGCAAGCAACTCAGAGGTCTGCTCGCAGGCGTGGCCCGTGAGCGTGGATTCAATCGAGGCGGAGCGGTGGACGTGCACGAGCAGGAGGTTTCGCGGTGACATCGGATGCGGACAGGACACCGGATGCCGACGCGGCGAACAGCGAGTTCGAGAAGCTGGACTGCTCCGCAGTCATCGCCGACGTGTGGCTCATGCTGGACAACGAGTGCGACGAAGGCACCAAGCACCGCCTGAAGCGTCATCTCGACGAGTGTGGGTCGTGCTTGGCCGCGTACGGAATCGAGGAGAAGGTCAAGAGCCTCATCGGGCGTAAGTGCGGCGGTGAGCAGGCGCCGTCCGGGCTCCGCGAACGCCTGAGCATCGAGATCCGTCGGACCGTGCTGATCAAGCAGTCCGAGAGCGAATAGACGACCGACGAACACGAGAAAGGCCGGGAAGCCATGTGCTTCCCGGCCTTTCGTGTCTCGGCGCTCGCGTCAGCTGTTGGGACGCTTGCCGTGGTTTGCTGCGTTGCCCTTGCGGCTGCGCTTCTTACGTCCACGCTTACCCATGTGTAGCTCCTCTCGTAGATTCACTACAGTCTTTCACGTGTGATCGGGTGTGCGTCCACGGGTGCCGTGGAGCGCGACGAACGAGAGGGAGAGTCATGGCCGAGGACGTGCGCGCGGAGATGGTGTCGACCGTCTTTCAGATCGTCGTAGCCGAGGGCGACACGGTCGCGGCCGGGGACACCCTCGTCGTCCTCGAATCGATGAAGATGGAGATTCCGGTGCTGGCCGAGACGTCGGGAACCGTCACGACGATCGGCGTCGAGGTCGGTGACGTCATCCAGCAGGGTGACCTCATCGCCGTCGTGGCCTGACACATCCGAAGCCGACACCGTGTCCACGCTGAGCGATCTGCTGGCCGAGCACACCGACCTGCCGGGTGAGGCCGTCGACCATCTGCAGCGGGTGGTCGGGGAGTGGCAACTGCTCGCCGACCTGTCCTTCGCCGACCTGTTGCTGTGGGTCGGCACCGACGACGTCGAGGGCGCGCCCGGCGCCAAGGTGCTGTGTGTGGCACAGTGCAGGCCGACCACCGCCCCGACGGCGTTCACCGAGGACATGGTCGGGGCCGTCGTATCCGAATCCCAGCATCCGACGGTCATCGACTCCCTCGTGAGCCGCGAGATCGTCCGCGGCGAGGTCGGGGGGTCGGACAGCGTGCCCGTTCGCTGCGGCGAACACGTGATCGCCGTGCTGACCCGCGATGTGAACCCCACGCAGCAGCGTCCACCCAGCGCGCTCGAGATCGCCTACCGCGACAGCGCGGACGATCTGTGCCGCATGATCGGCGACGGGACGTTTCCGACGCCGGTCGAGCGCACGGACGTCAATTCGTCGCCTCGTGCAGGTGACGGCTTCATCCGCCTCGACACCGAAGGACGCGTCGTCTACGCGAGCCCGAATGCGCTGTCCGCTTATCACCGAATGGGTTTGTCGACGGAACTGTCGGGCCGTGACCTGGCGTCGGTGACGCGTTCGCTGATCACCGACCCGTTCGACTCGCAGGAAGCCGCCGACCATATCCGGGCGACTCTGACGGCAAGCGTCGGCCACCGTATGGAGGTCGACGCGCGCGGTGCCACGGTGTTGATCAGAACGCTGTCGCTGCGACCTCACGACCGTTCGGTCGGAGCGATCGTCCTCGTGCGCGACGTCACCGAGGTGAAGCGTCGGGACCGGGCGCTGCTCAGCAAGGACGCGACCATCCGGGAGATCCATCACCGGGTGAAGAACAACCTGCAGACCGTTGCCGCGCTGCTGCGGCTGCAGTCGCGTCGGACCGAGAACGAGGAGGCTCGGGTCGCACTGAGCGAGTCGGTCCGACGCGTCACGTCGATCGCCGTCGTCCACGAGATGCTGTCCATGTCGGTGGACGAAGAGGTCGATCTCGACGAGATCGTCGACCGCCTCGTCCCGATCATGCTCGACGTGGGAACCGTCGATCCGCGAGTTCGGGTGAAGCGCACCGGCAAGCTGGGCGTCTTCTCTGCCGAGCGCGCGACGCCGTTGGTGATGGTGTTGACCGAACTCGTGCAGAACGCGATGGAGCACGGTTTCGAGGCAGGTACTGCAGGAACCGTGCTGATCACCGCCGACCGGTCGGCCCGGTGGCTCGACGTCGTCATCCACGACGACGGCCAGGGATTGCCCACCGGCTTCTCGCTCGAGCGGTCCGAAGGGCTCGGTCTTCAGATCGTCCGAACGTTGGTGTCCGTCGAACTGAACGGCTCTCTCGGCCTCCATCCCGCGCAGGGCGGGGGAACCGATGCGTCCCTTCGTGTTCCGCTCGGTCGCCGTCCCCGCACGCCCTGACGCGCCCGCCACGCGACGCGGGCACCCGGCCGGCCCGACGGGCACGACCCCCGAACGCAGAAGAACCCGGCTCCCCCTGAGCCGGGTTCTTTCTCCGAATCAGCTCGTCCGATGCGAGCGTCGGGATCCGTTGCTAGACGGAGCTGCGTGCACGCGTACGTGCATTACGCCGCTTCAGTGCGCGACGCTCGTCCTCGCTCATTCCACCCCACACGCCTGCGTCCTGGCCGGACTCGAGTGCCCACGAGAGGCACTCTGCGGTGACTGGGCAACGCGTGCAGACGACCTTGGCATCAGCGATCTGCGCGAGAGCCGGGCCGCTGTTTCCCACGGGGAAAAAGAGTTCCGGGTCTTCGTCGCGACAAATGGCCTTGTGGCGCCAGTCCATCCTCTGCTCCTTACCGGGCGCCGTAGCGCCATAGTTTCTCTGTAGTTCACGAGTGCGTATCGAATGTTTCCGCACTGTTGCTTGTGAATGCTTTCACGAACTTAGGGGAAGTCAAGAGATAGCCGTGTGTCCGTGGTCAAGCTCACTCTGTTAGGCTCGCTTAAGCCTCCTGCGCTCCTTTGTACCCCGATGGAGGTGATTCTGCTGAGATTTCCCCAGCAAAACCGGCCTCGGGCGTTGTGGCGAGCCCTGCCTTACGGGTACGTAACTACCCGATCGGGCAGGTGTCACCGGGGTCTCGGAGCCACCACTTCCAACGCCGACGGTGTGGAGAAGAATTCAGCTTCCGTGCGCTCGCCGAGATAGTCACCGTCCATCTGCAGTCCGATCGGTTCCGACGACGTGATGCGGACGCGAGGAACGTCGTCGTGTCGAAACAGCTTGCGGGACTTGGGTTCCGACGTGGCCGACAGCAGCTGTCGCGACACGTTCAAGCTGGGGAACACCTTGGTCGTCCGCATCGCGAACAGGCCGAGTCCGGTCTCGAACGAGGTGCCGGGATTGGTGTGCACGGGCCGTTCGCTCAGGTAAGTCCACGGGCTCGAGTTGGAAACGAAAGCGTAATGAACTCCTGTTACCGAATCGTGACCCGGGATGTCGACAGTCAGCGTCGGTTCGTGATTTTTCTTACGAAAGAACTCGCGCACCGACGCCCGGACGTACCGGCTCGGCGACACCGGTCTGCCGTTCTTGCGGCTCGCGTCGATGGCACGGCAGACGTCTGCGTCGAGGCCGAGTCCGGCGTTGAACGTGAACCAGCGGTTGTCGCAATGTCCGAGTCCGATGGTGCGCCTCGAGCGTTCCGACAGCAGGTCGATCAACTGGTTCGTGGCCGCCACCGGATCCGACGGAATGCCGAGCGAGCGGGCGAACACGTTCGCGCTGCCGCCTGGGACGACGGCGAGCGGCGGTATCGCACCGATGGTGACCGATTTCATCGACGCCGGGAGGGGAACTCCGAGCATGCCGTTGACCACTTCGTTGACGGTTCCGTCGCCGCCGTGGACGATCACCAGACCCATTCCGTCGTCACGGGCCTGGGATGCCAGTTCGGCTGCGTGGTCGCGATGCGTCGTATGGGCGACGGTGACGCGAACACGACTCGACAGGGCGTGTGCCAAGAGGTCGCGAGCCGCGGGGGTGGTCGAGGTCGCATTGGGATTGACGATCAGGAGCGCGCGCACGGGAACCGAGCCTATCGGCACCGGTTGGGGGGACAGGAGTGGAGCCTGCAGGAACGACCGGATGAGAGGCAGGAGTGGAGCCTGCAGGAACGACCGGAAAGGGGCCAGCAGTGGAGCCTGCAGGAACGACCGGAAAGGGGCCAGCAGTGGAGCCTGCAGGAACGAGCCGATTATCCTGGCCGAGTGTCGACGCCTTCGCTGCCTCAGGTGCCCCCCGTGACGTTTCGATCCGCGGGAGTGCTCGTCGCCGTGGAGGGAATCGTCGCGCTCGTCGCCGCGGTCGTGTACGTGGTTCGTGCCGTCGAGGGGTCGGACCGGACCACGGCGAACGGGTACGGAACTGCCGGGTGGTTCGCGGTCGTCGGCGCTGCGGTGCTCGCGGCCGGCGTCGCGCTGATCGCGGGCAAGCGGTGGGGGCGTGCCATCGCGCTCGTCGTTCAGTTGCTGCTGCTGCCCGTCGTGTGGGCGCTGTTGACGGATTCACACCAGCCGCTGTACGGGGCGCTGCTCGGTGCAGGTGTGCTGTCGATTCTCGTGCTGCTGTTCAGTCCGCCGTCGTCGAGATGGATGGCGGCCGAGTACGGCCAGGACGACGACGAGAGCTAGCTCGCACGCCTGCCGGTCCGGACGGACGGGTGAATGTTGTGGACGGCGATCTGCCGGTACGAGTGCTCGAATCCGAGAACCGAGTACGCGGCGGGGGACATGGCGAATCGTTTGCCCTCGGACACGGGTAGTTCGGTCCATCGGGTGAGCAGTGCTCGGGAGAAGTGACCGTGCCCGACGAGGACGACGTCACGTTCCGGCAGAGCCGACAGGGCCACCGACAGAACGAGGTCTGCGCGGGTGCCGATTTCGTCCATCGTCTCGCCGTTCGGGCACGGATGGGTCCAGACCGTCCAGTGCGGCACGTTCTGTCGGATCTCCGGCGTGGTCATGCCCTCGTAGTCGCCGTAGTCCCACTCGGCCAGTGCATCCCACGGTCGATCGATGTCGAGGCCTGCCAGCTGCGCGGTTCGCCGAGCACGCTCGCGTGGGCTGCTCAGCACGAGCGGATCGCGTAGGTCGAGTTCGCCGAGCAACGTGCCCGCCGCGACCGCCTGTTCCTCGCCGACGGCCGTGAGCGGGACGTCCGTCGTGCCGGTGTGACGCCCGGTCGTCGCCCATTCGGTCTCGCCGTGCCGGAGCAGAACGACACGTCCGTGGTCACCGCTGGCTGTTGCGCTCATGCTCATATAGTGCCGTGCGGCACTGTGGCTTTCGCGTCCGGCTCGACCGAATCGGACGAACGGGACGTCGTGTCCGGTCTCACAGCCGTCCGGCCCGATCCGGTCGCTAAATGAATTGAGTGGTCGGCTCGATAACGCGATACTGTCTCCCGTCGGCCGGAACGCGTGCACTCTCGCCCGTTCCACGCGGGTGAGGACGTCTCGAACCCCGTCAACGCAGCCGACGGTTCGACCGATCGTCTCGTCGCCCGATGCTCGATGTCGCGGCGCGCGAATCACAGTGGACGCGTGCACGGCGTGCTCGCGAAGAAAAGAAGGACGGATGCCCATGACGCAGCCAGGATCATCGCCACCGGGTGCAGCCGAGCCGGAGAAGCTCGACTCGGCCGTGTTGAAGGTCGCGGGCGTCGTCGTGCTCGGCGCGATCATGTCGATTCTCGACGTCACCGTCGTCAGTGTCGCGGTGCCGACGTTCATGGACGTGTTCGACGCGACGTACGCGACCGTCGCGTGGACCATGACGGGCTACACGCTCGCCCTCGCAACGGTCATTCCGTTGACCGGATGGGCTGCGGACAGGTTCGGAACGAAGCGTCTCTACATCACTGCGCTCGTGTTGTTCGTGCTCGGGTCCGTCCTGTGCAGTTTCGCGTGGGACATCACGTCGCTGATCGTGTTCCGCGTGCTCCAGGGTCTCGGTGGCGGCATGCTGATGCCGCTCGGTATGACGATCATGACGCGTGCAGCGGGCCCGGAGCGCATCGGCCGTGTCATGGCCGTCCTCGGCGTGCCGATGCTGCTCGGCCCGATCAGTGGTCCGATCCTGGGTGGTTGGCTTCTCGAGGCGGCCAGCTGGCATTGGATCTTCCTGATCAACGTGCCGATCGGCATCGTCGCGCTCATCGCCGCCGTCGTGATTCTGCCGCAGGACGCACCGACACCGTCGGAGTCGTTCGACTTCCTGGGCATGCTGATGCTGTCGCCGGGTCTCGCCCTGTTCCTGTTCGGTGTGTCGTCGATCCCCGAGACCGAGACGGTGTTCGCGACGCGAGTTCTCGTCCCGGCCATCGTCGGTGCAGTGCTCATCGTGCTGTTCGTCTTCCATGCTCTGCGCACCGAGCACCCGTTGATCGATCTGCGACTGTTCCGAAACCGTGCGCTCACCATCGCAGTCGTCACGACGCTGTTCTTCATCACCGCGTTCATGGGCGCCGGCCTGTTGTTCCCCAGCTACTTCCTGCAGATTCGCGGCGAGACCACGTTGGCAGCAGGTCTGCTCCTTGCGCCGCAGGGCCTCGGCGCGATGCTGACCATGCCGATCGCGGGCACGCTTGCGGACCGCATCGGCCCGGGAAAGATCGTGCTCGTCGGACTGGTCTTCGTGACCGCGGGTATGGCCGTGTTCACACAGGTCGGGCCGGACACGTCCTACGTCCTGCTGCTCGGCGGGCTGTTCGTGATGGGCATGGGCCTCGGCTCGACGATGATGCCGATCATGACAGCGGCGCTGCAGACGCTCACCGACCACAGCGTGGCTCGCGGATCGACGCTGATGAACATCGTCCAGCAGACGTGCGGTTCCATCGGTACGGCCGTCATGTCCGTCGTGTTGACCAACCAGCTCAAGGGCGTCGAGTCGGCGACATCGCCGGTCGAGGCGCTGAGCATCTCGGCGGACGGTTTCGCGACGACGTTCACCGTGGCACTCGTGCTGGTCGTTCTGACGTTCGTCCCCGCGTTCTTCCTGCCGCGTAAGAAGGTCACCCCGTCCGAGGGCAAAGACTCGGCAGCACCGGTGATCATGCACTGACACGTCGTGAATCTGCACTGTGGGCGCGTCGACCATCCGGACTCGAAGGGTGTGCGACGCGCCCACGGTCGTCTTGTCTGGCCACCAGCGCCGATGTAAGCGAGGATCTAACGCTGTGACGACTGTACTGGCGGTTGCGAATCAGAAGGGTGGCGTCGCGAAGACCACGACAGTGGCATCACTTGCGGCGGCACTGCACGCGCTCGATCAGCGGGTCTTGGTGATCGACCTCGATCCCCAAGGCTGTCTCACCTTCTCGTTGGGGCACAACCCGGACAAGCTCGAGACGTCGGTGCACGACGTCCTCACCGGTGACACGCCGCTGTCCGACGCGGTCGTCGAGACCGACGAGGGCATCGTCCTGCTGCCGGCCACCATCGACCTCGCGGGCGCAGAGGCGCTGTTGTTGATGCGAGCCGGGAGGGAGTACGCGCTGAAGCGGGCGTTGGCGTCGGTGCAGGACGATTTCGACGTCGTCGTGATCGACTGCCCGCCGTCGCTCGGGGTGCTCACTCTGAACGGCCTGACGGCCGCGCATTCGGTTCTGGTGCCGCTGCAATGCGAGACGCTCGCCCATCGCGGTGTCGGCCAGCTGTTGCGGACCGTGTCGGACGTCCAGCAGATCACCAATCCCGATCTCGCTCTGCTCGGCGCTCTACCCACTCTGTTCGACGCTCGCACCACGCACAGCCGCGACATTCTCGGTGACGTGTCCGATCGGTACTCGCTGCCTGTCCTGGCGCCGCCGATTCCGAGGACGGTCCGTTTCGCCGAAGCCACGGCTTCGGGCGCGACCGTTCTGTCGGGACGGAAGAGCAAGGGCGCGCAGGCGTATCGCGAACTCGCGGCGAATCTGCTGGCCTACTGGAACGGGTCGGAACTCGAGACCTATTCGCCGGCCGCGGGCGACTGAGGGGCGCTCAGCGCGACGACGGTCTCTCCGCGTTGTTCGACGACGACGTCGCCGACGACCGCGATACCGACCATTCCCGTGTAGCCGGCCCGATCCACCGGAATGGTGCTGCCCGGCGAACCGGTGCCGGGGTCCAGTACTGCGATGCCGTCGGGAACGGGCACGAGAAGCTTGCCTGCCATGACCGCTCCCGGGCCGAGCGCGGACGGCAGCGACCAGACGGGTGACAGGTCGCCGAGTCCCAGCGCGACCGTGGCGGTTCCGGTCCACCACGCGAACACCGATGCTGCCTTGACGACGGTGTCGTCGTTCGGAAACGGACCCGCGCCCGCGACGGCGTCGGGTAGGTCGAATTCCGACAGTTGTTGCGCGGTGCCGTCGAAGATCGCGACCCGCGCGGGCTCGCCTGGCGACGCCGGAATGGCAAGTGCAACACGGTCTCCCGACGCGACCAACACGGTGGCGCCGTCGATCTCGCCCTCGGGGCCGGTGAGCGCTGCGACGACGGACGAGCCGTATACCTCCGGCTGCTGCGCGTCCTTCGGCGCCGGGTTCAGCATCGTCAGACGTGCGGCGTCCTCGCCGGGGCACCGTTCGAGCACTGCGACGCGCGAGGAGTTCGACGCCGACGACAGCAATGTGCAACCGGTGCGCGGTTGGGAGTTCGGATTGACCGGAGCATCGACGCGGCCGTACTCGAGTGTGCGCACGAGATCCGACCGCCACAGTTCCATGCGGGTGTCACCTCGCGAGGTCAGATACGTGCCGTCGTCGGTGGTCCGAACTGCGGCGTCGGCATCGGAGGTGCGCTGTGCCTTCCGCATGCCGGTCGCACCGTCGAGCTCGGTGACCTGTGAGCAGCCGCGATCGTCGGAGTAGATCGCGACCGCCGTGTTCCAGGCGTCGGTCACGTCGCACAACGCTCGGTCCCGCTCGTAGGACCACGCGACGTCACCCGTGGTGGGGTCGTGTCCCTCCACGGTGCCACCGTCCCCGGTGACGACGGCGGCACCGGTGACGATCGGTGATCGGGTGACGGGACTCCGGGCGCGCCAGAGCTCGGTCAACGCCGTCGGCACCGCTGTCGCGGTGTCGGTCTGGGGGAGCGGCGACGTCGCGACGGTGTCCGTCGTTCCGTGTGCGTCGCTCCTGAGCCAGACGACGGCAAGTCCGAGCACCACGACGACGAGGATCACCGCCGCCGCGACGAGATCCGATCGCCGTCGACGTTCCGGTGCCAGCACGAAGAGAGAGACTACTCCGACGCGGTCTGCGCGGGTGCGGCCGACGCGGGGGAGCGGCGACGACGACGGCGTCGTCGCGGGGCAGCCTCGGTGCCGGCGTCGGCGGGAGCGCTCTCCGAGCCGTTGTCGGCGGTCTCGCCTGCGTCCGCGCGGCGAGCAGTGGGCTTGCCTGCCCTCGTGCGCGTCCGGTTGCGGGTACGACGCGGCTTCGATCGGGCCGCGTCGGCGTCGGCGTCGGCTGCGTCGTCGTTCTCGGCGGTGCCTGCGTCGGATGCCTCGACCTTCGGTTCCGGCGTCTTCTTGATCGAACCGGTGACGTCCGTGGGGATGTCGAGGTCGTCGAAGAGGTGAGGCGAGCTCGAGTACGTCTCGATCGGGTCGGGCGTGCCGAGGTCGAGCGCCTTGTCGATGGCCTGCCAGCGGGGGATGTCGTCCCAGTCGACGAGGGTCACCGCGATGCCGGTGCGTCCGGCGCGGCCGGTGCGACCGATGCGGTGGACGTAGGTCTTCTCGTCCTCGGGGCACTGGTAGTTGATGACGTGGGTGACGTCGTCGATGTCGATACCGCGCGCGGCGACGTCGGTGGCGACGAGCACGTCGATGCTGCCGCTCCGGAACTTCTTCAGTGCCTTCTCGCGCTGGATCTGGCCGAGGTCTCCGTGGACGGCGCCGACGGCGAAGCCACGCTCGAGCAACTCGTCGGCGACCTTCTGCGCGGTGCGCTTGGTGCGGACGAAGATCATCGTCGCGCCGCGGCCGTTCGCCTGCAGGACTTTGGACACCATCTCGACCTTGTCGAGAGCGTGGGCGCGGTAGATGTGCTGGGTGGTGCGGTCGTGCACGGCGGACGACTCGGCCTCTTCGGCGCGGATGTGCGTCGGCTGCGTCAGGAACGTGCGTGCCAGGGTGATGATCGGGCCGGGCATCGTGGCGGAGAACAGCATCGTCTGACGGCCCGCGTGGGTCGACCCCGCCGACGGTCCGTCGGGGACCATGCCGAGAATGCGTTCGATGTCGGGTAGGAAACCGAGGTCCAGCATCTCGTCGGCCTCGTCGAGTACGAGGACTCCGATCTTGCCGAGAATCAGGTGGCCCTGCTTCGCGAGGTCGAGGAGTCGTCCCGGCGTGCCGACGACGACGTCGACGCCCTTCTGCAGCGCGCTGATCTGCGTCTCGTACGGCTTGCCGCCGTAGATCGACAGGATCTTCACCGGCCCGTTCGACGACTTCAGGTGCTTCGACGCGTTGGCGAGGTCGGCGCTGACCTGGATGCACAGCTCGCGCGTCGGCACGATGACCAGAGCTCGGGGGGTGCCGTCCAGCGGCGTCGTACCGGAGTCGGTGGTCGCGACGCGATGCAGCAACGGCACGCCGAATCCGAACGTCTTGCCCATGCCGGTGCGTGCCTGGCCGATGAGGTCGTCGCCTGCGAGCGCGAGCGGGAGCGTCAACTCCTGGATCGCGAAGGTGCGCTCGATGCCGATCTCTTTCAAGGAGCGGACGATGTCGTCGCGAACTCCCAGTTCGGCGAATGTGGGCGGAACGTGTGTGTCGTCGAGTTGTGCGGACAACGTGGTGTCGCCGGTCTCGGTTTCCTGGTCGACGATGATCTTGCTCAGGGTTCTGGCCTTCCTCGTGGTCACACGTACGCACGAAGAAGGGCACAGGCCTATTGCCGGCCGAAGTCGATGCCCTCGTCCCGATGTGATGTCGCAGCGAGCCTCAGCCGTGTCGGAAATAGACACACGATCGGCGAAGCAGTCGGAGCGACCCGGGGCGGGTGCGCACACATTGTCGTGAATCTTCGCGGTGAAAATCGGTCCGTGTCTTCGGTCCGCGCGTCGATCCGAGGACCATGGTAACTTGCCGAGCCCGCGAAGCGGGTATCGAGGCGTCCGACCACCGCGTCGACGTGGCAGGACGGTGTGAGCTTTCGCATGCCCGAACGACACATGTGACGGGCGCGTCCGAGCCTTAAGATTGCCGTCATGGGAGCCCACTCGCCAGACGCCGTGACCACCGACCCGTCGACAACGGTCGGGAGCGATACCGACGAACCTCGGATCGCGTACGACCATCCCGGTGTCGCCGAGCTGCTGGCTGTGCTGGCGTACGGCGAGATCTCGGCGTTCTACCGTCTGGCAGAGGACGCACGCATGGCACCCACGATGCAGGGACGCGTCGCACTCGCGAGCATGGCCGCCGCCGAGATGAACCACTTCGAGACCCTCGTGCAGGCGCTGTCCGATCGCGGCATCGACGTCTACACCGCCATGGACCCGTACGTTCGCGCGCTCGACGAATATCACGCCTCGACGAACCCGTCGACCTGGATGGAAACGCTGGTCAAGGCGCACGTCGGCGACGGGTTGGCCGCCGACTTCTACCGCGAGATCGCGCACACCCTCGATCCGGCCGTCGCTACCACGGTCCGCGAGGTGCTCGCCGAGACCGGCCACTCGGAGTTCGTCGTCCACGAGGTCTCGACGCGAGTGAAAGCCAGCTCGCAGGACAAGGCGCGACTGATGCTGTGGGGCAGGCGGTTGCTGGGTGAAGCGATCACCCAGGCGCAGTACGTGCTGGCCCAGCGCGAGGAACTGACCGATCTCGTCATCACGGCGTCGGGAGATCTGAACGGCGTGGCTGCGCTGTTCGACCGCATGCAGGAGCAGCACGCCGAACGCATGAAGGTCCTCGGCCTCGTCTGAGTTCTCTCGTCGTGCGGCCGTGCGCGTGTTCGCTGACAGCACGTGCCAGTCGCGCGCGTGGGTCGGTCCGGCTGCACTAGCCTGGGCGAAGCAGCTGAAGTTTCTCTAGGAGTTCGGAGGTTGGCCGTGGAGGTCAAGATCGGTGTGTCGGAAAGCTCTCGCGAGCTCGTGGTGAACAGCGCTCAGTCGCCCGACGAGGTCGAAGCGCTCGTCGCCACGGCGCTCGAGGGCAAGGACGGCGTGCTGTCGCTCGTCGACGAGAAGGGCCGCAAGTTTTTGATCCACACCTCGAAGGTCGCCTACGTCGAGATCGGCCCCGCCGACGCTCGCAAGGTCGGATTCGCCACCTAGACGTCGTGGACGAACGCGAGGCCCCGTATCGAATCGATACGGGGCCTCGGTCGTCTGCGGGTACTCGGGCGGAGTCGAACTACGGAGACTGCAACGGCACGTGCGACAGACCACCCCACGCCAGCGAGACCGTGGTGTCCACTGCGTCTTCCTTCGAGATGGGCCGGTCCGCTTCGAGCCAGTAGCGCGCCGTGAACTGGCTTGCGCCGACGAGGCCGACCGCCAGTACGCGTGCTCGGTACGGATCGAGGCCGGAGTCGTGGGCGACGAGGTCGAAGACCGCGTCCACGCACGCCTCGGTTGCCTGTTCGACGCGTGCGCTGACCTGAGGTTCGCCCATGAGGTCCGACTCGAAGACGAGACGGAAGCCCTGGGAGTCCGTGTCCACGAAGTCGTAATAGGCGAGTACGGCCGCCCGGACGCGCTTGCGGTTGTCCGTCGTCGAGCGCAGCGCTTGACGGACCCCGGAGATCAGCGTGTCGACGTAGCTCTGCAGGACTGCGAGGTAGAGCTCGAGTTTGCCGGGGAAATGCTGGTAGAGGACGGGCTTGCTGACGCCCGCGCACTCGGCGATCTCGTCCATTCCCGACGCGTGATAGCCGCGGGTCACGAATATTTCGCTCGCTGCCGCCAGGAGTTGTGCGCGTCGCGCATCGCGGGGCAGCCGCGCGCTGCGACGGCCGGCCGTGGGGGCCGGACGGTCCGTGGACGTCCGATCCGCGATTTCAGTCATAGTGCTCGATCCCATCCGCATTCGTCTCTGCACCCGTTGTGGGGGACCCTGGGCCGAGATGGTGTCGTCTCGAATTCGGGTAGTGCAGATCGTGGCAACGATACCTCCCGGCAACGGTACGTCCGATACGACCGCCCGCGGGTCGTCCGCCGACGCCCGGATCTTCGGTTGCCGACGCCGCGACCTGCCGGTCGGTTTGGAGACCGGCCGGTTGTTCCGTGTCACTGATTTCGGCGCGGCGAACAGAGGATGTCGACGACTGTGAGATTCTGGCGTGGTGACTGACCGAGGTGGGCCGCGGCGCAGCGGAAGGAACAGATCGAGCGCCGACGACTCCCGTGACACCGAACGAGACCGGCAGTACTCGACTGTCGGTGGCCGAGCGCGCCGCGCCGAGCGCGACATGCGCCGTGAGTTCGACGACGGTGACCCGGACGATTTTCCGCGCGACGTGGGTTCGCGTGGTTCCCATCAGCCGTTGCGTGCGCAATGGGATCCCACGACGCGTACCGAGCCGCGCAAGCCCCGCACACGGTCGCCGCGCCCGGAACGTCAGGCGAAGAAGCAGAGCAAGCTCGGCAAGTTCGCGTCGGTGTACGGCTGGCGTGCGTACGCCATTCCGATTCTTCTGGTCGTGACGGCCTTGGTCGTGTTCGATGCCGTTCGTACCGGTGATCCGGCGACGACCACGGCGGGTGGTACGAATCAGTCCGCCGATCCCGGGTTCGGCGCGCTGAGCACCGACACGACCGGTTCGACCGACGTCATCGGTGTTCCGCCGGCCGCGGACGGCAACTTCGCGGACTCGATTCCGTCGGGAGATCTGCCCGACGGCGGCCCGTTCGCCGTGCAGGGCGCGGGCACGTGGCACACCGTTGCGGGAACGACGCCGCAGGTCGGTCAAGGTACCGAGCGCGTGTTCACCTACACGGTCGAGGTGGAGGACGGGGTCGACACCGTCGGTTTCGGAGGCGACGAGTCGTTCGGCCGTCTCGTCGATCAGACGCTCGCCAACCCGAAGAGCTGGACCAACGATCCGAGATTCGCCTTCCGTCGTGTGGATTCGGGTGAACCGGACTTCCGCATCTCGCTGACATCGCAGATGAGCATCCGGCAGGCGTGTGGGTACGACATCCAGCTCGAGGTCTCCTGCTACAACCCCGGGATCGGACGTGTCGTGCTGAACGAGCCGCGTTGGGTGCGCGGTGCCATCGCGTTCCAGGGCGACATCGGCTCGTATCGTCAGTATCAGATCAATCACGAGGTCGGCCACGCCATCGGCTATCAGCAGCACCAACCGTGCGAGACCGAGGGAGGCTTGGCGCCGGTGATGATGCAGCAGACCTTCGGGACCGCCAACGACGACATCGCCCGGCTCGATCCGGAAGGCGTCGTGCCGATGGACGGCAAGACCTGCCGGTTCAATCCCTGGCCCTACCCGCGTAGCTGACCTGGTCGACGCCCGCGCTGAAAGAGAGAACGAACGACATGGTCCAGCTGCCCCCGCTGGTGGAACCGTCGGCGCCGCTGTCCCACGAGGACGTCGCGCGCTACAGCAGGCACCTCATCATTCCCGACGTCGGCACTCTCGGTCAGCGTCGACTCCGTAACGCCCGTGTGCTGGTCATCGGTGCGGGTGGCCTCGGCTCGCCCGCACTCCTCTATCTGGCCGCGGCAGGCGTCGGCACGCTGGGCATCGTCGACGACGACGTCGTCGAGATGTCCAACCTTCAGCGTCAGGTCATCCACGGTCGGTCCGACGTGGGCCGATCGAAGGCGCAGAGCGCGGCCGAGTCGATACGCGAGATCAACGACGGCGTCGACGTCCGGCTGCACGAGTTCCGACTCGATCGAACCAACGCCGTGGCGTTGTTCGAACAGTACGACCTGATTCTGGACGGCACGGACAACTTCGCGACCCGGTACCTCGTCAACGACGCGGCCGTACTCGCGCACAAGCCGTACGTGTGGGGCTCGATCTACCGGTTCGAAGGTCAGGTGTCGGTGTTCTGGGAGGACGCACCCGGTGGCGTCGGCCTGAACTACCGGGATCTGTATCCCGAGGCGCCGCCGCCCGGCATGGTGCCGTCCTGCGCCGAGGGCGGTGTTCTCGGCGTGCTGTGCGCGTCGGTCGGCTCGGTCATGGTGACCGAAGCGATCAAACTCGTCACCGGCATCGGCGAGACGCTGCTCGGTCGGTTGATGATCTACGACGCCCTGTCGATGAACTACCGGACGTTGCGGGTGCAACGCGATCCGGACCGAACACCGATCACCGAACTGGTCGATTACGACGCGTTCTGCGGGGTCGTGTCCGACGAGGCCGCGGCTGCCGCGGACGGGTCGACGATCACCCCGGCGGAATTGGCCGCGCTGATGAAGGGCTCCGACGACGTCGCGCTCATCGACGTACGCGAGCCGGTCGAATGGGACATTGCGCATATCGACGGCGCAACACTCGTGCCCAAGGGCCGGATTCTGTCGGGTGAGGCACTGGCCGAGCTGCCGCAGAACCGTCGGATCGTGCTGCACTGCAAGACCGGTATCCGCTCGGCCGAGGCACTCGCGGTGCTGCACGAGGCGGGTTTCGGCGACGCCGTCCACCTCCAGGGTGGAATTGTCGCGTGGGCAGCACAGGTGGATCCGAGCCTGCCGCAGTACTGAGTGGGGTCGATTACTCGTGAGGTTCGTGCGTCGCGCGCCTGCGCCGGGGTGCGGGCGGTCGACGGTAGCGTGACAGACGTGAGCTCTGTGGAACCCCCTCAGCACGTGATCTCCACGTTCGGGCTGCGCGACGTGCCTCCCATCCCGCTCGGGGCCGATTGGGACGGTGGTTGGAGGCTCGGCGACGTCGTGCTGTCGCCCGTTGCCGACCACGCCCGTGCGGCGTGGTCGGCCAAGGTGCGCGAGAACTTGGTGGTCGACGGGGTTCGACTCGCTCGGCCGGTGCGATCCACCGACGGGCGTTACGTCGTCAGCAGTTGGCGCGCGGACACGTTCATCGAGGGTTCACCCGAGCCGCGGCACGACGAGGTCGTCTCGATGTCGGTTCGCCTGCACGCCGCGACGGCTCAGCTGGACAGGCCGCGGTTCCTGTCGCAGCTCCCGGTCGCGCCGTGGGCCGACGTCGACGTCTTCGCGGTCGCCGACCGTGCCGCGTGGGAGGCGGTTCCACTGCGTGCCGCGCGCGGCGCTGGTGCGCCCGAAGTGACCTCCGACGACGGCAAACAGAGTCTGGAGCTGATCAAGCAGCTCGCGAGCCTGCGCAAACCCGTCGAATCGCCGGATCAGCTGGTCCACGGCGACCTGTTCGGCACCGTTCTGTTCGAGGGCAGCGACGCCCCCGGCATCACCGACATCACTCCGTACTGGCGACCGGCGGCGTGGGCGGCGGCGGTATCCGTCGTCGACGCGATCTCGTGGGGCGGTGCGGACGATGCTCTGGTCGGTCGCTGGGAGGACTTGCCCGAGTGGCCGCAGATGCTGCTCCGTGCGTTGATCTTCCGCTTCGCGGTGCACGCACTGCACGCGCGGTCGACGCCCGAGGCGTTTCCCGGTCTGGCGCGCAGCGCCGATCTCGTTCGGCTGTTGCTCTAGGTTCGCCGGCGGGCGTTCAGGCCTCGCGGACCAGTTCGTCGAACAGCACCTGGGCGGCCTGACCTGCCCGATCGGCATCGCCGTCGACGATCGCGTCGACCAGGGCGATGTGTTCGGCGTCGTAATTCAGGTCGTGTGCGACGAGGTGATGCAGCATGGCCTGCTGGATGACCGGAAGCAGAGAGTCGTAGAACTCCAGATAGACGGCATTGTGGCTGGCCGCGACGATGGCACGGTGAAACAGCGCGTCGACGGCGATCGCCTCGACGGTGACGCCGCCGCTCATCGATTCGTTCCGGTTCGCGAGCGCTTCTGTCAACGCGCGGATGTCCTCGTCGTCGCGGCGTTCGGCGGCGAGCATCGCCGCGGTGACCTCGAGAGCGCGTCGGAGCTCGGTGACGTCGCGGTCGAGAGCGTCGGCGAAGTACTTTCCGAGAGTGCCGCCGAGGTCCGAGGTGGCCAGGACGAACGTCCCCGATCCCTGCCTACGCTCGACCATCCCTGCGTGCACGAGCGCCTGAACGGCTTCGCGGACCGTGTTGCGCCCCGTTCCGGTCATCTCGCACAGCTCGGGCTCGGTCGGTATCCGTGACCCGACAGGCCATCGCTTCGAGACGATCTCGTCACGGAGCTGCGCCGTCACCTGAGAGATCAGGCTGGAACGCTGTACCTGCTGCACGTTGGACTCCCCGTCGGTCTTCGCGCCCCGGGTTCTGCGCGATCGGCCGCTAGTTTAACGCTTTGCGGCCGATGATCCGGTCATCCTATGATTCAACGCGTGGGTACCAGCGCCGTCGTCACCGAGACCTCCGAACACTCCGAATCGACCCGACTCCTTCGTGGCCGAATTCTGGTGTTCGCGGCGATCATCGTCTCGGCGCTGACGCTGCGCGCGGCCGTCACGAGTATCAGCCCGTTGTTCGGTCGTATCGGTGACGATCTGCACTTCGGGTCCGGAGTCATCGGTCTCGTGGGAATGTTGCCGCCGGCGATGTTCGCCGTGTTCGGTCTGCTCACTCCCGTGATCGCGAAGCGCACCGGACTCGAGCGCGCTGCACTGATCGCGATGACGATGACGACGGTGGGCATGGCCGTGCGCGCGTTCGCGCCGGGGACCGTGTCGTTGTTGGTTCTGTCCGCTCTCGCGTTGGCGGGCATGGGAATCGGCAACGTCGTCATCCCGCCGCTCGTCAAGCGCTACTTCTCCGACCGGCTCGCCGTCGTCAGCACGATGTACATCTGCGCGATGCAGATCAGCACGCTGGCTCCTCCGTTGCTCGCCGTTCCGGTCGCGAATGCGCACGGCTGGCGCATCTCGATCGGAGTCTGGGCCGTCGTCGGGCTCGCGGCGGCCGTGCCGTGGCTGGGAGTCGTTCTCGCGCGTCGGGGCAGGGACGTGGCGGACGTGTCGGGGGAAGAAGGGTCGGCTGCGGTCCACGAGGAGTCGACGGGACGCATCTGGCGTTCGTCGCTCGCCTGGGGAATGGTCGGCATGTTCGCGATGACCTCGTTCATCACCTACGCAATGCTCACCTGGCTCCCGACGCTGCTGACCGACGCCGGAATCGGCGAGGCTGCGGCAGGCGCATCCGTCGCCGCGTTCGGTGCCATGGGTCTCGTCACGTCGCTCGGTGCGCCGTCGCTGTGCGCGCGTCTGCGCAACCCGTACGGACTCGTCGTCGTGGCTGCCGTGTTCTACCTCGTCGGATTCGCCGGTCTGCACTGGTCGCCGGCGTCGGGCACCGTCGTCTGGGTCTGTCTGCTCGGTCTCGGCACCTTGACGTTCCCGATGTCGTTGACGCTGATGAACCTGCGCACTCGCACCCCGGCAGGCTCGTCGGGTCTGTCCGGCTTCACACAGGGCCTCGGTTACGTCGTCTCGTCGATGGGCCCGCTGTCGTTCGGTCTGCTGCATTCGGTGTCCGGGGGATGGGGCGTGCCCGTCCTCGTGCTGACCGTCTGTGTCGCCGTGCTGCTCGTGGCCGGCTACTTCTGCTGCCGGCCTCGGATGCTCGAGGACACCTGGTGACGGGAAGTCGCCGTCTATCTCACGTTCGGCTTCTGCCGAACGTGAGACCAAGTTAATCGCGAGGTCATCGCGGGCAGCGCCCGCGCAACATGGCTTTCCTAGATTCGGTGCACACACCCGATCAGGAGGCCTACGTGACAAGCACCCCCGAGGCATTGCCAGCCGGTACTGTCCCCGCCGACGCTGTTTCGTCTGCAGTGCCGAAACCGGGCACGGTTCCGGTGTCGAAGAACCATCGCATCAGCTACTGGAACTCCGAGGACATCGAGGCGTGGGAGGCCGGCGGCAAGGACATCGCGAAGCGGAATCTGATCTGGTCGGTCGTCGCCGAGCACGTCGGCTTCTCGATCTGGTCCATCTGGTCGGTCATGGTGCTGTTCATGCCGGTGTCGGTGTACGGCATCGACGCGGCGGGCAAGTTCTTCCTGGTCGCAGTCCCGACTCTCGTCGGCGGCATTCTGCGCATTCCCTACACGTTCGCGACGGCCAAGTTCGGCGGACGTAACTGGACGATCTTCAGCGCTCTCGTGCTCCTCGTCCCGACGGTGCTGACGATGTACTTCATGCTGAATCCGGCGTCGTACACCACGTACATGATCGTCGCCGCGTTCGCGGGACTCGGTGGCGGCAACTTCGCGTCCTCGATGACCAACATCAACGCGTTCTACCCGCAGCGTGAGAAGGGATGGGCGCTCGGCCTCAACGCGGGCGGTGGCAACATCGGCGTGCCCGTCATCCAGTTGATCGGTCTGCTCGTCATCGCAACCGTGGGCAACACCGCGCCCGAGATCGTCTGTGCCGTGTATCTCGTGTTCATCGCGATCGCCGCGGTCGGCGCAGCTTTGTTCATGGACAACCTGGAGAACCAGAAGACCAACGGGCGCTCCATGATCGACGTGCTGCGGTTCTCCGACTCGTGGTGGATCGCGTTCCTCTACATCGGCACGTTCGGATCGTTCATCGGCTTCAGCTTCGCGTTCGGTCAGGTTCTGCAGATCAACTTCCTGGCTGGGCTGACCGACGGCGCACCCGCGACGGCCGCGCAGCAGGCACAGGCGTCGCTGCACGCAGCCCAGATCGCGTTTCTCGGGCCGCTTCTCGGATCGATCTCGCGTCCGTTCGGTGGCAAACTCGCCGACAAGATCGGCGGCGGGAAGATCACGCTGTACACGTTCGTCGCCATGGTCTTCTCGACCGGCATCCTCGTCGCCGCGAGTACGTGGGACGACAACACCGCGGGCGCCGCGAGCGGAACGATGATGGCGTTGTTCGTCGTCGGATTCATCCTGCTGTTCCTGCTGTCCGGCCTCGGAAACGGCTCGGTCTACAAGATGATCCCTGCCATCTTCGCCGCCAAGTCGGTCGAACTGCAGGGAACGACGATCGAAGAGCAGCAGCACTGGTCCCGCAGGATGTCCGGTGCGCTCATCGGAATCGCCGGCGCCATCGGCGCTCTGGGCGGTGTCGGCATCAATCTCGTTCTCCGCGCGTCGTACTCGGGTGAGGCGAAATCCGCGACGACCGCCTTCTGGGTCTTCCTGGCCTTCTATGTCCTCTGCTGCGGCGTCACCTGGGCGGTCTACCTGCGCAAGCGCCCCGCGAATTCGGCTGCAGCGGTATGACTCTCGAACTCGACACATCGAAAGGACCTCTCGTGAAGAACGCGGTGGTTGTTGGACACGGAATGGTCGGTCACCGGTTCGTCGAAGCGCTGCGTGCGCGTGACGAGGCCGCCGACTGGAAGATCACCGTTCTGTGCGAGGAGGCGTTGCCGGCCTACGACCGTGTCGGTCTGTCGTCCTACGTCGGTAGCTGGGATCACAAGGAGCTCGCACTCGCGGGCAACGACTATCTCGGTGACACGGCCGTAGAGATGCGGCTCGGAGTGCGCGCCGACAGTATCGACCGTGCGGCGAAGACCGTGACGACGTCGCTCGGCGACACCGTCGACTACGACGCCCTGGTCCTCGCGACGGGGTCCTACCCGTTCGTACCGCCGATCTCCGGCCACGACCTTGACGGGTGCTTCGTCTACCGCACGCTCGACGACCTCGACCGCATTCGCGCTCGCGCCGACGCTGCCGGGCCGGGAGCCGTCGGCATCGTCGTGGGCGGTGGCCTCCTGGGGCTCGAAGCCGCGAATGCACTGAAGAAGATGGGCATGACGCCGCACGTCGTCGAATTCGCACCACGGCTCATGCCGTTGCAGGTCGACGAGGGTGGCGGCGCACTGCTGGCGCGTCTCGTCACCGATCTCGGACTGTACGTTCACACGGGAGTCGGTACGTCGTCCATCGCCGAGAACGACAGCGCCGGACTGTCGGTGGAGTTGTCCGACGGCACGGTCATCGACGCCGCCCTCGTGGTGTTCTCGGCAGGTGTGCGGCCTCAGGATCAGCTGGCACGCGATTGTGGTCTCGAGGTCGGCGCACGTGGCGGCATCATGGTCGACACCGGTTGCCGCACAGCGGATCCCGACGTCTACGCGATCGGTGAGTGCGCTGCCGTCGAGGGTCGATGCTACGGTCTCGTCGCACCCGGATACTCGACGGCCGAGGTCGTCGCCGACCGGTTGCTCGGGGGCGCAGCCGAATTCCCGGGTGCCGACATGTCCACCAAGCTCAAGCTCATGGGCGTCGACGTCGCCAGCTTCGGTGACGCGATGGCCGCGACGCCCGGTGCGCTCGAAGTCGTGTTCAGCGACGCACCGAAGGGTACGTACGCGAAACTCGTCGTGTCCGACGACGCCAAGACGCTGCTCGGCGGCATCCTCGTCGGCGATGCGACGGCATATTCACTTCTGAGACCGCTTGTCGGACGCGAACTCCCGGGCGATCCCGGGTCGCTGATCTCGCCCGCGGCCGAGTCCGTTGGCATCGGTGCACTGCCCGACGACGCCGAGATCTGCTCGTGCAACGGGGTGACGAAGGGTGCGATCTGCGGTGCTATCGAGGGCGGCGCCTGCGACCTCGCCTCGGTCAAGAGTTGCACGACGGCAGGCACGACGTGCGGCGGCTGCCTCCCGTCGATCAAGCAGCTGCTCGCGGCGTCGGGCGTCGTGTTGTCGAAGTCGATGTGCGAGCACTTCTCTCAGTCGCGCGCCGAGCTGTTCGAGATCGTCCGTGCCACGAACACGCGAACCTTCTCCTCTCTCGTCGCGAAGTACGGGACGGGAACCGGCTGCGACATCTGCAAGCCCGTCGTCGCATCGATTCTCGCGTCGACGTCGTCGGACCACATTCTCGACGGGGAGCAGGCGTCGCTGCAGGACACCAACGACCACTTCCTCGCCAACATTCAGAAGAACGGGACCTACTCGGTGGTGCCGCGCATGCCCGGTGGCGAGTGCACGCCCGAACAGCTCATCGTCATCGGCGAGGTCGCCCGCGATTTCGGTCTGTACACGAAGGTCACCGGTGGTCAGCGGATCGACCTGTTCGGCGCACGCGTCGAACAGCTTCCGGCGATCTGGAAACGACTCGTCGACGCGGGGATGGAATCCGGCCAGGCGTACGGCAAGTCGCTGCGGACGGTGAAGAGTTGCGTCGGGTCGAGCTGGTGCCGCTACGGCGTGCAGGACTCGGTCGGCATGGCCGTCGAACTGGAAAATCGTTACCGCGGACTGCGTTCCCCGCACAAGATCAAGTTCGGTGTGTCCGGCTGCGCACGCGAATGTGCCGAGGCGCGGGGCAAGGACGTCGGCGTCATCGCGACCGAGGGCGGCTGGAACCTGTACGTCGGTGGCAACGGTGGACAGTCGCCCAAGCACGCGCAGCTGTTGGCGTCGAACCTCGACGACGCGACGCTCGTCAGCTACATCGATCGGTACCTCATGTTCTACGTGCGCACCGCGGACCGACTGCAGCGCACCGCCCCGTGGCTCGAATCCCTCGACGGTGGCCTCGACCATCTGAAGGCGGTCGTCGTCGAGGACAGCCTCGGAATCGGCGCCGAGTTGGAGGCCGACATGGAACGCCACGTCGCGGGATACAAGGACGAGTGGGCGGGTGTCCTCGAGGACGAGGAGAAGCTGAGCCGGTTCGTCTCGTTCGTCAACGCACCCGACGAGGCGGACCAGACCATTTCGTTCGACGACAGTGGTCAGCGCAAGGTTCCCGTGTTGATGGGAATGCCCCGAGTCGGCGCGTGACGCATGTGCACACCGCAGTAATGGCTGCTTAACGACGAAGAAACATCGGCAACGTGCAATAGCACCAGGAGGTACTCGAATGACTGTCATCGATACTCGA
Source organism: Rhodococcus sp. B10 (assembly GCF_011770055.1). Classification (NCBI taxonomy): domain Bacteria; kingdom Bacillati; phylum Actinomycetota; class Actinomycetes; order Mycobacteriales; family Nocardiaceae; genus Rhodococcus; species Rhodococcus sp. B10. The sequence continues at coordinate 73,571 of NZ_JAAFYV010000008.1, read as the reverse complement.
ACCAGCACGGACCGGGCCGTCTCGGCCGGCACGCACGCCGCTCGCGAATGGACGGCAGCGGCCGCGATCGACACCCTGGTTCCCGGCCGAGGCGTGGCGGTGCTGCTGCGAGGAGGCGTGCAGGCTGCACTGTTCGTTCTCCCCGGAGGTGACGTGTACGCCGTCGGGAACATCGATCCGTTCGGCCGCGCCGCGGTCATGTCCCGTGGCCTGGTCGGTGACCGCGCAGGGGAGCCGACCGTGGCGTCGCCGCTGCTCAAGCAGGTGTTCTCGCTCGTCGACGGCCGTTGCCTCGACGACGAGTCGGTCGGCCTCGGCTCGTTCGAGACAAAGGTGGTCGACGGTGTGATCTTCGTGCGGGGCGCGACGACATGAGCCAAGCCGCCGAGGCTGCTACGCCTCTGGCAGGGTTTGCCGTCGGGGTCACCGCGTCGCGTCGTGCCGAGGAGTTCGCGACGTTGCTGGAGCGCCGAGGCGCATCGGTGATGCACGCTCCGGCGATCCGCATCATCCCGCTCGCCGACGACGCAGAACTCGAACGCGTCACCGACAGCATCATCGCCGAGCCACCGGACATCACCGTCGCCACGACCGGAATCGGATTTCGTGGATGGGTCGAGGCCGCCGACGGATGGGGTAGGGCAGAAAGCCTGGGGCGGGCACTCGCGTCGTCGAGACTGTTGGCTCGCGGACCGAAGGCCAAGGGTGCCATCCGTGCGGCCGACCTCCGCGAGGAATGGTCGCCCGCATCGGAGTCGTCGGCGGAGGTGCTCGAACACCTTCTCGACGAAGGAGTCGCGGGTAAACGTGTCGCCGTTCAATTGCACGGTGCGACAACCGAATGGGAACCGGTGCCGGACTTCTGCGAGGCGCTGCGCGACGCAGGCGCGGACGTCGTGCCCGTGCCGGTGTATCGGTGGACCGCCCCCGACGACGGCACGCCGATGGACCGGATGATCGAGGCGGTGCTCGTCGGCGATCTCGACGCCGTCAGCTTCACGAGTGCACCTGCCGTGGCGTCGCTGCTGATGCGCGCGGACGTCAGCGGTGTGCTCGAACCACTGCTGCACTCGCTGCGCACCCGGGTTCTGCCCGTGTGCGTGGGTCCGGTGACGGCGGCGCCGCTCGAACATCTGAAGGTGGCGACGACGCAGCCGGCGCGCGCTCGCCTGGGTGCACTGGCCAGACATATCGCCGAGGAACTCCCGCGGCGTGCGCGGCCGATGCAGGCGGGCGGTCATTCGATCAGCATCCGGGGTCGATGCGTCGTCGTCGACGGCGTCGTGCGTTCGATCTCACCCGCCGGGATGGCCCTGGTGAAGACACTGGCCCGTAGGCCGGGGCAGGTCGTGTCCCGCGACGAACTGCTGGCGTCGCTGCCCGGCGGTGGCGACGACACCCACGCCGTCGAGACCGCGATGACACGGCTCCGGTCGTCACTGGGCGCACCGAAGACCATTCAAACCGTGGTCAAGAGGGGATATCGCCTCGCGATCGATCCCGCCGACGTCGCCGTCGACGACCGGTCGCACATCCCCTCCGCACCACCGATTCGAGTTCCCGAGGGGAGCAAGTACTAGATGAACGTGAAGAACCCGACGCTCGTGCTGGTCGCGCACGGAACCCGCAATCCCCGCGGCGTCGAGATGGTCGCCGAACTGGCCGACGCGGTCGGCCGCGAGGTCGGCGAGACGCGCGTCGCGTTCGTCGACGTGCTCGGTCCGTCTCCGTCCGAAGTGCTGAGAGGTCTCACGGCTCCCGCTGTCGTGGTACCTGCGTTCCTGGCCTCCGGCTATCACGTGCATACCGACGTTCCCCGCGAGGTTGCCGACAGCGAGCACTCGCGGGTGACGGTCACGCGTGCACTCGGTCCCGATCCGGTGTTCGCGCAGGTCATGCTCGAGCGGCTGCGCGCAGTGGGCTGGAACGACGGCGACGCCATCGTGTTCGCCGCGGCGGGATCGTCCGACCAGCGAGCACTACGGGACCACCGTCGTGCGGCGGCGATGCTGGCCGACCTCGCGCAGGTGCCGGTGCGTATCGGGTACGTCGCAACCGCACAGCCCGCGGTGCCCGACGTAGTCGCCGAGCTCCGTCGAGACGGCCACAGGAGAGTCTTCGTGGCGTCGTACCTGCTGGCACGCGGGCTGTTCCACTCCAGGCTCGTCGACGCGGGCAGCGACGGCGTCGCCGATCCGCTCGGCGTCCACGCTGGGATCGTCGATCTCGTCGTCGACCGATTCCGTGCCGGTGCAGCGGTTCTCCACGATTCGATTCCTACCGAAACAGCGGAAGTAGCTCCACGGGGTCGTCGGGGCTGACATGCGGCGGGACGACCGCCAACGCGTCGTGACCCACGAGGTGAAGCAGGTGTGCGGTGCGCACGGCGGTGTCCGCGCGCCATCCCACCCCATCGCGCGAGACGGGAACGATGCGCGCACTGTCGGACGCGACGTCGGCAGCGTTGGTGAGGAAGCCGAGCCACGGCGTGGTGGGTATCCTGCCGGTCAACGCGTCGACGATCGCGGGTGCCGTCATCATCAGGGTGCTGACGGCCGCCAATGGATTGCCGGGCAGCCCGAGCACGACGACCCCGTTCGGCAGGACCGCCGTGATCTGAGATCCGCCGGGGCGGATGGGGACCCGGCTCACGATGGTCTCCGCTGACGCCCGGTTCAACGCAGACCTGAGTTGATCCGCCGCGCCGCCGCCTGTCGCGCCGACGACGACCAGCAGGTCCACGTCCGACGCGTCGGCGAGTAGTTCGTCGAACGCGGCAGGTGTGTCGTGGAGGTGCACGGAGTCCGCCGTGTCGACGCAGCACGAACGAAGGTAGCGCGGAAGGACCGGGCCGATGCTGTCACGGGTCTGACCGGGGTCGAGTGGACCCTCGGCGCGGATCTCGTTCCCGCTGAACACGGTTCGGGCACGAACCGGCCCGCGAACCGGCAGGTTGCCCACCTCGGCGCTGAGAGCGACCGATACCACGGCGGCCGAGACGGTCGTTCCCGCAGAGACCAGTTCGGTCCCCGGTCGCCAGTCCTCACCGCGTCGGCGTGCGTCGTTCCGCACCGGTGCGTCGGGACGTCGACGCAGGAGCCCGTCGTCGCCGACGACGACGTGCTCGTCCCGCACGACGGCGGTGGCGCCGTCGGGAACCCGCGCTCCGGTTGCGATGCGAACGGCGTCGCCGTCGTGCATGTCTTCGAGATCCGACGTTCCCGCGAAGGCAACCTCGCCTCGCACCGTCCACGGCTCGTCGCCTGCCACCGCGTAGCCGTCCATCGCGGACGTGTCGACGTGGGGGAGCGCACCGGCAGCGACGAGGGCGTCGGCGAGGACACCTCCCTCGGCCTCCACCGGAGGTACGTGGCGTACCGCAATGGGCGACAACCGTTCTCGAATCCTCGCCCGTGATGCCTCGATGCCCGACGCGTGGAGGGCGGTGCGTTCCCGTGCTCGGCGCACGTCGTCCGGTGTATCGCAGTCGTCGGTACCGGGGACGGCGACGGTGCGGTAATCGTCCGGGAGGAGGGAGCGAACAGGCTGTCCTGCAACGTCTTCGAGTGCGTTTATCTTGTGGTTCAGTGTCGAACGTGCCCACGCGCCGAAGAGATACTGTGTCCTTCCGGCGTCGTCCGTCGCGAACACGACGGGTGAATCACCCACGGCTGCAACAAGAGTGGTGATGGCGCGGGTGTCGACGAACGGAAGGTCGGCCGCGATGACCACGACGATGTCGGCCGTGGACCGCGACAGTGCTTGCAGCCCCGCGGCGATGGCTGCGACGGGTCCGGAGCGGACAGGCTCCTCGCGTGTCTGGAGGACGTCGTCGGCGAGATCGTCGCGGTGAGGACCCACGACGACGATCCGTCGTGCGTCTCCGACGGCCTCGACGGCCCTGTGCACGAGGGGCATCCCGCCGACACCGAGACCGGGTTTGTCGATGCCTCCCATGCGCCGAGCCGACCCGCCGGCGAGTACGACGGCGTCGAAATCGGGGAGTGGAGCCTGCAGGAACGAGCCGGTATCCGGGAGTTGCGCCTGCCGGGACGACCCGACCGGGTGTGAGGTCACGTCGGAAGCGGCACGTTCTGCAGTCGAACCTGACCGCGCGCGATGGTCTTGCCGCTGTCCGAAGCCGTGACGGTCACCAGCCACAACTGTTGAACGCGGCCCTGCTGCAACGGTTCCGCGACGACGTCGACGCGTCCGCCCTTGCTGGCGCGCAGGAAATCGGTTCCGTTGTGCACGCCGACGGCGAACTCGCCTCGTTCCTTCACGGCCTCGCTCGCACCGATGCTGGCGGCGCTCTCGACGGCCGTCGTGTAGACGCCGCCGTGCACGACGCCCCAGGGGGTGAAGTGCTCCTCGGACAGCTCGATGTGGCCGACGACGCGTGTACCCGACACCTCGTCGACGACCAGACCGGCAGCGGCGACGAACGGACTTGCCTTCTTCAGGGCGTACTTCGCGGTCGACCGCGGGTCGAACTGTCCGAGATCCATACCTGACGAGGTTAGTCGGTGAACGGGAAGCGGATTGCTTTCAGGTCCACTCGACCGTCCCGAGCCAGGATGCCCTCGGCGCGCAATTGTTCGAGCTGCCGCGTGGCCAGGTGCGCGGCCGGCTTTCCGCTGGCCGACAGCACTCGATGCCACGGAAGGTCCGCAGAGTCCGTTCGCATGATCCAGCCCACGATGCGCGGGCTGGACAGCCCGGCGGCCGCGCAGATGTCCCCGTACGTCGCGACGTGGCCCGGGGGAATGGATGCGACCAGCGATCGCACGGTCTCGACCTGCTCGTCCGTGATGCGCGCCATCTACAACAGCTCACGCACCAGATCGGCGACGTCGGCGGGCTTGGCCTGAGGAACCATGTGATCGCAGTCGAGTTCGACGATCGTCAGGTCGTCACCCAGCTGTGCATCGAGCGCCTTCTTGAACTGGTCGGTCACGTACGGTGGCTGTACGCGCATCGCCTGCACGACGACGGTCCTCGTACCCGCCGGGGGCACGACGAGCGGCCGCGCGAGCTCACCCCACGACGCGACGATCGCCGCCGTCGACATGCGCCACTTGACGCGGCCGTTGTCGGCCCGTTCGAGATGCTCCTCGATCTCGCGATCCAGAAGTTCGACGGGAACGTCCGCCCACGCGCCGTTGATCTTCTCCGACTTCGCCTCGTCGGCATCGGTGTAGTCGGGATACTTGGCGGTGAGCTCGGCGACCTCGAGCAGGTCGTTCGGGTCGATCTCGATCGCCGGGTCGAGAAGAACGAGCCCTCGCACGAGCTCGGGATGCGTCGCCGCCAGATGCACGGCCAGCGCGCCGCCGTACGAATGGCCGACGACCAGGACCGGTCCACGCGCGTGGTTCTCGACGAGCGTTCGCAGTGCACCGATCTGCGCGGCGATGTCCCACGGCGGAGTCGACGGCGATCGGCCGTGGCCGATCAGGTCCGGGGCGAGGAATCGGGCCTCGGGCAGATGATTCTCGGCGAGGTCACGCCAGCGGGCGCCGTGTCCGGTCATGCCGTGCACGGCAAGGATCTCGGGCCCGTCGACCGGCCCGTACGTGTGAAGGTTCAGCTGGGGCACCGGTTCAGTCTGCCGCATCGATGCGATCGCAGGGCGCCGGGTCGGACGGTCACGGGATGCGAGTGTGTCGGTGGGGCGTGATCCAATCTTCTTCCATGGACGGACGCGGCGGTGACAGGCAGGGCGGTGACAGGCAGGGCGGGGCGACGCTCGTGCGGGCGCCTCGCGTCGCGCAGGCTCGTCGCACGTGGTCGGGCGACGCCCAGCGGTTGTTGACCAGTTTCTCGGATGCCGCCGAAGCCGCAGCCGACGGAGGTGCGGCGTGGCGTCCGTGGCAGGTGCTCGGCGGTCCCGGCACCGGCAAGACCTCGTTGATGGCCGATTACGCGGTGTCCCGCATCGCGGACGGCGACCCGGAATCGGTGCTCGTGCTGACGCAGTCGAAACGGGCTTCGGTCCGGATGCGCGAGCAGATCACCGCGGGACTGTTCGCCGGCGAACTTCCGGTGCGAGCGACGCGTGAACCGTTGGTGCGCACCGTCCACTCGTACGCGTTCGCCGTCCTGCGTCTGCAGGCGGCCATCTACGGCAACCCACCTCCTCGGCTTCTCACCGGCGCCGAGCAGGACGCCGTGGTCCGCGAGATGCTGCGAGGAGACATCGAGGACGGCGCTGCCGACTGGCCGGAGAGGCTGCGCCCTGCACTCGGCATGTCGGGTTTCGCCACGGCGGTCCGCGATCTGATGCTGCGCTCGGCCGAACGGGGTATCGGCCCGGAGGACCTCGTCAAACTCGGCCGAAAGCACGGACGCGAGGAATGGGTCGCCGTCGGCAAGTTCGCGGCGCGCTACGAGCAGGCCATGTTGCTGCGCGGTGCCGTCGGAATGGAGGCAGCAGGGGCGTCGGCGCCCGGGCTCGACGCCGCGGAGCTCATCGGCAGCGCGCTGATGGCCTTCGCGACCGACCCGGAGCTGTTGCAATCCGAGCGCGCCCGCATCAGGCACCTCGTCGTCGACGACGCGCAGCATCTCGATCCACAAGCGGCGCACTTGATTCGGGCCATCGGCAGCAACACCGACTCCACCGTCGTCGCGGGCGACCCCGACCAATCGGTCTTCACGTTCCGCGGTGCCGACCCGTCGTTCGTCGCGGATCTGGCCGAGCCGGGGGATGCTCGCCGAGTGGTGCTGACGCACAACTTTCGTAGCGATCCCGTCGTTGCGAAGATCGCTCACTCCATCGCGGGCCGACTTCCGGGTCTCGCGCGTCATCGAGGTGCGGAGGCAGTCGGCGCACCGCGTTTCGGCGAGGCCAAGGCGCTCGTTCGGGTGCACGCGTCGGCGGCCAAGGAGGCCACTGCCATCGCCGACGTCATGCGGCGCGCCCATCTGGTCGACGGCATGCCGTGGTCGGAGATGGCCGTCGTCGTGCGGTCGGTTCCCAGGGTCGTCGCACCGCTGCGACGAGCACTGCAGGCGGCGGGTGTTCCCGTCGTGACCCCGGCGTCGGAACTGCCGCTGCATCGGCAGCACGGTGCCGTGGGTCTGCTGTTGGTGCTGCGGTCCATGGTCGACGACTCGTTCGACGGTGAGGACGCGCTCGCGTTGCTGTCCGGTCCGATCGGCGGCGCCGATCCTGTTGCGCTGCGTCGGCTGCGCCGTGGCGTCCGGCGAATCGAGTTGGCCGCGGGCGGCGAACGCGACTCGTCGGAACTCCTGCGGGCGGTCATCGTCGACGCCGGGTCCCGGCGCTCGGAAGGCGATGCGCCACAGTCGGATTCGGCGTGGGTGTCCGAGCTCTCGGACGTCGAGTCGGCGCCGCTGCGTCGAGTCCTGTCGGTGGTACGGAAGGCCGCTGCCGTCGCTCGACGTGGGCGCGGCGTCGAGGACGTGCTGTGGGCGGCATGGCAGGGCACCGGTCTGGAACGGCGGTGGGCATCGGTGTCGGCGTGGGGCGGCTCTGCGGGTGCGCAGGCGGATCGGGATCTCGACGCCGTCGTCGCACTGTTCGACGCCGCTGCGTCCTACGTCGACCGGTTGCCCCAGGCGCGGCTCGCCGGATTCGTCGACTACATCACCCAACAGCAGATCCCGGGCACCCGTATCTCGGCGGCGGCCGCAACCGACGCCGTCACCGTCCTCAGTGCGCACTCGGCCGCGGGACGGGAATGGGAACTCGTCGCGGTCCCCGGAGTGCAGGAGGGGCTGTGGCCCGGGCTGCGGGCCCGAGGCAGTCTCCTCGGTACCGAGTCGCTCGTCGACCTCACGTCGGGAATCGCCGACGCCGCCTCGTTGATCGACGGCAGACTGTCTCGTACGGCACCGTTGCTCGCGGAGGAACGCAAGCTGTTCATGGTGGCGTGCAGCCGCGCTCGATCCATCCTGATCGTCTCGGCGGTCGATTCGAGCACCGGCGACGCGGATCTCGTCCGATCCCGGTTCGTCGACGAGCTCGTGGCGGGCGACGCCGACGAGCAGGGCTCCCAGGACGCCGACGACTGGTCGACGCACGCACAGGACAAGGAGTCGAACGAGCGGGTGCTCGCGCTGCCCATGTTGGTGGCCGAACTGCGCAGCGTCCTGTGTGATTCCGTTGTCGCAGAACAGGATTCCGCGAAATGGAATCGCGCCGCGGCGCAACTGGCGCGCCTCGCCGACGCGGGGGTCAAGGGAGCTCACCCCGACGAGTGGTTCGGGCTTGCGGATGTCAGCACCGATGCGCCGCTGTGGACCGTCGACGACGGACCGGTTCCGCTGTCGCCGTCGACGGTCGAGCAGCTGACGACGTGCCCGCTGCGGTGGATGCTCGATCGTCACGGAGGCAACGACGGTGCCAACGCCCATGCCGTGACGGGAACGCTCGTGCACACGCTCGTGCAGGCGGTCGCCGGCAACATGCCACCAGATCAGGTCCGACGTGCCCTCGAAACAGCTTGGGATGCCGTGGATCTCGGGTCGCAGTGGTTCTCGCGGCGGGAGCTCGATCGAACCGCCACGATGCTCGAGACGTTCGAAGCATGGCTGCGCGGCACCAGGGGAGAATTGACCGAAGCCGGCGTCGAAGTGACGGTGCAGGGAGTGCTGCCTGCACGGACGGACGACGAACCGGCGGTGGCGTTACGTGGCCGTATCGACCGTCTCGAGCACGACGCCGACGGCAGGCCGGTGATCATCGACGTCAAGACGGCCAAGAGTGCTCTGTCGAAAGAAGATGCGCGGAGCCACAATCAGCTCGCGACCTACCAGGTCGCGGCTGCGGCCGGAGCTATCGAGGGGGAGCCCGCAGCACAACCGGGAGGCGCACGCCTCGTCTACGTGGCCAAGCCGCACAACAAGGACGGCGCGACACAGCGGATGCAGGAACCGCCGAGTCCCGAGACGCTGGAGGAATGGCGCGACATCGTGCACGCCGCGGCCGCCGCGACGAAGGGCCCCACGTTCAGGGCCTTCGTCAACGACGGGTGCAGGCACTGCCCGGTCAAGTCGAGCTGTCCCGCGCACGAGACCGGAAGGCAGGTGACCGACAGTTGACCACCCGATCCGCGCCGAAGAAGCGGCAGGAACGACCGGAACCCCGCATCGATCCGATCGAGTTGGCCCGTGCACTCGGTCAGAAACATCCCCCGACCGCCGAGCAAGCCGCGGTCATCTCCGCGCCCTCGGGTCCGACCCTCGTCGTCGCCGGAGCCGGCGCCGGCAAGACCGAGACGATGGCTGCACGCGTCGTGTGGATGGTGGCCAACGAATTCGTCGACCCCGACAGCGTGCTCGGCCTGACGTTCACCCGAAAGGCCGCACAGCAGTTGACCACCCGTATTCGTGCGCGGCTGAACCGCCTTGCCGGATCGGATGTCGTCCGTGCCCTCGACCCGAGTCTGCATCTGCGCGAGCGCATTCTGACCGGTGAGCCGGAGGTCAGCACCTACCACTCGTACGCGGGCCGACTTTTGACCGAACACGGCCTGCTGCTGCCGATCGAACCGTCGGCCACACTGCTGTCCGAGACCGAGCTGTGGCAACTGGCCCATCGTGTCGTCAGCACGTGGGACGGTGACCTCGACACCGATCGCAACCCGACGTCGATCACCGAAGCCGTACTGGCTCTGTCCGGTCAGCTCGCCGAACACCTCGTCGATCCCGACGATCTTCGCGAGGCGCATACCGACCTGGACAAACTCGTGCACGGTCTGCCCGCGGGCCCCAAGCAGCGCGGTGGCCCGTCGAAGGCGCTGCTCGACATCCTTGCCGCGCAACACGATCGGATCGCGTTGCTCCCACTGGTCGAGCGGCTCGCGCAGACACTCAGGCGCGAGGGCGCGCTGGACTTCGGCAGCCAGATGTCGCTCGCCGCGCGTGTGGCCGCCGACCACGCCCCGGTCGGCCGCGCCGAACGCGAACGGTTCCGACTCGTTCTGCTCGACGAATACCAGGACACCGGGCACGCTCAACGCGTGCTGCTGTCGTCGCTGTTCGGCGGCGGATCGGATCCGACGCTCGCGTTGACGGCCGTCGGCGATCCCATGCAGTCGATCTACGGATGGCGTGGTGCGTCGGCAGCCAATCTGCCGCGTTTCGCGACCGACTTCCCACTCGCCGACGGAACGCCGGCGCCGCGGCTCGAGCTGCTCACGAGCTGGCGTAACCCGCCCGAGGCGCTCGAACTGGCCAATCACATCACCGAACCGCTGAGGCGCACGGGAGTTCCGGTTCCGACGCTGCGAGCGCGTCCGGGCGCTACACCGGGTGACGTCCGCCTCGCGGTCACCGACACCGTGCTGACCGAACGTGAATGGGTCGCCGATCGGATCGCCGACGAGTACCGACGTGCGCGTGACGAGGACCGACCTCCGCCCACTGCGGCCGTCCTCGTTCGACGCAACGCCGACGCCGAGCCGATCGCGGAGGTGCTGCGGTCCCGTGGCCTCCCCGTCGAGGTCGTCGGACTCGGTGGGCTACTGCACATACCCGAGATCGCCGACGTCACCGCGATGCTTCGACTGGTCGCCGATCCGATGGCGGGCAGCGCAGCGATGCGTGTCCTCACCGGGTCTCGCTGGCGGATCGGTGCGGCCGACCTACGCCAATTGGCGCGGCGGGCGAAGCGACTGTCCATCGCAGGTGGTTTCGGCGCGTCGGGACGCGTCGACGATCGGGCCGCACTCGACGCCGCGCTCGAAAGTTCGCTTCCCGGTGAACAATCCGAGGAAGCCGGTCTCGCCGACGCGATCGCGGACCCCGGGCCGGCAGAGCATTATTCGGAGGTCGGGTACCGCAGGATCACAGCGCTGGCCGCCGAGGTGCATTCGCTGCGCGAACGTATCGGCCAGCCGCTCACCGAACTGGTGGCCGACATCGAGCGAGCCATGGGCATCGGTGTCGAAGCGCAGGCGCGTACCGCGGCGGGCGTGGTCGGCGGGGTCGGGCGCGAACACCTCGACGAGTTCGCCGGTGTCGTGGCCGACTACGCCGACAATCCGACGGCTACCGTCACCGGGTTCCTGTCCTTCCTCGGTGCTGCCGAGACGGTCGAGGACGGGTTGGCGCCCGGCGAGGTCGAGGTGGCGCCGCATCGTGTCCAGGTGCTGACGGTGCACTCGGCCAAGGGCCTCGAGTGGGAGGTGGTGGCCGTTCCGCACGTCGCAACCGGAGTGTTCCCGTCGACGACGGCGTCGGCGACCTGGCTCGGCGCGCTCGCCGAACTTCCCCCGTCGCTACGCGGTGACAGGTCCGTCGCCCAGGAGGACGGCCGAATGTCCGAAGGTGTCCCCGTCCTGGAGCTGGAGGACCTGCACAACCGCAAGGACCTGCAGGACGCCGTCGACCGCCACAAGGAGGCGCTCGCGCGACGCCGGCTCGCCGAGGACAGACGTCTGTTCTACGTCGCGCTCACGCGCACCGAGCGTGCACTGTTCGTGTCGGCGCATCACTGGGACGAGAGCGCCACCAAACCGCGCGGACCGTCGCCCTTCCTGATCGAGCTGAAAGAGTTGATCGACGAGCGAGCGCACACCGAGTCGGCTCCGGTGGCGGTCGTCGACCGGTGGGCCGACGCGCCCGACGACGGAGTGAACAATCCGCTTGCCGCCGAACCGCATTCGGCGTCATGGCCGCGCGATCCACTCGGAGCGCGACGGGCAGCGGTGGAGAACGGCGCCCGGGCCGTACTCGCGGCGTTGCGCGGTCGTGCCGACGGGACGAGCGAGCAGCAGGACGACGACCAGCAGGACGACGAGCCGCAGAATGACAACGACGCCGATCCCGAGCAGTGGGCGGCGGACGTGGACGCCCTGCTGGCCGAACGAGCGGAACGAGCCGGATCCACTGTGACCGTTGCGCTGCCGGAGAACCTGTCGGTCAGTCAGTTGGTCGATCTCGCGGCCGATCCCGATGCCTTGGCGTCGCGCTTGCGTCGTCCGTTGCCGTTCCCGCCGAATCCGTTGGCGCGCAGAGGTACGGCGTTCCACGCGTGGATCGAGCGGAGATTCGGCGCGACGCGGCTCCTCGACCTGGACGAACTGCCCGGATCAGCGGACACGGGTGCTGCGACGGACGTCGATCTCGAGACGCTGCAGCAGGCCTTCCTCGACTCGGACTGGTCTCTGCGCAGTCCCGTCGAAGTCGAGGTGCCCTTCGAGACCTCGGTCGCCGGAACGGTTCTGCGGGGCCGGATCGACGCCGTGTTCGCCGATTCCGACGGCGGTTGGACCGTCGTCGACTGGAAGACGGGCGCCGAGCCGACTCCGAAGGAGGAGAAGTCGGTGGTGATGCAGCTCGCGGCGTACCGCATCGCCTGGGCCGAACTGATGTCTGCGGTGTCCGCCGAACCGGTTCCGCTCGAGAAAGTGCGCGCCGCGTTCCACTACGTGCGCAGCGGCCGCACCGTGGCGCCGGCAGAGCTGCCCGACGCCGACGCGTTGGCGGCGCTCATCGAGGGACGGACCGATGTCCGGTTCGATTCGGACGCCCCATGATTCGCTACGAAGCGCGACGCCTCACCTTAAACGCCTCGGTCACCAACGGAATCTGCAGAGGAAGCCGCGCGAGCAGTGCAGCTTTGACAGCGGGGGACGTGGTACGGCTGAGCACGTGGCGGCGGGCGAGGTCGAGATTGGCCGGGAACACGGCGACGAACAGTGCGGCCGCGAGCGTGCCGCCGACACGACGCGTACGCGGGACCGCCAGTGCCGCAGCGACACCGAGTTCCGCGACGCCGGACACGTAGGTGTACGTGCGAGCCTCACCGGGCAGGAAGGACGGTACCTGCATGTCGAAGAACGACGGCGTCGCGAAATGAAGTACCCCGGCTCCGCCCAGCAGCACCGCGAGACGCACGGCAGGTGCCCTGCTCTTGTCCTGTGTCATGGGGTACACCGTGCCACATCGTCATGGTCCACGAAGTCCGCGACGGTGTTTCGTCGCGCCTGGCGTCGCGGTACGGCAGAAGAGGGCTACGCTGCCAGCCGTGGACAGTCTCGTACTAGGTAGGCGACGTGGCAGGTAGATTGCGTGCTCGCTTGAGCGCCGGTGACACCTTGACGGAGCGGCCGGATTTCGCGCTCGTCGGTGTTCTTCGGGTTCCCGAACTGCAGAGCAGCCCGTGGCGCGCCATCTATCGCCGCATCCTGATCGCGCTCGCCGCGCTGCTCGTCGCCGCGCTGATCGTGTATCTCGACCGTGACGGATACCGTGACGCGCAGGACAACGAGCTGTCGTTCCTCGACGCGCTGTACTACGCGACGGTGTCGTTGTCGACCACCGGCTACGGCGACATCACCCCGATCGCGCCGTCGGCGCGTCTGGTGAACATCCTGGTCATCACCCCGCTTCGAATCTTCTTCCTCATCTTGTTGGTCGGCACGACGCTCGCAGTTCTGACCGAGCGGTCTCGACAGGCATTCAAAATTCAGCGATGGAGGCGCACCGTGCGCAATCACACCGTGGTCATCGGTTTCGGAACCAAGGGCCGCACCGCCGTCGACGCGATGCTCGGCGACGGCGTCGCCGCGTCGGACATCGTCGTCGTCGACACCGATCAGGCGGTCCTGGACTCCGCGTCGAACATGGGTCTTGTGACCGTGCACGGTTCCGCGACCAAATCGGATGTGTTGCGGCTCACCGGCGCACAACATGCGGCGGCCATCATCGTGGCCACCAACCGCGACGACACCGCGGTGCTCGTGACGTTGACCGCGCGTGAGATCGCGCCGAAAGCGAAGATCGTCGTCGCGATTCGTGAAGCCGAGAACACGCACCTGCTGCGGCAGTCCGGCGCCGACTCGGTCGTCATCTCGTCGGAGACAGCAGGTCGACTGCTGGGTATCGCAACGTCGACGCCGAGCGTCGTCGAGATGATCGAGGATCTGCTGACGCCCGAGGCAGGCTTCGCCATCGCCGAGCGCGAGGTCGAGCGCGACGAGGTCGGGGGCTCACCTCGACATCTCACCGACATCGTGCTGGGAGTGGTCCGCGGCGGCAAACTGTTCCGCGTCGGATCACCGGAAGTCGACGCGGTCGAAGCCACGGACCGGTTGCTGTACATCCGACGTGTGGGGGAGTGACGACGCACGAATCCGGCACGTCGCCCGTCCGCGATAGTGTCTTCACCGTGCCACGTTTCGAGCTTTCCCAGCCTCCGCTGCTGTCGCGTTCTCCGTTGCACAGAGCGGAAGAACTACGTAGAGACACCGCGGCGCTGCGTGCAGGCTGGCCGACCGCGCGCGTCATCGAACTCGATCACCGAGGTCAGCTGCGCGTCGACGAGTCCGGCATCGTCTACACGCCGGCCACCGATATCTCGGCGGAACCTGCACTCGACGCGGTGTTCCTCGGCATTCACGAGGATCGCCATCTGTGGGCCAAGCGCGTCGGCGTTCTCACCGGCAAGCTGGCAGACTTGCGTAGCTTCGCGGAGTACCTCGACGCGACCGAACTGTCGATTCTGACGAGCGCGCTCGCGATCCTGAATTGGCACGCGGGGGCGAGTTTCAGCGCTCTCGACGGCGCCGCCACGACGCCGTCGGCCGCGGGATGGTCACGCACGAGCACGTCGAACGGACACGAGGAGTTTCCTCGCACCGACCCGGCGGTCATCTGTCTGGTGCACGACGGCGCGGACCGGGTCCTGCTCGCCCGCGCGCCCGCATGGCCCGAGCGTCGTTTCTCGGTGTTGGCGGGTTTCGTCGAGGCGGGCGAGTCTCTGGAAACCTGCGTTGCGCGCGAGATCAAGGAAGAGGTCGGAATCACGGTGTCCGACATCACGTACCTCGGCAGTCAGCCCTGGCCGTTCCCACGATCGATCATGGTGGGTTTCTCCGCGATCGGCGATCCCGACGAGCCTCTCGAGTTCGTCGACGGCGAGATCGCCGAGGCGTTCTGGTTCGACCGTGCAGAGGTCCAGGCCGCACTGAAACTCGGAGACTGGGCCGCCGACGCGGACTCCCGACTGCTGCTGCCCGGCTCGATCTCGATCGCCCGAGGAATGCTCGAAGCCTGGGCCGCCGCCGCGTAGGCGGGCGACGACGGCGTTCACGCAGTAATCAGAGAGACAGCGCCTGCTTGACGGCGGCCAACGACGGGTTGGTGGCCGTCGAACCGTCGGCGAACCTGACGGTCGGGACGACATGGTTCCCGCCGTTGACGCTGCCGACGAACTCCGCGGCCGCGGGGTCCTGCTCGATGTCGATCTCGTCGTAGGCAATTCCTGCTTCGTCGAGTTGCGTCTTCAATCTGCGGCAGTATCCGCACCACGTGGTGGAGTACATGGTCAGTGCTGCGGCGTTCTCGGTAGTAGTCACGCCACCAGTCAACACGTCGACCGTGGTGGTTGTTCCGTCGCGGTCGACGCCGCTCGACCGGTCGCGGGTGTTGTCGGCACCCCCTGACATGATGGTCGGCATGCCAGTGGACTCGATGCTCGCCGGGTTGGATCCCGAACAGTCCGCTGCGGTCTCGGCACCGCGTGGGCCCGTGTGCGTACTTGCAGGCGCCGGAACAGGCAAGACGCGCACCATCACGAGGCGCATCGCGCATCTGGTGTCCGCGGGCCACGTTTCCGCAGGCCAGGTACTGGCGGTGACGTTCACTGCCCGTGCTGCAGGAGAGATGCGTGGGCGTCTGCGTGAGCTCGGTGTCGGCGGAGAAGGACCGCCGGTTCAGGCCCGCACGTTCCACGCGGCAGCGCTTCGGCAACTGAAATACTTCTGGCCTCAGGTCGTCGGAGACACGGGATGGCAGCTGCTCGATCGGAAATTCGCGCTGGTCTCCCAGGCCGCGCACCGCGCGGGCGTGTCGACGTCGACGGACGCGGTGCGTGACCTGGCGGGCGAAATCGAGTGGGCCAAAGGCTCGCTCGTCGCGCCGGAGGACTACGCGGCCATCGCGGCCCGCGTACGACGTGAAGTTCCCATGGACGCGGGCAAGGTCGCGTCGGTGTATGCGGGGTACGAGGACCTGAAGACGCGCGGTGACGACGGCTTCCTGCTCGACTTCGACGACCTACTGCTCCACACCGCTGCCGCACTGGAAGAGCACTCCGCGGTCGCCGACGAGTTCCGCGAGCGCTACCGGTGCTTCGTGGTCGACGAATACCAGGACGTGACGCCGTTGCAGCAGCGTGTCCTCGACGCGTGGTTGGGGGAGCGTGACGACCTGACCGTCGTCGGAGACGCCAATCAGACCATCTACTCGTTCACGGGTGCGACGCCGCGCTACCTCCTCGACTTCTCGCGTCGCTTCCCGGATGCGACGGTCGTACGCCTCGAACGTGACTATCGTTCGACGCCGGAAGTCGTATCGCTGGCCAACCGGGTCATCGGTGCCGCGCGGGGACGTATCGCCGGAACGCGACTGCAATTGATCGGTCAGCGGCCCCCGGGTCCGGAGCCGGAGTTCACCGAGTACGACGACGAACCCGCCGAAGCAGACGGCGTCGCCCGGGCGATCAAGCGCTTGATCGCCAAAGGCGTCGAACCCGCCGAGATCGCCGTGCTGTATCGCATCAACGCGCAATCCGAGGTGCACGAGCAGGCGTTGACCGACGCGGGTATTCCGTACCAGGTTCGCGGCGGGGAAGGCTTCTTCAACAGACCCGAAGTACGCCAAGGTATTTCGGCATTGCGCACTGCGTCCGGCCGCGACGACCTACCCGAGGAATCGAAGTCGGGTGCAGGCCTGCCGTCGCTGGTGCGTGCCGTGCTCGCGCCGCTCGGGTTGACGGCCACGGAGCCGACCGGTGCCCAAGCGCGGGAGAAGTGGGCGTCACTCGGCGGTCTCGTGCAGGTCACCGAGGAGTTGATCGGTCAGGACCCCGAGCTCGATCTCGGTCGTCTGCTGCACGAGCTCGCCGCTCGTGCCGAGGCGCGTCACCCACCCGTCGTGCAGGGCGTGACGTTGGCATCGCTCCACGCGGCCAAGGGCCTCGAATGGGACGCGGTGTTCCTCGTCGGGCTCGCGGACGGCACGCTGCCCATCACGCACGCGCTCGGCAACGACCCCAGCGCCGACAACGAGGCGGCCGTCGAGGAAGAGCGTCGACTCCTCTATGTCGGCGTCACCCGCGCTCGTGAGCACCTGCAGCTGTCGTGGGCACTGGCACGCAACCAGGGTGGCCGCAAGTCGAGGCGCAGGTCGCGGTTCCTCAACGGGTTGATTCCGGACGACTCGCCCGCGTCGCGCATCGCAGCGCCTGCAGCCAAGAAGTCCGGCCCCAAGTGCCGCCTGTGCGGTAAGCCGTTGATCGGAACGGGCGCCACCATGCTCGGGCGGTGCGAGTCACACCCGTCCGACGTCGACATCGCGCTTCTCGACGCGTTGAAGTCGTGGCGTCTCGACAAATCGCGCGAGATGAAGGTCCCGGCGTACGTCGTCTTCAGCGATACGACGCTCACGGCCATCGCGGAGCAGCAGCCGCAGGACGACCGTGGGCTCGTCGCCATTCCGGGTATCGGTGCCAAGAAGTTGGAGCGGTTCGGAGAGGACGTTCTCGCCGTCGTCCGGGAATCGTCGACCAGGTAGTCGAAGTGGTGCCTCGATGACACGAAACCGCAGGTAGAAAATAACTTGTGCGGTGTCGATCACGGGGTTTAGTCTGTTTTCACCGCTCACGGGAAGCCGCGAGCATGCAGTGTGTCCGTGTCGAGTCGAGATGAGGAGGTGGAGAATCGTGAAGAATTCGATCGTTGCCCAGTACGCAGGCGTTGTCGCTGCTGACCTGTCCACGTGGATGGTTCAGGATTCCGCTCACCTCCTCGCGTCCGGTCGCGTCGCACCCGCAGCAGCCAGCACGGCTGTCGTAGGCACCGCCGCGTTCGCCGGCACCGCAGCAGCAGCGAAAAGCGCAATTCCAGCTACACGTCTCCGCCGCGCATACAGCGCGTCCGTGATCGACAGATATCGAGAGCATTCTCGGTAGACCACGTCGATTCAGCCACCACAGGCCACGGACCCGCAGACGCGGACCGTGGCCTTTTTCGTTCGATGAGTCCCCTCGGATTCGAACGTTCGGCCTCCGGGTTCGCACCAGTTTCAGAAACCGTGAATACGCCGCACGAAAAGTAGAGGAGACCGACGTGTCAACCGCCACGATCCGGACGACATGCCGATTCGAGACCGAGAACACCACCGCGACAACGGTTTCGATCACGTCGCTGACCATGGGCGCGCAGCGCGGAACACGCCCCGCCGACGAGATGGCCGTTCCGTGCCGAGCGGCGGATCCCGACCTGTGGTTCGCCGAAACCCCGGGGGAACTCGAGCAGGCCAAGGCACTGTGTGCCGACTGCCCGATCCGCCGGACCTGTTTGAGCGCGGCCCTCGATCGGGCCGAGCCGTGGGGCGTGTGGGGAGGCGAGATCCTCGATCAGGGTGTCGTCATCGCACGCAAACGCCCGCGTGGCCGCCCCCGTAAGAACAGGGCCGATCAGCAGGTTGCGTGATGCGAGTCCACTTGTGATGCCCGGCTTTTCGACGACGATCGGGAAGATCAGACGTCGTCGGTGAAGCCGGGCATCCATTCCGTCAGGATGGCCATGTAGGGGGCGTACGCGTCGAGCTGCGCACAGATGCCGACGAGACCTCCGAGTACCCGGAAGATCATGATGTGTTCGGCGGGCATGTTCAGAGCTCGCGCCGTTCGGAACTGCGCGCTGTCGAAGTCGGCTGCTGTTCCCGCCGCTTTCTGTAGCCACGACCGAGTGAAGTGGAAGGAATCCGTGCGGATCGGGTCCGTGAACGGGCGCAGATAGTCCGCGATCTCCTTCGCGGTGACCGTCCGGCCGGGAATGACGAATCCGCTCTCCACGCACAGTGCGACCAATTCGTCGAACCGTTCCTCGCGTGCGAGTCGCACCATCCTGCCCAGAACGGGAGGTAGCCCGTTCGGCATCGGCGCCGTAGCTCCGAAGTCGATGACGCCGAGGCGTCCGTCGGGCAGCAACATGAAATTCCCTGGATGCGGGTCCGCGTGCAGCAGACCGGCGCGAGCAGGCGCAGCGAACGCGAACAGCGCGAGCAGGGCGCCTGCGTCGTTGCGCTGGTCGGCGGTTCCCGACGCGATGATCGACGACAGGGGGGTACCCGTCATCCATTCGCTGACGAGCACCTTCGGAGCACTCGCGACGACACGGGGAATCGCGAACTGTGGGTCGTCGGCGAACTCTTTCGCGAATGCGCGCTGACTGTCGGCCTCGATGCGATAGTCGAGCTCGTCCTCGGTCCGTGCGATCAGCTCGTCGAGCACGGGCTTGACGTCGGCGCCGGTGAAGATCGCGCTGAAGGTGCTCGCGAAACGTGACATCGTCTTCAGATCCGCGCGCAGTGCGTCGTCGGCGCCCGGGTATTGAATCTTGACGGCGACATCGCGACCGTCCGTCCACACCGCGCGGTGGACCTGCCCGATACTCGCCGATGCGACAGGGGTGTCGTCGAACGACTCGAACCGTGATCGCCAGGCCGTGCCCAGCTGGCGATCGAGCATGCGATGAACCTTGGCTGCCGGCAGTGGCGGCGCGGACGACTGAAGCTTGGTCAGTGCTTCCCGATACGGCTCGGCGAACTCCTCCGGAACGGCCGCCTCCATGACGCTCAGCGCCTGGCCGAACTTCATTGCGCCGCCCTTGAGTTCGCCGAGAACCGAGAACAGTTGTTCGGCGGCCTTGGCCGCGAGATCCGAGTCGATCTCCTCGCGATTGCCACCGGCGAGCTTCTTGCCGAAACCGACCGCGGCCCGTCCTGCGATACCGATGGGGATTCGAGCGAGCTTGGCGGTTCGGGCTGATCCCCGACGAGGAATGTCTGGCACGTACCCATCATGGCTGACGGACGACCATCTCGCCCATAGTGCAGGTAAGAGCGCCGGCACTCGGACGAACGCCCGTCATTCGTGCGCGCAGTCGCACCTGGGGTGGCGGGACCATCGCCGCGTCGTCGTACGGTTCGACGCGAGGTCGATCTCGAGCGTCGTGTCGATCATCGGCGTCGAGTCACGCTTCGTGCAGGCGTCGATCTGAGCCAACGCGAACGCCGCGGTGGCGAGAACGGTCGGTCCGCTCGCGTCTCCCGTGCGTCCGAGCAGCTGCGCCGACACGTAGGGCCACTGCGGATCCAACGCGCTGCGGGTGAGTTCCAGACAGCGGAGGCACGTCGATACTCCGGGTAGGACGAACGGCCCGACGATCCCGACCCCGTCGCGCAACCGAATCTGCAGATGGGGGGTGCGCGTCGCAGCCAGCGCCGTGATCGTCTGCGGGTCCGCCACGAGATCGTCCGCGAGCACGACGAGATCGTTCTGCCAGTGGCCCTCGTCGTAGCGCAGAAGACGACGAGGAGGGTTCGACGATCGTGTCACGGCGATCGTCGACGCGGTGAGACCGTGCTGGACGGCGTCGGCGAGCGGGCCACGTCCCACGATGTGCAGTGTCGACACTCGAGGTTCGGGGGTTGTCGCGCAGTCGACGAGAAGCCCGAACTCGGCGAGTTCGGCCAGAAGCGTGGATGTCGTGGGCGCGGACATTCCCCGCGTTCCGGCGTACCAGACGATGTTCGCTCGCGAGGCTTTGCCGTCGAGGCGGGACAGAACGTCGAGGACGACGTCGGGCGGCACGGTGGGAAGAGCCGTGAGCACGTACGAGCGATCGGGATTCAGCCCGAGCCGGATGGAGCCGTCTCGGAGGACGAACGCGCCGACACGCAGTTTCGGTCTGCGCACGAGTGCACCTATGGACATGAAAGAACGATGACACGGTGGTGCTCGGCGTTTCCGCCCTACGACACGAGTTGTCCACAGGCAGCCAACCCGCTGACCTGGCATTCCATCGAAAAAGAGGGGTGGATCCGACAACGTCGGATCCACCCCTCTTCTTCCTGCGATCAGGCCTGTTCGTCGCCGCCGTCGCGCTTGTCGCGTTCGGAGCGTTCCTGCTCCTCCGTCGCCTTCAGCATCGCGATGGGATCGTCGAACTCGCTGGTTCCGCCGCCGACGACACCGTCGATGAACGATGCCGGATCGTCGAGGTCGGACGACGTCGGAAGCAGGTCCGGGTGGGCCCACACGCCGTCGCGTCCGTCGATGCCTGCCGCTGCAGTCAGTCGGCGCCACAGTTCGCTGGCTTCACGAACGCGACGAGGACGCAGTTCGAGGCCGATGAGTGTCGCGAACGTCTGCTCGGCCGGACCGCCGGACGCGCGCCTGCGGCGGATCGTCTCGCCCAGCGCCACGGCACCGGGGAGTCGTTCGCCGAGAGCGTCCGCGACGACGACCTCGACCCATCCCTCGACGAGGGCGAGCATGGTCTCCAGACGTTCGAGTGCCAGCTTCTGCTCCGGGGTGGTCTGCGGTTCGAACGCACCCTGCTGGAGAATCTCCTCGATCTTCGACGGGTCCGTCAGCGACGCCGGATCCAGTCCGGACGCCGCTTCCTCGATCGCCGAGAAGTCCATCTTGATGCCACGCGCGTACTCCTCGACGGTCGCGAGCACCCGTTGACGCAGCCACGGAACGTGGCTGTAGAGACGCTGGTGGGCGGCTTCACGTGCGGCAAGGAAGACGAGGACTTCGCGTTCGGGCTGCTCCAGCCCGTCGGTGAAACTCGCGATGGCGTCGGGAAGCAACGCGGCGACACCGCTGGGCCCGAGCGGAATTCCGATGTCGGTCGAGGTCAGAACCTCTTTCGACAGCTGCCCGAGCGCCTGGCCGAGCTGCGACCCGAACGCCATTCCGCCCATCTGCGTCAGCATGCCCATCATGGGACCGGCCATCTGCTGCGCCTCGGCGGGCATTCCGGACGTCCACATGCTCGAGATCTGGGCTGCCACCGGGTCGCACAGACGCTTCCAGGTGTCGATGGTGTTGTCGAGCCAGTCGCCCGGCGTCCAGGCAACGGTGCGCGACGCACCCGCGGGAAGCGTCGTCGATCCGTCGAGCCAGAGCTCGGCGAGATGTGCCGCGTCGGCGATCGCGTCGGTCTTGCCGGCCGACACGGGAGACACCGTGCCGATCTGCTGTCGGGCGAGCTGGGTGGCCAGGTCGTAGTTCACCGGGCCCGCGCCCGCGGAACCCGCGGTGCCCATGCCGCTCAGCATCTGACCGAACTGTGTGAGCATCTGGCCCAGCGCGGCGGGGTCGAAGCCTTCGGCGCCGAAGCCGAAGCCGCCCGGCATGCCGGCCTGGCCGCCGTCTCCGCCCTGATCCTTCTTCTTGTCCGGATCGTCGTCGGGGCCCTGAAAACCGAAATTGCTCATGGTTCAACGGTACAAGGCATGCAGGCCGGTGGCACCGCTGGTTCTCACGCTGACCGCGAACACGATTGCCGCTGCGAAACACCGCCTGGCACGCCAGTGGGAGGGGTCTCACATCCGCTGCACAGACATCGGTTCTAGTCTTTGTCGGGTGAATCGTAGGATCGCCACTCTCGTGGCCGCTCTCGTGCCGGTCGTCGTACTCGGCGTCGCAGGAACCGTCGTCACCGTCCCGTTCGCTGCGCTCGGCCCGGGACCCACCTACAACACTCTCGGCGACGCGGACGGTCGCCCGGTCGTACAGATCGACGGCACCGACGTCGACCCCACCACCGGGCATCTGAACATGACGACCGTGGCGGTCCGCGACCAGTTGAACATCTTCGAGGCGTTCGGCTTCTGGGCGAGCGGACGGCAGGGCCTCGTTCCTCGCGAAGAGGTGTACCCGCCGGACAAGTCGAAGGAAGAGGTTCAGCAGAGCAACCAGGCGGACTTCGAACAATCCGAGGACAGCGCCGAACTCGCCGCACTGCGACACCTGGGCTATCCGGTGGTGCTGACCGTCGGAACCGTGGCGCCCGACGGTCCTGCCTCGGGCTTGCTGAACGAGGGCGACCGTGTGGTGTCGATCGACGGCGCTCCGATCGACACCGTCACGGGGGTGCGCGACGTCGTCAGCGCCCACTCTCCGGGCGACGTGATCGTCGTGCGGGTGTCCACCGACGGAGTCGAACGCGACGAGTCCGTCACGTTGGGCGCCCGGCCCGACGACGCCGAGAAGGGGTACCTCGGTGTGACACCGACCGAGGAACCCGACGTTCCGTTCGACGTCACGTTCAACCTCGCCGACGTCGGCGGGCCCTCGGCGGGCTTGATGTTCAGCCTCGCCGTCGTCGACAAGCTGAGTCCGGGGGAGCTGAGCAACGGTGAGTTCGTCGCCGGCACCGGCACGATCGCCGACGACGGGGCGGTCGGACCCATCGGAGGCATTCCGTACAAGTTGATCGCCGCGCGTGATGCGGGTGCGACGACATTCCTGGTGCCGTCGCAGAACTGCGACGAGGCCAGTGCGAACACGCCCGACGGTCTGCGTCTGGTGAAGGTCGACTCACTCGACGGCGCGATCGACGCGCTCGAATCGATCGGAGCGGGCGGCGACGCGCCGTCGTGCAGCTGACCGCTTGCGAATCAGGCGGCGTCGTCAGTCATCGGATTCGTTGTCGAAAGTCGCGTACAGGGCCTGCACGATGTTCGGCGCCAGATCCTCGTAGGTGAGCAACTCGGCGGCACCGAACGGGTCTGCGTCGTCGTCGGGCTGCATCTGCAGCAGTGCCAACGACGGACCGTCCTTGACGACGGCCGCGATCAGACGGCCGTCCTTCCGTTCGGGATGCGCGTGTGCAGTCAACCGGGCGGCCTCGTCGGCTGCGTCGCGATCGGCGAGCAACGGCGTCAACGCCTCGTCGAGGTCGGACTCCGCCGTCGGCGGCAGCACGACGATCTCCTGAACGAGCGCGCAGCCGACGACGCCGTCGGGCCAGCTGGTGGTGGCGAGAAATTCCTCGAGCGCGGGTGAACCGCCCTCGATGTCCTCGGGAAGCGAGTGCTGCTGGATCGGCGTCAACGCCGAGCCGTCGGCGATGTCGTCGAGCAGGCCCGGCTCCGCCGCGGCGAGGACGGACGTCGGCACGAGGGCGAAGATCTGCGGAGATTGGCCCCACCCCTCGGCGTCGACGAAATCCGCGACCTCGCGCGCACAACGCGCGAGTGCCGCCTCGAGCTCGTCGGGGCTCATGTCCATGTCACTGCCGTCGAATCGGTGGTCGTCGAAATCGCTCACCTGCTCATCCTCGCATCGACGTGCCGATCGACGTCCCCCGGCCACTGCCGACAGGACGGGTGTGGCCGGGCGACCGAGCGGTTCCGTACAGTGGTTCACAAATCGGACAGGCGACGCACGTTGTGCGTCGCCGAAGCCATCTGCGGTACACGCTGTATCGCCCGAAGTTGGAGTGTGGCACGTGGGCATGAGGGCCCCCACCGGTCTACCGTCGTTGTCGCGGCGGAGCCGGATTCTGCTCGTATTGGCATTGGTCCTCGCAGCGTTGCTGCTTGTCGGTCCGCGCCTCATCGACACCTATACGAACTGGCTGTGGTTCGGGGAAGTCGACTTCCGCCAGGTGTACACGACGATGCTGGTCACCCGGGCGTTGTTGTTCCTGATCGTCGGCGTGCTCGTCGGCGGTGTCGTGTTCCTGGCACTGCTGCTGGCGTATCGCAATCGCCCGGTGTTCGTACCCGTTGCAGGCCCGAACGATCCGATCGCTCGGTACCGGACCACCGTCATGAGCAGGCTTCGTCTGTTCGGAATCGGAATCCCGGTCGCGTTCGGCGTCATCTCCGGTTTGATCGCGCAGACCAATTGGGTTGTCGTGCAACTGTTTCTGCACGGCGGCGACTTCGGTCGCGTCGATCCGCAGTTCGGTCTCGACGTCAGCTTCTACTCGTTCGATCTGCCGTTCTACCGCTTCGTGCTGAACTGGTTGTTCGTCGCGACACTCATCGCGTTCTTCGCCAATCTGTTGACGCAGTACGTCTTCGGCGGAATCCGCCTCGCGGGACGCGAAGGTGCACTGACGCGTGCTGCGCGCGTACAGCTCGCAGTCCTGGCGGGCGCCTTCGTTCTGTTCAAGGCCATCGCCTACTGGCTGGACCGCTACTCGTTGCTGTCGAGCAGCCGTAAGGAACCGACGTTCACCGGCGCAGGCTTCACCGACATCAACGCGGTCCTGCCGGCCAAGCTGATTCTGCTGGCGATCGCATTGATCTGTGCTGCAGCGTTTTTCGCTGCGATCTTCCTGCGTGATCTACGCGTCCCCGCGTTGGCGACGGCGTTGCTCGTGCTGTCGTCGATCCTCGTCGGTGCCATCTTCCCGCTGCTGATGGAGCAGTTCTCGGTGCGCCCCAACGCGGCGGAGAAGGAAAGCGCCTACATCGAGCGGAACATCGCCGCGACGCGGGACGCGTACGGCATCGGTGACGACGTCGTCGAATACCAGGCCTACTCGGGAGAGGGTTCCCAGAACCCACGCGAGAGTCAAGCCGACATCACGACGATCGCGAACACCCGGCTCCTCGACCCGAACGTGTTGTCTCGCACGTTCACTCAGCAGCAGCAGCTGAAGAACTTCTTCGGCTTCCCGGCGACGCTCGACGTCGACCGGTACGAAATCGACGGCCAGCTGCAGGATTACATCGTCGCGGCTCGTGAGCTGTCGCCCGAGAGCCTGACGGGCAACCAGACCGACTGGATCAACAAGCACACGGTGTACACCCACGGCAACGGCTTCGTCGCTGCTCCGGCGAACCGCGTGAACGCGGCCGTGCAGGATCCGACGGCCGAGGGCGCCAACAGCAACAGCGGTTACCCGATCTACACCGTCAGTGACATCGCGTCGCAGGGAACCGAACAGGTCATCCCCGTCGATCAACCGCGCATCTACTACGGCGAGGTCATCGCACAGTCGGATCCCGACTACGCGATCGTCGGCACCGGCGGCGAGGGCGAGGACCGTGAATACGACACCGACACCTCTCGCTACACCTACACCGGTGCGGGTGGCGTGTCGGTGGGCAACTGGTTCAACCGGTTGGCGTTCGCTGCGAAGTACGCCGAACGAAACATCCTGTTCTCGGGTGCGATCGGCGACAATTCGAAGATTCTGTTCAACCGCGATCCACGTGAGCGTGTACAGAAGGTCGCTCCCTGGTTGACGACGGACAGCGACTCCTACCCGGCAGTGGTCGACGGCAAGATCGTGTGGATCGTCGACGGCTACACCACGTTGAAGGACTACCCGTACGCGCAGCGCGCGTCGTTGGACGGCCTGACCGTCGACAGCTTGGAACCCACTACCGGTCGCCCGCTTCCGAAGGAAGAGGTGTCCTACATCCGCAACTCGGTGAAGGCCACGGTCGACGCCTACGACGGAACCGTCACGCTCTACCAGGTCGACGACAAGGATCCGGTGCTGAACGCGTGGATGGGAGTGTTCCCCGACTCGGTCAAGCCGTCGTCGGAGATCCCGGACGATCTGCGGTCCCACTTCCGTTACCCGGAAGACCTGTTCAAGGTCCAGCGCGAGATGCTCGCCAAGTATCACGTCGACGACCCCAACGAATTCTTCACCAACAACGCGTTCTGGTCCGTCCCGAGCGACCCGACGGTCGACGGTGGAACGGATCTGAATCAGCCGCCCTACTACGTGCTGATCGGTGATCCGGAGACCGGTGAACCGTCGTTCCGGTTGACGAGCGCGATGGTCGGCTTCAACCGACAGTTGCTGTCCGCGTACATCTCGGTGCGATCCGACCCGGAGAACTACGGCAAGTTCACGGTGTTGCAGCTACCGACGGACACGCAGACACAGGGTCCTCAGCAGGCGCAGAACTCGATGACATCGGACTCTCGTGTGGCATCGGACCGAACTCTGTTGCAGCAGTCCAACAACATCCAGTACGGAAATCTGTTGACTCTGCCGATCGCAGACGGCGGAATCCTGTACGTCGAACCGCTGTACACCGAACGCAACACTGCGTCGACGTCCACGTTCCCGCAGTTGACGAGAGTGCTCGTCAGTTACCGGGAACCGGGAGCCGGGGGAGGCGTGCGCGTCGGGTATGCGGCGACGCTGTCCGAGGCGCTCGACCAGGTGTTCGGTTCCGGCACCGGCTCCGCGGCGACCGCACCGGGTGGTGACGCGTCGAATCCGCAGTCCACGGAGGAGGAGCCGACACAGTCGGGCACGCAGGCGACCACTCCACCGCCTGCCAACGCGCCGACGCAGAGTCAGCCGCCGAACTCCGATGCGGTGCAACGACTCGACGCTGCGTTGACCGAGGTGCGCTCCGCTCAGCAGAGTGGTGATCTGGGACGGTTGGGTACCGCGTTCGAGGCGCTTCAGCAGGCGATCGACGCGTACCAGAACGGCCGCTGACTCTGCGCCCGGGAAGCTCGGTATTTCACTGAGCTGCAACCGAACACGACAACTGAATTGCGAAAACCGAAGCGGCGCCGTCACTGTCTTCCACAGTGACTGCGCCGCTTCGTCGTCGGATCGTCGACGCGATCCGAACTGCGGTCAGCCGAGAAGATGTCGGCCGAACGTGTTACCGGCCGAACGAAGCCAGCGCCGGCTGTGCGGCGGCGACTGCCTGATCGAACTGCGCGCTGAGCCCGTACTGGCTCGCCAGTGCCGAGGCCTGGTCGAAGCCGTGCTGTGCGACAGCGGTGGCGTGATCGATGTACTGCTGAGCGGTCGCCTGGTACTCGGGTGCGACGGGCAGCTGCGGTGCTGCGGGTGCCTCGACTGCCGGGGCGACGGGTGCGGGCGCCTCCTGAACGGGGGCTTCCTCGATCGCGGCCGCCGGTGCGACGGACGTGGACTCGCCACTGGTCAAGTGCTGACCGCAGACGGGCCATGCGCCGACGCCCTGGGTCGCGAGGACGTTCTCGGCGACGCGGATCTGCTCGGCCTTCGATGCGCCTGCGGGTGATCCCGAGCCGCCGTTGGCCTCCCAGGTGCTCTGCGTGAACTGCAGACCGCCGTAGTAGCCGTTTCCGGTGTTGATGCTCCAGTTGCCGCCGCTCTCGCACTGTGCGACGCCATCCCAGTTGTGCCCGGCAGCGTTCGCGGTGCCCATGGAGACGCCGAGGGGAATCGCAACGACGGCGCCGGTCACGGCAGCCCATCCCAAAGCACGCTTGCCGAATGATGTGTGTGTGGTCATGCGGGTGAATCCTCTCCGCGCTAGCCTGCGCATCTCGTAAGACGAACATCGATCGATGTGTCTCGCGTCGGTGTACGAACGGTCACGGGTTCGTACTTCTCGCGCCTCTGCCCCCGTGCCAATCGGGGAACCGGTCCCCGCGGGGCAGAGAGTCGCAGCGGCGGGGGCGGTTTCGGCCCTGGTTTCTAGGACCGATCGTGAAGGTAGTCCAGTAATCTGGTGACGTCACACAGAGATTTGGTGGCTGGCTTGTCCACATGTTGAGACAAAGAACGGCGTTCGCGCAGGTCGATCCGGGTTGCGACGGATTCGTTTCCGCTTCGTTACACCGTTGTGATGTGACGCAGATCACCGGTAAACCGTGATGCAGCGCACCCATTTCTGTGCATTTTCGACGATGACGCGAGGCCGTTCGGCACCGACGGCGATCGGGAAGCAGGCCCGGGCCGTGAATTTGCTTATCCTCGACACCGTCCTGTAACTTTGCGTTCGCAACGCGGGGTGGAGCAGCTCGGTAGCTCGCTGGGCTCATAACCCAGAGGTCGCAGGTTCAAATCCTGTCCCCGCTACCACCCACAAGACCGGCACTCGCGCGAGTGCCGGTCTTGTTCGTTTTCGGGCGGTCAAATGCGTGCTCATGTGCGCACATAATTGGCTAGTCTGATTCCGTGCCTCTTGCCGACTCGCGGTTCCGACGCCTGTTCACCGCCCAGATCCTGGCTCTGATCGGTACCGGGCTGACGACGGTTGCACTCGGACTCGCGGCATTCGACATCGCCGGATCCGACGCGGGTGCCGTCCTCGGCACGGCCTTGGCCGTCAAGATGGTCGCTTACGTCGCGGTGTCACCCGTCGCGTCGGCCCTGACCGCACGCGTGAACCGTACGACGGTTCTGGTCGCCGCCGACGCGGTGCGTGCGGCGACCGTGCTCGTACTTCCGTTCGTCGACCATCCCTGGCAGATCTACGCGCTCGTGTTCGTCCTGCAGTCCGCGTCGGCGACGTTCACTCCTGCGTTCCAGTCGACCATTCCCGCGCTACTGAGGGAGGACGTCGCGTACACGAAGGCATTGTCACTGTCCCGGCTCGCGTACGACCTCGAGTCGATCGTCAGTCCGATGGTCGCGGCAGCTCTGCTGACCGTGGTTTCGTACCACGTGCTGTTCGTCGGAACGGCTGCCGGCTTCGTCGCGTCGATGAGTATGGTCCTGAGCGCCCGGCTACCGTCGATGAGATCGGTCGACCCGGTGCCGTTTCGCACGCGAATCACGTCGGGCACACGCAACTTCGCGACTCGAGCACCGCTGCGGGGAGTGGCAGCGATGAACCTCGTCGCGGCCGCGGTGACGAGTGTCGTCGTCGTCGACACGGTCGTGTACGTCCGTGCGCGGCTCGGTGGGTCTTCGGATCAGGTAGCGCTGCTGTTCGGCTGCTTCGGCGCAGGCTCCATCGCCGTTGCAGTATGCCTTCCCCGTCTGCTGAAGCGGGTCTCGGACCGCACCGTCATGCTGACGGGATGCGCGGTAGCAGCGCTGACGACCGTCTGTACGGCGATCTTCGCTGTCGTCGTCACCACCGGCCCGACCGCCTGGATCTGTCTCGCCGTCCTGTGGGTGGCTGCGGGAGCAGCGGCGTCGGCAGTAGGCACTCCGACGGCCCGCGTGATCCGTCGCTGCGCCGCCGACGACGAGCTGACAGCGTTGTTCACGGCTCAGTTCTCGCTGTCACATGCGTGTTTTCTTCTGACGTATCCGATCGTCGGGTGGGTCGGTGCGGCAGCGGGACAATCGGTCTCGACGGCGATCTCGGCCGTGCTCGCTACACTGGCGACGATTGCAGCCTCGTTGCTGTGGAGGTCGAGTGAGGGAGGTGGCGATGACCGAATCGGTGCCGACTCGAAGTCCGAGTCTCGACCACGGGACGAACCCGGACCGCGTCCGGCTGGAATCCGCCAGTGACATCTTCCGCATGTTGGCCGATCCCACACGGCTTCACCTGCTGTGGATTCTGTCGCACGACCCGTCCGACGTGTCGGCTCTGACAGAGGCTACCGGTGCGTCGCGGACAGCGGTCAGTCAGCATCTCGCGAAGTTGCGCTTCACCGGAATGGTCGAGACGACCCGGGACGGCCGACGCGTCGTGTACCGGATCGTCGACGGGCACCTCGCACGACTGGTTCGCGAGGGCTTCAACTATGCGGATCACCGGGTGACCGGCGAACCGCCGCACCGGTGACGCGCAGAAGGACAGCCGGATTCTGGAGCAGCAGAAGGGCGACGCTTACGTCGCCGCCCTCCTCGCAGCGGTGAAGATCTAGTTCTTCTCGGACGTGTCGGTGTCGACCGCGTCGGAATCGGCATCGGTCTCGTCGGCTGTCAGGTCGACGGTGTCGGCACCCTCGAGTGCGGTCAGCTCTTGCTCGGCCTCGGCGATCAGACCCCTGGCCTCGTCCTTGATCTTCTTCGTCCATTCGGACATGTTCACTTCTCCTCCGCTACCCGTCGAGCATTCGACGCACGTGTACCCGATACTCCGCCAACCATTCTCGGCCCAGTCGACGCCTGCGGGCTAGTCAGGGTCGGAAAGTAGACGTCGGAGGACCTTGCCGGTCGCGTTGCGCGGTAGGTCGTCGACGAACACGACGTCACGAGGGACCTTGTGCCGCGCGAGATGTGCCTTCACGTAGGTCTTGATGTCGTCGGGATCTCGATGGGACGCGGGCGTGGGCACGACGTACGCCCGGAGTCGGTGTCCGAAGTCGGGATCCGCGACACCGACGACGGCGGCCTCGACGACGTCGTCGCGGTCGGCCAGTAGGTTCTCCACCTCGATCGGGTAGACGTTCTCGCCGCCGGACACGATCATGTCGTCGTCACGACCGTCGACGAAGAGCAGTCCGCGTTCGTCGAAATGTCCGAGGTCACCGGTCGACAGCATCCCGTCGATGCGTTCCTTGTCTCGTCCGTCGGTGTAACCGGAGAAGCTGAGGCCACTGGAGACGAAGATGCGTCCCACGGTTCCTGCGGTCGTCACGGGTGTGTCGTCGTGATCGAACAATTGAACGCGGCACGTCACCGGTGGTCGGCCCGCCGTGCCGGGAGCCTGCTCGAGCTCGTCGGGTGTGGCCACCGTCGCCACGGCGACTTCGGTCGATCCGTACAGGTTGTGCAACACCGGGCCGAAGGCGCGGGCGGTCCGACGCGACAGATCCGGCGAAATCGACGAGCCCGCCGCGAAAATGACGCGCAGAGCGGATGTGTCGAACCGATCGAGAACGTCCGGACCGAGGTCGACGATGCGCTGCAACATCGTGGGTACCAGCACGAGCGTGTCCGCCTTGTGCTGTGCGAGCAGTTCGACTGTGTTCTTCGGGTCGAACTTGCGATGCATCACGACGGTGTCGGCCAGCGCGAGTGCGAGCGCGAACTGGGACAGACCGGTGCCGTGGAAGATCGGTGCCGCCATCACCATGGTCTTGTTGCGGCGCAACGGCACTCGATCGAGGAACTGCGCCGACGCCAGCGGCGACGTGTGATCCCGAGGAGCCCCCTTCGGCGCGCCCGTCGTTCCGCTGGTCAGCAGTACGAATCCCCCCTGGATCTTGGGTGCCGGCACTGCCGCGGTCGATTCTCGCTCGATGATCGACGCCAGCGTCCGCAAGCGCGGGCTCGCCGTGTCGGTCCATGCGAGATATGTGGTGACTGCGGGGGAGAGGGCGGCGGCGACGTCCGAGAATTCCTCGTCGAAGACGAATGCGCCGACCTGCTCCCTGGCTGCCACGTCGGCCAGCTGCGGGGCGGCGAAGCCGGTGTTCATCATGACGAGCCGGACGCCTCCCTTGGCCGCCGCGAGCATCGTCGTGACCAGGAGTCGGTGGTTACGCGCCATGGCACCCATGACCGATCCGGCTCCGATACCGTCGGCGCGCCACCCTCGGACGAGCGCATTCGACATCCGCTCGAGGTCCGCATATGTGAGGCTGCCCGCCTCGTCGATCAGCGCGACGGTGTCGGCATCGGTGTCCGAATGTGCATGCGCGTGAACGGGACCGGCGAACGGCCCGTACTTGCGCACGGCTCGGAGAGACGCGATCCCCTGATCGATTCGGGGGAACGGGAGAAGCCCCGAGCGGTTCATCACGCGTACCGCGCCCAGACTGTCGACGATGTGCGTCAGCGTGCGGTGGCGTTCGACTCTGTGTCGTACCGACATGATCGTCTCCCCCGAGAACGTTCCGGTGATCCAGCAGTGTTCGTCGAGAAACGATGGTAGTGAACGATCACAAAGCTCGGGCGGAAAGCGCGAACGGGGGTTCAGCCCTCCGCGAATCGTGCGTCGATGATCCGCCGTCGCATCAGATCTCGTTCCGGGTTCGAGCCGGCCAGGTCGAGAGCCCGTCGGAACTCTGCGGCAGCCTCGGCGTTCCGGCCCGACCGCAACAGCAGGTCGCCACGGGCTGCGGCGTACGGAAAGTAGTTCGCCAGCATCGGCTCGTCGGCGATGTCGTCGAGTAGTGCAAGTCCTACCTCGGGGCCGTCGCGCATCGCGACGGCCACCGCACGGCCCAGCGAGACGACAGGAGACGGTGCGACGACGGACAGTACGCCGTACAGGGCGACGATCTGTGGCCAGTCGACGTCGTCCGGGGTGCGCGCCTCGTCGTGCAGCGCAGCGATGGCGGCCTGCACGGCATACGGCCCAGGGGTATCTCCGGACAGTGCCTCGACGACGAGAGCAGTCCCTTCGTCGATCATGGCCTGGTCCCACAGCGTGCGATCCTGTTCCTCCAGCATCTCGATGGCACCGCCCGGGCCGGTGCGAGCGGCACGCCGTGCATGGGTCAGCAGCATCAATGCCAGCAACCCGGTCGTCTCGCGCTGACTCGGTAGCAGCGCGCGAAGAATGCGGCCGAGGCGTATCGCCTCGTCGGCGAGGTCGGTGCGCATCAGATCGTCACCGGTCGATGCGGCGTACCCCTCGGTGAAGATGGAATACACGACCTGCAGCACCCCGGGGAGGCGGTGGGGCAACTCGTCGACGCCGGGGACTCGGAAGGGGATGCGCGCGTCGCGAATCTTCTTCTTCGCCCTCGTTATTCGCTGACCTGCGGTGGTCGGAGTGACGAGAAACGCTCGCGCGACCTCGTGCGTCGTGAACCCTGCCAGGCACCGCAACGTCAGCGCGACGCGGTCGTCGGGTCCCAACGCTGGGTGCGAACACGTGAAGAACATCTGCAGACGGTCGTCGGGAAATTCGGCGTCGGTCACGTCCGGCGGCGACGAGTACTCCGCCCGGTCGCGATCCACGTGCAGCAAGGCCAGCTTCGACGCGTAGGTCGAGTCCCGACGAAGACGATCGACGGCTCGACGCCTTGCCGTCGTCAGAAGCCAGGCGCCGGGAGCTTTCGGGACGCCGTCGACCGGCCAGTGCACCAGGGCGGCTTCGATCGCGTCCGACGCCACATCCTCGGCGAGGTCGAGATCGCCGTAACGACGCACGAGTGTGGCCAACAGTCTGCCGTGTTCTTCGCGGAACACCGCGTCCAGGGAACTGTCCACGCCCGTGCGCCGCACGAGGTCAGTACTCGGCGATCGGGCGAACGACGACGGTCCCGCCGCCCTGCGAACCGGGGCACCGAGCGGCCCAGTCGAGGGCCGCGTCGAGGTCGGGGACGTCGATGACCTCGAAACCACCGAGTACTTCGCGTGTTTCGGCGAACGGCCCGTCGGTGATGCTGCGGCGTCCGTCGTCGTCGACCCGAACGGTGGTGGCGCTCGTCAGATCGGCCAGCGAGTATCCGGTGACGAAGACGCCTTCGTCCTGCATCTCCTTGCCGAACTGGATCCAGTCCTCCGGCGTGCAGCCGTTGTCGAAGTCGGCGCTCGGTGCGTTGATCAGCAGCATGTACTTCATGGTGTCTCCTCGGTCGTTTCTCTCGGCTTACATGATGACGACGAACAGATTGCTGCGCTTTCGACACGGCCGAGAAAAAACTTCGGAGAAACGACGAGAGCCCGCGGCACGGATGCAGCGGGCTCTCGTCGGTCGATTCTGCTTACTTCAATTCGGCGGACGTCTTACCGAGTACGCGACGGGCGACGATCAGCTGCTGAATCTGCTGCGTGCCTTCGAAGATGTCGAGAATCTTGGCATCGCGACTCCACTTCTCGAGCAGAAGTCGTTCGGAGTAGCCGTAGCTGCCGGCGAGTTCGACGGCCTTGAGCGTGATCTCGGTGGCCGACCGTCCCGCCTTGGCCTTCGCCATGGACGCCTGCAGAGAGTTGGGCTCCTTGTTGTCCGCCATCCAGGCGGCGCGCAGGGCAAGAAGGTGCGACGCCTCCCAGTCGGCTTCGAGACGCAGGAATTCGGCTGCCGCTGCGTGCTGGTTGTACGCGGGGGTCGTGTACGAGATCTCGACACCGGCCTCGTCGAGAATGGACCGGAGCTCCTCCAGGGCCGCACGCGCGACACCGATCGCCATGCCTGCGACGAGCGGGCGCGTGTTGTCGAACGTCTGCATGACGCCCGCGAAGCCCTTCTCGGTGTTGACCTCGGCCGATCCGAGCAGGTTGTCCTTCGGGATACGGCAGTTCTCCAGCAGCAGTGCGGCGGTGTCGGACGCCTTGATGCCCAGCTTGTGCTCGAGTCGCGCGACGCTCAGACCAGGAGCGTCCCGCGGGACGACGAACGACTTGATCGCCGCGCGGCCCTTGGACCTGTCGACGCTGGCCCAGACGACGATGTGGGTGGAGCGTTCGCCGGCGGTGACGTAGATCTTCTCGCCGTTGAGCACCCATTCGTCGCCGTCGAGCTCGGCGGTGGTGGTGACGGCGGCCGAATCCGAACCGAAGCTGGGTTCGGTGATCGCCATGGACGCCCACACCTTGCCGAACCGCTCGAGCTGTTCGTCGGTGGACACTGCAGCGATCGCCGAGTTACCGAGGCCCTGGTAGGGGATGGACAGCGTCAGGCCCACGTCGCCCCAGCATGTTTCGATGACGTTGACGAGTGCGGACATGTTGCCGCCGTTGGCATTTGCCGTCTTGCTCGGCTTCGGGGCGGATTCGCTGTCCCTCTCGCGTCCGCCTGCGGCCCCGCCGATCTCGTTGCCCGCGTCGGACATGCCCTCGACCATGGACGCCATCGTGTCCAGCTCGACAGGATAGGCGTGCTCGGCCAGGTCGTACTTACGGGAGATGGGCCGGAAGATCTCGGCTGCGACCTGATGCGCCTGATTCGCCTGTGCCCGAAGCTTCTTGGGGAGTTCGAGATTGATCATCGTGTGTCCTCGAGTCTTTCGTTCGCGCGTTGAGACGAATCAGATGAGTACGATGCCCTCGGCAACGCCGACGGCGCGGAGATCGCGGTACCAACGCTCCACCGGGTGCTCCTTGGTGAAACCGTGGCCGCCCAGCAACTGCACTCCGTCGGAGCCGATCTGCATGCCCTTCTCGGATGCAAGGCGTCGTGCGAGTGCGGCCTCACGGGCGAACGACTTGCCCTGCTCCGCCCGCGATGCGCCACGCAGGGTGACCAGACGCAGACCGTCCACCTCGATCGCGATGTTCGCGACCATGAACGCGACTGCCTGTCGGTTGCTGATCGGTTCGCCGAATGCCACGCGCTCGTTGACGTAAGGGATCACGTAGTCGAGGACTGCCTGGCCGGTGCCGACGGCGAGAGAGGACCAGCCGAGCCGAGCGAGGCTGATGGCGTCGGCGTAATCGAGCGCACGCTGGTCGGCGTCACCGCCACCCAGCAGGGCCGATTCGGGAACGGCGACATCGGTCAGATGCAGCCGTCCGAGTCCTGCGGCACGCAGACCCATGCTCGGATCCGCCTCGACGACAAGGCCTTTGGAATCCGATTCGACGATGAAGAACGACGGCCGTCCGTCGAGCTCGGCGGCCACCACGAACAACTCGGACGAGCCCGCGGCAGGCACGACGCTCTTGACTCCGTTGAGCTTGTATCCGCTGGGGGAGCGAACAGCCTTGGTCTGCAACGAGAACGGATCGAAGAGTGCGCGAGGTTCGTTGACGACGACCGCCGCGTTCGGGACCTTCTCGCCGACGAACGCCGGGAGGTAGGTCTGCTGCTGAGCGTCGGTTCCCCACTGCGTCAATGCAATTGCGACGCCGCTCGGAGCGAGAATCGGAAGCGCGAGACCCATGTCGCCGTGTGCGAGGGCCTCGGCGACGAGCGCGTTCGTCACCGCGCCACGCTCACTGGCGGCGCCGTCGAGCTCCTCGGGAACGTTGATGAGCGTGATGCCCAGCTCGGCGCTACGGCGAACCAGATCCTCGGGTGACGACGCGGAGGCGTCGGCGTCGTGCGCGGCAGGGCGCAGGATCTCGTCGGCGAATTCCTTGACCGTCTCGACGATCATGCGCTGCTCGTCGTCCGGCGTCAGGTCGAAGTAGTCGAGGTTCTTGACCGCGGCGTCGTCGAGGCGCTTGGGCTTGCCGCCACCGGTGACTTTCGCGAAGGTACGCGTGGCCGCGCCGAGTGTCTTGAACCCGGACTTGGTGCCCTCGTACGTGACGCGATCGATGGTCTGCCGGATCTTGTACTTCTCCGCCAGCTCCGATCCTGTGATGGCCGTGAGCACGCGCATGGCGGTGCCGATGGCATCTCGCTTGATCGGGTTCAGGCCGATTGCGGATGTGTCGCGAGGCGTCTTGCGCTTCGTCTCGATCACACTGTCTTGCTTGCTCATGATCACCAGCTGTTTCTCGGTGTCGGGCTCGGACTCCGCCAACCTTACTCCCGAGTAAGATAGCTGTCTACTCCCCGGTAAGAACGGGAACATCCGCGCACGTCAACGCCGATATGGCACGATTTCCTACCGTGCCGATACTCGCCCAGATCTTTGCCGCACTCGCGGCCGTGCTCCACGTCGCCATCTTCGTCATGGAAAGCGTCCTCTGGACCAGGCCCACGGTGTGGAAGCGGTTCGGAGTCGCCAGCCAAGCCGACGCCGACACCGTCCGGCCGATGGCCTTCAACCAGGGCTTCTACAACCTCTTCCTCGCGCTCGGGATCGTCGGCGGCCTGATCGTCGGAGGATCGGCAGGCCACGCCGTCGTGATCTTCGCGTGCCTGAGCATCGTCGGCGCGGCCGTCGTTCTCGCGACGGGTGGACGCACGTACTTCCGAGCGGCGGTCACGCAGGGCGTCACTCCGCTCGTCGCCCTCGTGATCGCGGCTCTGTTCTGAGCGTCAGCCGTGCTGCAGCGCGGCCAGGACCTCGTCGTGCAGCAGTCCGTTCGTCGCGACCGCGCTGCCGCCGTGCGGTCCGGCGGTGCCGTCGAGACCGGTGAAACGCCCGCCCGCCTCGCGAACGAGAACGTCGAGTGGGGCCAGGTCCCACAGTGAGACCTCGGGCTCGGCGGCGATGTCCAGCGTGCCCTCGGCGAGGAGGCAGTAGGAGAAGAAGTCGCCGTACCCTCGCGTCCTCCACACGGTGTCGGTCAGAGCGACGAACTGCTCACGGATTCCGCGGTCCTTCCAACCGCTGAGGCTGGCGAAACTCAAACTCGCAGAACTCAAGTCACGCACCGACGACGTCGTGATCGCGCGGGCGTCGCCGCCGTCGTACGACGTGAACGCGCCCATGGAGTCGGCGGCCCACCACCGCCGGTTCAGGGCTGGTGCGCTGATCACTCCGACGACCGGCACGCCGTCCTCGAGTAGTGCGATGAGCGTCGCCCAGATCGGCACTCCTCGTACGAAGTTCTTGGTGCCGTCGATGGGATCGACGACCCACTGCCTGCCCTCGAAGACCGCGTCGCCGCCGAACTCCTCACCGAGGACGGCGTCGTCCGGGCGCTGTTCGGCCAGCACGGCGCGCACATGGCGTTCGACCGCGAGATCGGCGTCGCTGACCGGGCTGAGGTCGGGCTTGTCGTCGACCTTCAGGTCCAGCGCGAGAAATCGATCGCGGGTGATGACGTCGGCCTGGTCGGCGAGGGACAGTGCGAGTTGCAGGTCAGCGGCGGAGAAGGTCACCAGGAGAGCCTAGACAGGGTGACAGTCGCGTCGTCACCCCGTCCCGGGCCGGAACCAGCAGTGACCACGACTCGAGTTCGACCACGATCGGTGTGCCGGTAACCTTGTATCTCGTGCATCCTGACGTCTCCGCAGATCTGAACGAACTCGACATCACCCTCACCACCATCGAGTCGGTGCTCGATGTCGAGGAACTGCGTCGCCGGATCGACGAACTCGAACACCAGGCCGCGTCTCCGGACCTCTGGAACGACCAGGAACACGCGCAGCAGGTGACCAGTCAGCTGTCGCATGCGCAGGCCGAGTTGCGTCGCGTCGAAGAGCTTCGTCAACGGCTGGAGGACATGCCGGTTCTGTACGAACTCGCGGAGGGCGAGGAGGGCGACGCGCAGGCGTCGGCCCTTGCCGACGCGGACACCGAGCGCGCGTCGCTGCGCGAGGACATCGCGGCGGCCGAGGTGCGGACTCTTCTGTCCGGTGAGTACGACCAGCGCGACGCGCTCGTCAACATCCGGTCCGGTGCAGGCGGGATCGACGCGGCCGACTGGGCCGAGATGCTGATGCGTATGTACATCCGCTGGGCGGAGAAGCACGGCTACGGCGTCGAGGTGTACGACACGTCGTACGCGGAAGAAGCAGGCATCAAGAGCGCGACCTTCGCGGTCAAGGCGCCCTACACGTACGGAACGCTGTCGGTGGAACAGGGCACGCACCGCCTCGTTCGCATCAGCCCGTTCGACAACCAGGGTCGGCGTCAGACGTCCTTCGCCGAGGTCGAGGTACTTCCCGTCGTCGAGACGACCGATCACATCGACGTCCCGGAAGGCGACATTCGCGTCGACGTCTACCGATCCAGTGGACCGGGCGGACAGTCGGTCAACACGACCGACTCGGCGGTGCGCCTGACGCACATTCCGACCGGCATCGTCGTCACCTGCCAGAACGAGAAGTCGCAGTTGCAGAACAAGGTGTCCGCGATGCGCGTCCTCCAGGCCAAACTGCTCGAGGTCAAGCGCAAGGAAGAGCGCGCCGAGATGGATGCCCTCAAAGGCGACGGCGGCAGCTCCTGGGGCAACCAGATGCGGTCCTACGTGCTGCATCCGTACCAGATGGTCAAGGATCTGCGGACCGAGTACGAGGTCAACAACCCGTCCAGCGTCCTCGACGGCGACATCGACGGTTTCCTCGAATCCGGCATCCGCTGGCGGATGCGCGGCGAAGAGTAGGTCACCCCGGTGAACTCGGCACTCGACTTCGGCGTTCCGCTCTACCTGCGTCTTCGTGGGCTCGAAATAGTGCTGTTCGTTCTGGGCGGCGTGCTGCTGGCCCGGTTCATCTCCTGGCTCGGTTCGCGCATCACGTCTCGGATCGACGCCAACTATCAGCACAGCGACGCGCTCGTGCGTACCGAGGCGGCCAAGCATCGGCACGCTCTCGCGCAGGTGATCACGTGGGTCGCCGTGACGATCGTCTACATCCTCGTCACGATCGAGGTGCTTCGGCGACTCGGCTTCGCTGTCACCGGACTCGTAGCTCCGGCGACGGTCCTCGGTGCGGCGCTCGGCTTCGGTGCGCAGCGCATCGTGCAGGACATTCTCGCGGGCTTCTTCATCATCACCGAGCGGCAGTACGGGTTCGGTGACGTCGTGCAGATCGCGGTCACGGGGTCGGCGGAGGACGCCGTCGGCACGGTCGAGGACGTCACGCTGCGCGTCACGCGGATCCGTAGCGTCGACGGCGAGGTCATCACCGTTCCCAACGGGCAGATCGTGAAGGCCATCAACCTGTCGAAGGACTGGGCCCGGGCCGTCGTCGACGTCCCGGTGCCGTCGGTCGCCGACCTCAA
Source organism: Rhodococcus sp. B10 (assembly GCF_011770055.1). NCBI lineage: Bacteria > Bacillati > Actinomycetota > Actinomycetes > Mycobacteriales > Nocardiaceae > Rhodococcus > Rhodococcus sp. B10. The sequence continues at coordinate 33,655 of NZ_JAAFYV010000008.1, read as the reverse complement.
CCGTGTCAACGAGGTGCTCCGACGCGTCGGGCACGCGGCCTACGAGGACTCGAACCTGCGGCCGTTGTTGCTCGACGAGCCGACGGTCATGGGTGTGGAGAGCATCGAGGTCGATCAGGTCAACGTCCGTCTCGTGGCCCGAACACTGCCGGGCAAACAGTTCCAGGTCGGCCGTGAACTACGCGTCCGCGTCGCCGCCGCGCTGCAGCCGGAAGGCATTCGCGTCACACCCGACGTGTCGACGGCAGGGGTGGCGGCCGAAGGGCGCAGTCGTAACGAAGGTGAGCCGTTGTGACCGAGAACCCTGTCGCCGAGCCCGAGGAGCGGTCGTCGTGGCGAGCCTGGCGGCCGCCGGCGAAACTGTTCGGCCGCATCCGGACGTCGACGGCGATTCTGTCACTGTGTTTCGTGTTGACGGGCCTGCTCTACAACCAACTGCAGGAGGGCAACGACGCGCCGGCCGCAGGACCGACGGCCGTCGACCCCGGGCTGGTGAGTCCCGGACCGAGCGCCCAGCAGGAGTACACCGAGCAGTACACGACGACGACTCCGCCCGCCCCGACGACGACGGTCTCTCCGACGCCGACGGACGTGCCCACCACGACATCAGGGGTTCCTGGCGCGCCGGGAACGGGCACCAGCGACACGGGTACGTCGACGACCACCGCCCCCACCTATCTCCCCGGATTGACGGTGCCGCCGGAGCTGCGATCGCTGCTACCTGCGCCGCCGAGCGCGACGGGCACGCCCTGAGTGAGCCTGGGACGGTTACCGGCCGGTAGGGGCTACACTGGCGACCCGTGATCAGCACGACGAAACTGTCCAAGTCCTACAAGACGTCGACCAGGCCTGCTCTGGACGACGTGACCGTATCCGTGGACAAGGGCGAGTTCGTCTTTCTCATCGGTCCGTCCGGTTCGGGCAAGTCCACGTTCATGCGGCTGCTGCTCAAGGAAGAGACGCCGACGTCGGGTGACATCCACGTCGCCGATTTCCACGTGAATCGACTGTCGTCGCGCCGCGTCCCTCGTCTGCGCCAGAGCATGGGGTGCGTGTTCCAGGACTTCCGGTTGCTGCAGAAGAAGACGGTCGTCGAGAACGTGGCCTTCGCGCTCGAGGTGATCGGCAAGCCCCGCTCGGTGATCAAACGTACGGTCCCCGAGGTGCTCGATCTGGTCGGTCTCGGCGGCAAATCCGACCGGCTTCCCACGGAACTGTCCGGCGGAGAACAGCAGCGTGTTGCCATCGCACGCGCGTTCGTCAACCGCCCGTTGGTCCTGCTCGCCGACGAGCCGACCGGAAACCTCGACCCGGATACGAGCCAGGACATCATGATGCTGCTCGAACGCATCAACCGCACCGGTACGACGGTGTTGATGGCAACCCACGACAACCACATCGTGGACTCGATGCGTCGACGTGTCGTCGAGTTGGACAACGGACGAGTGGTGCGCGACGAGGCCCGCGGCGTCTACGGCGTCGGCAGGTAGAGACGTAGGACCGACTCCCGCCGACATTCTCGTTCTGCACTACCGAAGGGCCCGATACCGCGATGCGCGCCAGTTTCATCACCAGTGAGGTTCTGACCGGACTTCGCCGCAACATCACCATGACCATTGCCATGATCCTGACGACCGCGATCTCGCTGGGGTTGTTCGGCGGGGGACTGCTCGTGGTGCAGATGGCAGGGAAGACCCAGCAGATCTTCCTGGACCGCGTCGAGGTGCAGATCTTTCTGACCGACGACATCTCGTCGGGGGACCCCGACTGCGCGCAGGACACCTGCCGCACGCTGCGGTCCGATCTGGAGCAGACGCCGTCGGTCGAGACCGTGCAGTACCTGAACCGCGACGACGCGGTGAAGGACGCCACCGAGCGCGTGTTCAAGGATCAGCCCGAACTCGCGGAGTTGGTCAGTCCGGACAGCTTCCCGGCGTCGTTCAAGGTCAAGCTCAACGACCCCGAACGCTTCGGCGTCATCAACGACAACTTCGGCAGCAGGCCCGGCGTGCAGAGCGTTCTCAACCAGCGCGACCTCGTCGAGCGGTTGTTCAGTGTCCTCAACGGTGTGCGCAACGCGGCGTTCGCGATCGCGGTCGTGCAGGCCATCGCCGCGATTCTTCTGATCGCCAACATGGTGCAGATCGCCGCGTTCACCAGGCGCACCGAAGTCGGCATCATGCGGCTCGTCGGCGCGACCCGCTGGTACACGCAGCTGCCGTTCCTGCTGGAAGCCGTCGTCGCCGCGTTGATCGGATCGGTGCTTGCCATCGCCGGACTGTTCACCGCCAAGAACCTCTTCATCGACGACGTGCTCTCCGAGGTGTACGACGCCAACATCCTTGCCCGTATCTCCAACAGCGACGTACTGCTCGTCTCGCCCTTCCTGGTGCTCGTCGGCGTCGGCATGGCAGCAGTCACGGCGTACATCACCCTGCGCTTGTACGTGCGGGAGTAAATCCACTTGCCGTGCAGTTCTATGCTGGAGCGGTTGTGCACGACGCGTGCACGACCTCGAGGCGCTCGGAAGGAAAGGGCCCTGCAGTGAAGGAAAAGGGCCGCAAGGCCATCGCGACCAATCGTAAGGCGCGACACAACTATTCGATTCTCGATGTCTACGAGGCCGGCATCGCGCTGGTCGGCACCGAGGTGAAGAGTCTGCGAGAGGGCAAGGCGTCGCTCGCGGATGCGTTCGCGACCGTCGACGACGGCGAGATCTGGCTCCGCGGGCTGCACATCCCCGAGTACACGCAGGGCAGCTGGACCAACCACGCCCCGCGTCGCACCCGGAAGCTGTTGCTGCACAAGCGTGAGATCGAACGCCTCGTCGGCAAGGTCAAGGAAGGCAGTCTCACCCTCGTGCCGCTGTCGATGTACTTCTCCGACGGCAAGGTGAAGGTCGAACTGGCGTTGGCCAAGGGTAAGCAGGACTACGACAAGCGTCAGGATCTGGCGCGTCGTACCGCCGAGCGCGAAGTGACCCGCGAGCTCGGGCGTCGCATCAAAGGTATGCGCTGACCGCCGTTCTGCTCGCTCTGGTCGCAGCTGTCGGATACGGGGTCAGTGATTTCGTCGGCGGTGTCGCGTCCAGGCGAGTGGCAGCTCTCCGGGTCGTCATCGTCTCGTACCCGTTCTCGCTCGTCGTCGTCCTCCTGATCGCGCCGTTCGTCGGAGGGACGCTTTCGTGGACGCCGATCCTGTGGGGTCTCGCGTCGGGCGTGGCGGGTGCACTGGCCGTCTGGTGGTTCTACCTGGCACTCGCGACCGGGCCCATGGCCGTCGTGTCGCCGTTGACCGCGGTGCTCGTCGCGGGCATTCCCGTCGTCGCCGGATTCGCCATCGGCGAGCGACCCGGCGCGCTCGCCTTCGTCGGAATCGCGTTGGCGCTCGTCGCCGTCGTTCTCGTCAGCAAGGAGTCGCCCGACGAGACCACCGGCGAGGTGGCGGGCGGCCGCGAGATGAAGTTCACCCGTTCGGTCGCATGGTTGACGATCGGGTCCGGGGTGACGTTCGCGATCGCGTTCATCTGTCTCCACCAGATCGAGGACGGTACGGGCCTGTGGCCGCTCGCGGCGTCGCGGGCGTCGGCCACCGCGGTCGTCTGGTGCGTCGCTTTGGCGTCCCGTCACTTCGTCCTGCCCCACGGCAGTGTGTTGAAGTTGGCCGCATTCGTCGGTGTGCTCGACGTCGTCGCGAATGCCGCACTGCTGTACGCCTATCAAGGTGGGTTGCTGTCGCTCGTCAGCGTCATCGCGTCGCTGTACCCGGCGGCGACCGTCATGCTCGCGATGGTCATGCTCGGCGAGCGCGTCGGTCGGTTGCAGCAGGCCGGAATGCTGTTGGCTCTCGGGGCGGTCGGGCTGATCGCCGTCGCCTAGTGCCGCGGCGCGCACGCCCGGTTGAACCGGGCTCGGCGAGGGTATCGACCCGCAATGACCGCCGAACAGACCCCACGACCATCCAGAGTTCTCGTCACCGGTGCGACGGGCTATCTGGGTGGCCGGCTCGCCCCACGCCTGCTCGACGCCGGCTACACGGTGCGAGTTCTGGCCCGTAACCCCGACAAGCTTCGTGGCGTCCCGTGGGCCGAGAAGGTCGAGGTCGCGCAAGGCGATCTCGGAGATCGTGATTCGCTGAAGTCGGCGTTCGCCGACGTCGACGTCGTCTACTACCTCGTGCACTCCATGGGGACGTCCGGTCACGACGACTTCGCGAAAACCGAACGGGAAAGCGCGGAGAACGTCGCGGCGGTGGCCGCCGATGCGGGCGTCGGCCGCATCGTCTATCTCGGCGGGTTGCATCCGCAGACCGGCGATCTGTCTCCACATCTGGAGTCGCGCGCAGAAGTCGGCCGAATTCTCATGGAGTCCCCGACGCCGACGCTCGTGCTGCAGGCAGGTGTCGTCATCGGGTCGGGTTCGGCGTCGTTCGAGATGATCCGGCACCTGACGAATCGCCTCCCGGTCATGACGACACCGCGCTGGGTGCACAACCGAATTCAGCCGATCGCGGTACGGGACGTGCTGCACTATCTCCTCGGCGCTGCCGAGGCGAAGCTGCCGCAGAGTCGTGCGTACGACGTCGGAGGACCGGATGTCATGGAGTACGGCGAGATGATGAACATCTACGCCGACGTCGCGGGGCTTCGCCAGCGACGCATCCTGGTTCTACCGGTCCTCACCCCGCGGCTCGCCGGGCATTGGATCGGGTTGGTGACCCCGATGCCGCGTGGACTCGCTATGCCCCTCATCGAGTCGCTCCAGTACGACGCCGTGGCACACGAACACGACATCGATGACGTCGTCGACCGGCCGGAGGGAGGTCTCACGCCCTACCGCGAGTCCGTTCGCCTTGCGTTGCGCAACATCGAGGAAGGGGAGACGGAATCGTCGTGGGCGGATACGGTCACCGCACCCTCGGATCCGCTCCCGTCGGACCCGCACTGGGCGGGGGAGGTCGTCTATTCGGACGTCAAGGGTGCATTCCTCGGAACGGAACCCAGCGTCATTCGTCGCAGGCTGGGGGACGTGATCCACTCCGACGACACGAGAGGCTGGCGGCTCGACGACGACGGATCCGACGACGTTCGGTTGCGTTCGACCGCGCGGATCGCAGGCACCGCATGGCTCCGTTACCGCGCGACCTCGGCAGGAGGGGGAACACGTGTGGAGCAGCGCATCGACTACTTTCCCCGCGGTCTCGCCGGCCGGGCGGTCTGGTACGGGTCCTTCCCGCTCCGCAAGGTGCTGACCGGACGCATGTTGGCTCGGGTCGTCGGCGACATCGACCGGGCCTGACCGGAGACGAAGGCCACGCCGAGATATCGGGATGATTCTTCGTGGGTCGCTTGTTACACTGAAGAGCCCGAGCAAGGTGCTGGGGACGTACGGGGCTGAACGGTTTCGACTCTGTATGTTGAGTCAGGGGAAGCGTGTCGGTGCAGGCGAGAGACCACCGTAAGCGTCATCGCAAACATATAAGCGCCGATTCCAATCAGCGCGACTACGCACTCGCTGCCTAAGTAGCGACTGCGTGTCTGTCAGTCCGGATTCGCCCTCGGTCCGGGTACTGGCATCAGCTAGAGGGCTTACCGAATCACTCGGCTACGGAGTGGTGAGGAACATCAAACAGTGGCTGGGATCGTCATCCTGACTTGTTTGCGAGATCGGGAGATCCAAGTAGAGGCATAGCAAACTGCACACGGAGAAGCCCTGCCGATACAGCGGAGGACCCGGGTTCGATTCCCGGCAGCTCCACTGAAACAGCCGGGCCGGAGAGCGAAAGCTCACCGGCCCGGCTTTTTCGTGCGTAAGGGTTCGTTGTGTGTCTCCACAGACGTAGCCCACGTCACATCGGTACAGAACCCAACCCGGGGCCGCCTCGGTGCCGAATAGCGGATATGAGCAACAGCCCACGACCGAGATTGTGGACGGGTCCGTCACCGAAGTCATCGACACCGGTGACGTGTGTCGTACTGGTTCTGCACGGCGGAAAGGTGTCGAGCGTCAGACGCAGCCGGCCGTGGCATCTGTCGGGAATTCGCATGTGGCAGTTCACGTGCGCGCTTCGACGCGCAGGCCGGTCCGAGGGCGTCGTCGTCGCTCAACTCCAGTACCGATTCCGCGGATGGAACGGGGTGGAGCAGAGCCCCGTCCAGGACGCGCGGTGGGCGCTTCGGGAGATTCACCGTGATCACCCGGACGTTCCCGTCGTGGTGGTCGGCCATTCCATGGGCGGCCGGACGGCTGCCGCCGTCGCCGACGATCATCTGGTGAGTGGCGTGGTCGCGTTGGCGCCCTGGTGGCCCGACGGAGGTGAGCTGAACGCGATGCGAGCGAACCAGGTCGTGCGCGTCGTGCACGGCGCCGACGACACGTGGACCGACCCGGTGCGGGCGCGCCGCGAAACCGAGGCTGCCGCCGAGCGGGGTGTCGACGCCCGATTCGTGTCGATGCCGGGCGGGCACTTCATGATTCGCGGTGCGCGCCGATGGGTGCGCATCACGCAGGAGTTCGTCATGGCCGCCGCCGGACGGTCGACCGCGGACCGTGACGAGGCGACGCGATGACCACTCGTTCCATCGCCGTCGTCGGTAGCGGCGTGGCGGGACTGACCGCTGCGTACGTGTTGACCAAATCGGCGCGAGTGACGTTGTTCGAGGCCGACTCCCGGCTCGGTGGGCACGCGGACACGCACATGGTCGACGGTCCGGACGGGCCGACCGCAGTGGACACCGGCTTCATCGTGCACAACGACCGCACGTACCCGACGCTGCTGCGGTTGTTCGCCGAACTCGAGGTGCCGACGCAGGAGTCGGACATGAGCATGTCGATCCGATGCGACGGCTGCGGCCTCGAATACTCGGGCGGACAGGGACTCCGCGGGATTCTGCCGTCGGTGCGCACGGCGACGCGCCCGCGCTATCTCGGAATGCTCGTGGAGGTCAAGCGATTTCACCGCGAGGCGACGGCTGTGCTGCAGTCCGATTCGCCGGACCGTGACGAGACGCTCGACCGGTTTCTTCGTCGCGCCAAGTTCTCCGAGTACTTCACGTCGCACTTCATGGCGCCGTTGGTGTCGGCCGTGTGGTCGTGTGACCCGGTCACCGCACTGAACTATCCCGCGCGTTATCTGTTCTCGTTCCTCGACCACCACGGAATGCTCAGCGTCTCCGGGTCGCCGGTGTGGAGGACGGTCACCGGCGGATCGGTCGAATACGTACGGCGAGTGGCGGAGCGCATCGACGAGATCCGCGTGTCCACGCCGGTCCGAGCCGTCTATCGCCACGACGACGGCGTCGACATCAGGGACGACGGTGACGAGCTACGACGGTTCGACGCGGCGGTCGTGGCGGTGCATCCGCAGCAGGCCTTGAAGATTCTGGCCGAGCCCACTGCACTCGAACACGCGGTGCTCGGCGCCATGCCCTACTCGGTCAACCGAACTCAACTGCATTCCGACGAATCGGTACTGCCGACGACGGAGCGGGCGCGTGCGTCGTGGAACTACCGAATTCCCGATTGTGGTGCCGCACCGGACACCGTTCTGGTCAGCTACGACATGACTCGACTGCAGCGACTCGGCGGACCGCGTCGATACCTGGTGACGTTGGGTGGATCTCATCTCGTCGATCCTCGGAAGGTGGTGGACGAGATGACCTACGAGCATCCGCAGTACACGCCGGAATCTCTTGCGGCGCAGCGACGGCTTCCCGAACTGGACAGCGACACCGTCGCGTTCGCGGGTGCCTACCACGGCTGGGGTTTCCACGAGGACGGCGCCAGATCGGGGCTCTCCGCGGCGGAACGGCTCGGCGGACGATGGACGTGACGGCGTCGAACGCCATCTACTCGACCACGATCGAGCACGTACGGACAGGGCCGCTTCGGAACAGGTTTCGATACAGGAGCTACAGCTGGTTCGTAGACCTCGACGACCTGCCTCGCTTGCATCGGATGGCGCGGCCGTTGGCGGTGTTCGATCCCCGCGACCACATCGGCGACCCGACGAAGTCCATCCGCGCGAACATCGACGCGTTCCTCGCCGAACACGACATCGATCTACGCGGCGGACGAATCACGATGTTGGCCAACGCCCGGGTGCTCGGGCACACGTTCAACCCGCTCAGTGTGTTCTGGTGCCACGACCCGGAGGGGAACGTGAGGTGTGTCGTCGCCGAAGTGCACAACACGTACGGCGAACGGTACGCATACCTGCTCCACACGGACGCCACCGGCCGTGCGCGTACGCGCAAGGAGTTCTACGTGTCTCCGTTCAACGACGTCGACGGTGAGTATCGGATGAGGCTCCCCGAACCCGACGACGCGCTTCGGCTGTCGATCGTGCTCGAGCGAGAAGGGTCGCCGCCCTTCGTCGCGACCGTCACGGGCTCGCGTCGTGAAGCAGATACCCGTGCAGCCGTGAAATCCGCAGCCGCAGTACCACTAGCGCCGCTGCGGGTGGTGATGCAGATACGACTTCAAGGAATTCGTCTGTGGGCGAGGGGACTTCCCATCCGTCCACGCCCGCGTGTTTCGACAGTAGGAAAGGCAATCCGATGACGACAACGCTGACGCGACACGTCTCGACCATCGACCGCGACGTGTGGCCTGGGATCGCGTGTGCCCCTGCCGGGGTGAAGGCCACGGTTGCCGGGCCCATCGCGGATGCTCTGTTCCGCCGTGCGGTGAACCGCCTTCCGATCAGGGTCCTTCTGGAGGACGGCACGCTGATCGGTGGTGGTACCGCGGAATCGCCGCTGATGACGATAAGGCGGTCGGCGGACTTCGCCGCCCGTGTCGGAGACAGTGGACTCATCGGGTTCGGCGAGGCGTACATGGCGGGGGACTGGGACGCCGAGGACCTCACTGCCGTTCTCGAGGTCTTCGCGACGCGCATGGCCACCCTGATTCCGACGTCACTGCAGCGCCTCCGAGGACTGTACGTTGCGAAACCGCCACGCACCGAGCGCAATACGACGAAGAACACGCGGTCGAACATCTCGCGGCACTACGACCTGTCCAACGATCTGTTCGAATTGTTCCTCGACGACACGATGACGTACTCGAGTGCGCTCTTCGCCTCTACCGGGACCGTCGACGACGGGGAATCACTCGCCGACGCCCAACGTCGCAAGATCGATCGGCTACTGGACAAGGCCGGAGTGGGCGAAGGAACCCGTGTGCTGGAGATCGGCACGGGGTGGGGCGAACTCGCGATCCGTGCAGCTCGGCGCGGCGCGACGGTGCGGTCGGTCACGCTGTCGACCGAACAGAAAGACCTGGCGGACAAGCGCATCGCAGCGGCCGGATGTGCCGAGCGTGTTCAGGTGGATCTGCTCGACTACCGGCTCGTCGACGGAGAATACGACGCGGTCGTGTCGGTCGAGATGATCGAGGCCGTCGGACATCAGTACTGGGGCACGTACTTTCGGACGATCGACCGCGTTCTCGCGCCGGGCGGACGCGTCGCCATTCAGGCGATCACGATGCCGCACGATCGCATGCTCGCCACCAGGAACACCTACACGTGGGTGCACAAGTACATCTTCCCTGGCGGATTCCTGCCGTCGATCCGGGCGATCGAGGAGGTGACCGAGCAGCACACGAGCTTGCGTGTGCGCGAACGATTGTCGATGGGGGATCACTACGCTCGCACGTTGCGTCACTGGGATCGAGCGTTCGGCCGCAAGTCCGAGCACGTCGCCGAACTCGGATTCGACAGCGTGTTCGCCCGAATGTGGCATTTCTATCTGTGCTATTCCGAGGCAGGCTTCCGGTCGGGGTACCTCGACGTCCAACAAGTCGTGCTCGATCGAAGGAGAGGCGAATGAACACCACTGCACCGACCGGCGTCGCGCCACGTCTGGCCGACCTTCTCGCGCCGTTCGTGGGGGGCGAGCTTCCCGTTCACCTCGAGGCGTGGGACGGCAGCGTCGCGGGTCCGGAGAGCGCTCCGCACGTTCGCGTGAACAGTCCGAGCGTCCTGCGTCGATTGCTGTGGAGCCCAGGGGAACTCGGGGCCGCGCAGGCGTACGTCACCGGGGAACTCGACGTCGACGGCAGTATCGCCGACGCGCTGGATCACGTGTGGTCCGAAGTGCGTTCGCGTGATCTGACGGCTGTGCGTCCCACGCCTGCGGCGCTGGTGAAGCTGGCGAAGCTCGCGAAAGACCTGGGCGCGCTGGGAAAGCCGCTCGCACCCCCACGCTCGCAGGCCGTCGTCAAGGGGCGACTGCACTCGTTGCTGCGCGACCGGGCCGCGATCAGTCACCACTACGACCTGTCGAACGACTTCTACGAGTTGGTTCTCGACTCGCACATGGCGTACTCGTCCGGCTACTGGACGTCCGATGCACCGGACTACACCCTCGACGACGCCCAGCGGGACAAGCTCGATCTGGTCTGTCGCAAGATCGGGCTCGACGCCGCACCGGGGCAGCGGTTCCTCGACGTCGGATGTGGTTGGGGGTCACTGAGTCTGCATGCCGCCGAGCACTACGACGCACGCGTCGTCGGCGTCACGATTTCACGGGAGCAGAAAGCGTTCGTGGACAAGCGCATCGCGAACCGCGGACTGCAGGACCGTGTCGAGATCAGGATTCAGGACTACCGCGAGATCCCGGACGGCCCGTTCGACGCCGTCGCGTCGATCGAGATGGGTGAGCACGTCGGCGAGAAGAATTATCCGACGTACGCGGCTGCGCTGTTCTCCAATGTCCGACCCGGCGGACGTGTGCTCGTGCAGCAGATGTCGCGCAAGGAGGGGGACAACCCCGGAGGCGGCGCATTCATCGAATCGTTCATCGCACCGGACATGTACATGCGACCGGTGGGACGAACGGTCGCGATGATCGAGGAATCCGGACTCGAGGTACGCGACGTCCACGCGATGCGGGAACACTACGTTCGCACCGTCGACGTGTGGACCGAACGGTTCGAGGCTCGCTGGGACGACGTCGTCGCGCTCGTGGGGGAGGAGGTCGCCCGGGTCTGGCGCCTCTACCTCGTCGGCGGCGGCATGGCGTTCCGGGACGGTCGCATGGGCGTCGACCAGATTCTCGCGGTGCGACCGGATGAGCGTGGGCACGTCGGCATCGACATGGTGCGCCCACAGTGGGTGGGCGCGAGACCGTGACGTCGTTCGAATGGTCCGATTTCCTGGTCGTCGCGCTGAGCAGTGCTGCTGCGACCGCGGTGCTGATGATCGTGACTGCGGTGATCGGGTCCCGCATCGGTCGGCACAACGTCGTCGACGTGACGTGGGGCGCCGGCTTCGTGCTCATCGCGGCCGTCGCGGCTGCGGTCGGCACGGGTGAGCTGTGGCGCCGGCTCGTGCTGGCTGCCGTCGTCGCACTCTGGGGACTGCGACTGGCGTCGCACATGTTCCAGCGCTCACGCGGGAAGGGCGAGGACCCGCGGTACGAGGAGATGTTGTCGAAGGCGTCCGGCAACCGCACCCTGTATGCGCTGCGCAAGATCTATCTGACCCAAGCCCTCGCGTTGTGGTTCGTGTCGCTGCCGATCCAGGTGTCCTCGGTGGCACACGGCTCGGTCGTGGTCATTGCACTCGTCGGAATCGTCCTCTGGGCCGTCGGGCTCACGTTCGAGGCGACGGGCGACGCGCAACTGAAGGCGTTCAAGGCCGACCCGTCGAACAAGGGCAAGATCATGGACCGCGGTCTCTGGTCGTGGACGCGTCACCCCAACTATTTCGGCGACGCGTGCGTGTGGTGGGGCATCTACCTGATCGCGGCGTCGGCGTGGCCGGGCGTCGTCACGGTGCTGTCACCCGTGGCCATGACGTACTTCCTCGTCTTCGCAACCGGTGCCCGGTTGTTGGAGAAAAGCATGTCGCAGCGGCCCGGATACGAGGAGTACCAGCAGCGGACCAGCTACTTCCTTCCGCGCCCTCCGAAGTAGCCGTTCCGCTCTCGGGACGCCACCCACGAGAAAGTCGGTGCGGGCAACTAGTGTTGACCGCAGGCGAATCGAGCAAGGCAGAGGGAGGCGCATCGTGGCGCACGACAGAGCAGGAACCGTGGCCCTACCGGAGGATCTCGTCGACCTTCCGCACCTGGTGACGGCGTACTACTCGCGCACGCCCGACGTGTCCGACCCGGGTCAACAGGTCGTCTTCGGTACCTCGGGACACCGCGGTTCCAGCCTGGACGGCGCATTCAACGAGGCCCACATTCTCGCGACGACACAGGCAATCGTCGAGTACCGGGCATCGCAGGGCATCACCGGCCCGTTGTTCATCGGCCGCGACACCCACGCGCTGTCCGAACCTGCATGGACGACGGCCTTGGAAGTGCTTGCCGCCAACGACGTCTCGGTTCTCGTCGATTCCGGGCAGGGATACACTCCGACGCCCGCGGTCAGTCATGCGATCCTGCGACACAACGCATCCGGGCCGTCGGCCCAGGCCGACGGCATCGTCGTCACTCCATCGCACAACCCGCCGCGCGACGGTGGGTTCAAGTACAACCCTCCGCACGGCGGTCCGGCCGACAGCGACGCGACGAAGGTCATCGCGGAACGTGCGAACGCACTGCTGAAGAACGATCTGGCCGGAGTGAAGCGAGTATCGCTCGCCACGGCGCTGCGTACGACGGTGGGCGAGTACGACTACCTCGGCAGCTACGTCGACGATCTGCCGGGCGTCGTCGATCTCGACGGCATTCGGGCTGCGGGCGTTCGCATCGGGGCCGATCCGTTGGGCGGTGCCAGCGTCGACTACTGGACCGCGATCGCCGAACGTCACAACCTCGACCTCACCGTGGTCAATCCGCTCGTCGACGCCACCTTCCGGTTCATGACGCTCGACACCGACGGCAAGATTCGCATGGATTGCTCGTCGCCGAACGCGATGGCGTCGCTGATCGCGGCGCGCGACAGCTACGACATCGCGACGGGTAACGACGCCGACTCCGACCGTCACGGGATCGTCACACCCGACGGTGGTCTGATGAACCCCAACCACTACCTGGCCGTTGCCATCGACTACCTGTTCACCCACCGGCCGGGCTGGTCGCCCGCGACGAAGGTCGGCAAGACGCTGGTGTCGTCGTCCATGATCGATCGCGTCGTCCAGGGGCTCGGCCGGTCGTTGATCGAGGTCCCGGTCGGCTTCAAGTGGTTCGTGTCCGGGCTCGTGACCGGTGATCTCGGTTTCGGTGGCGAGGAAAGCGCCGGAGCGTCGTTCCTGCGCACCGACGGCAGTGTCTGGACCACCGACAAGGACGGAATCATCCTCGCGCTGCTGGCGTCGGAGATCACCGCGGTCACCGGCAAGACCCCGTCGCAGCGCTACAGCGATTTCACCGCGCAGTACGGCAATCCGGCGTACGCGCGCGTCGACGCGCCCGCCACTCGCGAGCAGAAAGCAGTTCTGGCCGCGCTGTCTCCCGACCAGGTCACCGCGACCAGTCTCGCCGGCGAGAAGATCACCGCCACCCTGACCGCAGCGCCCGGCAACGGAGCGGCGATCGGCGGATTGAAGGTGACGACGGAGAATGCGTGGTTCGCGGCGCGACCGTCGGGGACCGAGGACGTGTACAAGATCTACGCAGAGTCCTTCCACGGTGAGAAGCACCTGGCCGAAGTTCAGTCCGCCGCGAAAGAACTCGTGTCGCAGGCTCTGAAGGAATCGTGACGAGTTCGAACCCTTCGAGCTCTTCGGAACGCACGGATCGACTTCCCTCCGAGATCTGGGTCCTCGTCTCGGCGAGCTTCGTCATCGCGCTGGGATTCGGCATCGTCTCGCCTGCGTTGCCGCAGTTCGCTACCGAGTTCGGCGTCGGCGTCGTCGCGGCGTCGGCGGTCATCAGCACGTTCGCCGCGATGCGATTGGTGTTCGCGCCCGCGAGTGGAGCACTCGTGCAGAAACTCGGCGAGCGGCCCGTCTACCTGACGGGCCTGCTCATCGTCGCCGCGTCCACGGGTGCGTGCGCGGTCGCTCAAACCTACTGGCAGCTTTTGATCTTCCGTGGCCTGGGCGGTATCGGATCGACGATGTTCTCGGTGTCGGCGCTCGGCCTGCTGATTCGTATGAGTCCGCCGCAGAGCCGTGGCCGGGTATCGGGCATGTACGCGACGAGCTTCCTGATGGGGTCGATCGGGGGCCCGCTGGTCGGCGGCGCTCTCGTCGACTTCGGTCTGCGCGTGCCGTTCGTCGTCTACGCCGTCGCTCTCGTCGTCGCCGCGGCGGTCGTCTTCTTCAGTCTCGGAAAGGACGCCGGACGACAAGACGAACACGACTCGGCCGTGCCGGTGATGTCTCTGCGGGCTGCGTTGAAGGTGCCCGCGTACCGAGCCGCGCTCTCGTCGAACTTCGCTATAGGGTGGGCGGTCTTCGGCGTACGTGTCGCGCTGATTCCGTTGTTCGTCATCGAAATACTGGACCGGTCCGCTGCCGTGGCTGCGATCGCGCTCGCGGTGTTCGCGGTCGGCAATGCGCTCGTCCTGATCGGGTCGGGTCGTCTGTCGGACGTACGCGGGCGGAAGCCGTTCGTCGTACTCGGTCTCGTCGTCTCGGCGGCAGGCACAGCGGCCATCGGTCTGACCGACCACATCGTCCCGTTCATGATCGCATCGTTCGTGGCGGGCGTCGGATCCGGAGCGATGACGCCGCCGCAGCAGGCGTCGGTCGCCGACATCATCGGTTCGAAGGCGCGCGGTGGTCCCGTGCTGTCGACCTTCCAGATGGTGGCGGACGTCGGCGCGATTCTCGGTCCGGTGATTGCAGGCGCCGTCGTCGAACATTATTCGTACGGAGCGGCTTTCGTCATGTCCGGCGTGATTCTGTTCGTCGCGGCGGTGTGGTGGATGTGCGTTCCCGACACCCTGGATCGATCGAAACCGGCCGAACGCGCGTCGTGACGAGTCGTCGACGCACGTAGATCCGTACTATTCGGACTGTGAGTCAGAAGAGACCGTCCAGCGTCAAGCACACGCCGCAACCCACCTCCAGCACGTCCACCTACATTCTGGCGGGCGTCGCGCTCGTCGTCGTGGTGATCGTTGTCGTCGTCGCAATCCTGTGGCAGCGCGGCGGAGACGAACCACGCAACGACGGATACGGTTCCGTCAAGAACGCCGACGTGGCGCTGACGGTGCAGGACGGCGGGGTCGTTCAGCTCGCACGGCCGGGCGCAGCCACGACGGTCGATCTCTTCGAGGACCCGATGTGCCCGTTCTGCGGCCAGCTCGAGATCAAGCACGGTCAGGAACTCGCGCAGAAGATCGACGAGGGCGCCGTCGCCGTCCGCTATCACATGGTCGTTCTGCCGGGCCTCGACGCGGTGTCGGCGAGCGGCAACTATTCGAGCCGCGCAGCGGCCGCGTCGCAGTGCGTTGCCGCCTCGGAGAACGCGGTTGTCTATTCGGCGTTCCATTCAGGGCTTTTCGCGGCGGATTTCCAGCCCGAGGAGAACGCGGACTCGGACCGGTCCGATTCCGAGCTCGCCGATCTCGCGCGTCGCAGTGGCGCGTCGGATGTCACGGCCGAGTGCATCACGTCGGGCGCGATGACCGAGCAAGCGGCAGCCGACGCCGACGGTGCCCGTGAAGCTCTGGCGGCAACCGGGGCTGCGGGGACCCCGGGCGTACTCGTCGATGGTTCGCTCGTCGACGCGCTCCGGGACTCCGGCTGGGTCGAGTCGATCGGCTGACGGCGACCGCGGCTCCGACCAGCTGATTTGTAGCTCCAAGTCGGCATGGTGTAACTTCGTTCAAGCAAACGCACTGCGGTGCGGGAGCGAAGTACGGGGCTATGGCGCAGCTGGTAGCGCACCACACTGGCAGTGTGGGGGTCAGGGGTTCGAGTCCCCTTAGCTCCACTCGAACACAAGCTTCACCGAAAAGGGAGTCACCGCGAGGTGACTCCCTTTTCTGGTCTCACGCTCGTCTCGAACTGCAGAGACGTCGGCGATCCCGCACCCCTGTCGTCGACGCCTCCGAGTCCGACCCGAGTCGGGTGGCTACGTCAGTGCGCTGCGTCGAAAGCGTTCTCGACGTCGGCTGGAATTCGGCCTCGCGCCGAGATCGCGTAGCCGTTCGCTTTCGCCCATTCTCGAATTGCCTTGGTCTGATTGGCGGCGCGTTTACCGCCCGCAGTCGCCGTCCCGACCGACTTCTTGGTTCGTTTTCCACCGACCCGCGCCGAGTGATCGATGTAGTAGTTCAGTTTGCGGTGAAATTCTTTCGCGTTCTTGTCGCTCAGGTCGATTTCGTAGTCGACGCCGTTGACGGAGAATGCAATGTGTTCGCCGCCCGACTCGATGGGCTTGTCATCGATATCGTCGACGAGTTGAACATAGACTTTCTTGGCCATTTCCGAAGTTCTCCAATGATGTTTTCGGGGTGCGTCGGTGCGAACGAAACGACTATACGACTGCGATCCCGAATAATCCATGCACGGTCTCCGTCAGAACGTTTTTCTTTCCGACGCGCGATCCGAAATAGCAAGATCGCGGAACGGAACAATTGCGAATCAGTAACGATCGGTACGGTCGCGCACAACGGCAGAACGAAAGTCGTCGACTCCGACGTACTTGATGCGTGGGCGGCCGTGCTCTGCGCCCGCGTTTCTTTCCGCTTCGTCGATTCGCGACCAGTCCGAGAAATCCAGCGCGTCAGGGCATTTCTCGGCGAGCATCGCATCGAGTTCGACGCGTCCGTGCGGGGCGCGCGGAATGGATTCCGCGGCAATGTCTTCGAGAATGGCGGCGACGGTATCCGCGGCGCACTTTCTGTTGGTCCCGATGACACCCGACGGTCCTCTTTTGATCCACCCGGTGACGTAGACGCCCGGGACCGTCGATCCGTCGTCGTCGATCACACGTCCGTCTCGATTCGGAATGATTCCTCGGGTGTGGTCGAAAGGTACCGATTCGACAGCGCGGCCTCGATATCCCACCGAGCGAAGCACGAGACCGGTGTCGATCGTTTCCTCCTCGCTGGTCGGTTCGGTCGTGACCGTTCCGTCGTCGTGCACGGTCGACGTCGCACGCACGAACCGGATGGCGGAGACGGATTCGTCCCCGAGGATCTCGGCGGGAGACAACCCGAACCGAAGAATCAGCCGTTTCTTCGCCTCGTCGACCGGGTCCGATGTCGGGCGAGCAGCTATCTCCTGTGCCAGAGCCACTTTCATCACCGTCGTCGCTTCTGCGGAACCGGCGTCGATCGCAGTCCTCGTCGCCTCGTCCGTGGTGACGTCGTTCTCGGGCGTGTGGAGGTCGATCCACGGCGATGCCATGATCTCGAGCAACTCGGGCCCGGTGTACGCGGCATGCGAGGGACCTCGTCGTCCGACGACGACGACCTCGCGAACGGCACTCGAACGCAACGCCTCCAGTGCGTGATCGGCGATGTCGGTCTTCTCCAGTTCCGTGATGGGTGCCAACAGGATTCGGGCGACGTCGAGGGCGACATTGCCGTTGCCGACCACCACGGCACGGGGCGAACTCAGATCGTAGGTGCGATCTGCGTACTCGGGATGGCCGTTGTACCAGGCGACGAACTCGCGGGCCGAATGGCTGCCCGACAGTTCTTCGCCCGCAATCCCGAGGGTGCGGTCGTCGGCGGCTCCGGTCGCGTACAGAACGGCGTCGTGGTGGGCGATCAGGTCGTCATGGGTGAGATCGGAACCGATCTCCACGCCGAGGTGTAGCCGCACGGATTTCCGGCCCGCAACGCTGCGGAAGAGGTCCGTCACGGCCTTCGTGCCCGGATGATCGGGAGCGACGCCCGAACGTACGAGGCCGTACGGCGTCAGAAGTCGGTCGTACATCTCGACTTCGATGCCGCGAATGCCGGCCAATTCCGTCGCCGCATAGAACGCGGCAGGCCCGGTACCGACGACGGCGACGCGTCGGCCGGAGAAATCCACTCCCGCCCAGTTCCGTGGTTCGTCGTAGACACGGGCTCCCGACGGGTGCAACTCGAACCAGTCGGCATTCAGATCGAGATACCGACCCTGGGTGGCGTCGAGTTCGTGATCGGCCCGAATCGCGTCGACCGGGCATTCGTCGACACACGCGCCGCAGTCGATGCAGACGTCGGGTTCGATGTGCAGCATGTCCGACGTCATGAATTCCGGTTCGTCGGGAGTTGGATGAATGCAGTCGACGGGACAGACATCGGTGCACGACGCGTCGTTGCAGCACTGCTGGAGGATCACGAACGTCATGTAGTCGTTCTACCGCTCGGGTCACTCCGCCCGTGTCGAGATCGGAGGAACCTCGACAACAGTTCGGTCACGGCATGCTCACGATCGGTCATCGAAACTCGGCGGGCTGGTGTGGCTTCCGCACGTCTGTTTCACTTGGTGCGCAAGTGCCTGCTGTTGCCCATGTTCGCCGCAGTGGCTGTCGAGGTTCGAATCCGGAAGGGGAGCGGCTCATCGGCGACGGTCGATGGGTCCACATCGCGATGAAGAGAACTGCGCTGCTCGGCGTGTGGTCCGCGGGCGTGGTCGCCGCTGCGCTTCTGGCACCGGGCGTTGCCGCTGCCGAACCCGCCACCGGCACCGAATTGGCAGGCAAGACTGTGTTCCTCGACCCCGGGCACCAGGGAACGAGCCACAGCGAGAATCTCGGCAAGCAGGTCGACGACGGCCGCGGCGGTACGAAGGATTGCCAGACGACCGGTATGACGACGGTGAACGGCGTCGCCGAGCACACCATCAACTGGAACGTGGCGAAGCTGGTGCAGTCGAGCCTCGAAAGCCTCGGAGCGACCGTCGTTCTGTCGCGTGACGACGATTCCGGATGGGGCGGATGCGTCGACGACCGAGCGAGAGCGGCCAGCGCGTCCGGAGCCGACGTCGCCGTCAGCATCCACGCCGACTCCACGTCCACCGGATCCGATCCGGGCAAGCGCGGATTCCACCTCATCGTTCCGACGCTGCCGATTCCCGACGCGGCGGCGAACGCCGCGCAGTCCGCGGGTGGTCGCGCGGCGTCGAACGCGATGCGCGACGCGTACACCAGGGCCGGTTTCTCGCCCGCGAACTACGCCGGAGCGGTCGACGGCATCCAGGAGCGCTCCGACGTCGCGGGACCCGCCCTGACGAGCGTTCCGCTGGTGTTCGTCGAGATGGGCAACGGCTCCGACCCGGACGACGCGTCGGTGCTCGAAAGCTCGGAGGGGCAGCTGAAGCACGCGATCGCACTGTCGACGGGCGTCATCGATTATCTGCTCGGTCCCGACGCCGGATCCGACGAGTCGTCGCTGGAGTCCGAGACACCCGACGTCGTCGCGAAAAGCCCGGCAGCGTCGGTGTCTCCGTCGACGACCGCGTCTCCGTCCGCGGGTGCCACCGTCGGCGAGAGCGCGCTGTCGCGAGTGCTCGCCGGGATCGCGCCCTACATCGATTCCGCCGGCGTCGACGGGCTGACCGACCTCGTGACCGAGGACAACGTCGGTGCCGTCTCCACCTTCGCTCAGGGTCTGCTCCAGCAGATACTGGCACCCGAGTAGCGTCTTCGTGCGTGGCACGCGCGCGAGAAGACCGTCAGATCCCCGTCGTTCTCGTTTCGGGCTTTCTCGGTTCAGGGAAGACGACGCTGCTCAATCACCTGCTGCGCAACAACCGCGGGATCCGAATCGGCGTGGTGGTCAACGACTTCGGGTCGATCAACATCGATTCCATGATGGTCGCGGGTCAGGTCGACTCGATGGTGTCCCTCGGCAACGGGTGTCTGTGCTGCGCCGTCGACGCGGCGGAGATGGACACGATGTTCGACGCCTTGGCGAGCAGCGCGTCGAACATCGACGTCATCGTCGTCGAGGCCAGTGGTCTCGCGGAGCCGAGAAACCTGATCCGCCTCGTCCTGGCCAGCGAGAACCGTCGCATCGTCTACGGTGGCCTGGTCGGTGTCGTCGACGGAGTCGAGTTCGCCGGCACTCGTCGGTCGCACCCCGAGATCGACCACCATCTCCGACTCGCAGATCTGGTGGTGCTCAACAAGATCGACCGCCTGGACAGCGCAGAGCGTGCGGTCGTGCGAGACGTGGTGCGCGACATCGTCGGGGAGGTGCCGATCCTCGAGACCGCACACGGACGCGTCGACGCGCAACTGTTGTTCGACGTTCCCGAACGGACCGTCGACCGCACCGCGGCTCGTCAGCTGTCGTTCGACGAGCTTCTGTACGAGGAGGACGACCACTCGTCGCATCTCCACGCCGGCTATTCGACCACGACGTTGTTCAGCGACGAGCCGATGGATCCTCGTCGGTTCGTCGAGTTACTGGAGAATCCGTCGGGTGACGTCTATCGGAGCAAGGGTTTCGTGCACTTCGATGTCGACGGGTACCGCGGCAAGTACGTGCTGATCACGGTCGGACGACATATCCGACTGAATTCGGCGCGATGGGATCCGGGTGAGGTCGAGGCAACGCGGATCGTGCTGATCGGCACCGACATCGACGCCGAGTACGCCGAGGTGCGTTTCCTCGATTGCGTCCGCAGGCCCGGCGACGCGACCGATGCGTCGGCGATGCTGCCGGTGCATCGATACACGTCGCAGAACTGACCTACAGTCCGACCCATTCGGACGTGCCCGCGGCGAACTGCTGACGCTTCCAGATCGGCACCTCGGATTTGATGCGCTCGACGAGCGTCGCACAGGTGGCGAAGGCCTCGGCGCGATGCGCGGACGCAACCGCGGCCACGAGCGCGATGTCGCCGACGACGAGATCGCCGACTCGATGTACCGCGGCCACGGGTAGCCCGGACTCCGATGCGACTGCCGCGCAGCATCGTTCGAGGAATTTCTCCGCGTCGGGATGCGCCTGGTACTCGAGTGCCGAGACCGATTGTCCGCCATCGTGGTCACGCACCACCCCGGAGAAGACGACGACGGCTCCGTGTTCCGGGCCGGACACGGCGGCTTCGACGGCCGCGGCGTCGAGCGGTTCGGACGAGATCCTGGCGAGCATGAACTTCACTGTCCTTCTGTGTCGTCGTGGAGACCGCCGCCCGCTACCTGAGCCAGCAGGTGGTCGACGATCGGATCCAGTACTGCGAGACCGTCTTTCACGCCACCCGGGGATCCCGGGAGGTTGACGACGACGGTCGACCCGGCCAGGCCTGCGAGCCCTCGGCTGAGATTCGCGTGCGGGGTGACGTGGGTGCCCTTCGACCGAATGGCGTCGGCAACGCCGGGAAGCTCGCGGTCGAGAACGGCCGCGGTGGCCTCGGGTGTCGCGTCCGTGGGCGACACTCCGGTACCCCCGGTGCTGACGATCAGCGAGGGCCGCGTCGACAAGGCGTCGTCGAGGCCGGCTGCGATGTCTGCGTCGGCATAGACCAACGGTCCGCGCACGGTGAAGTTGCGCTCGGACAGCCATCGTGCGATCGCCGGGCCGGTCGTGTCCTCGCGGGTTCCGCGCGCGCCGCCCGTCGATGCGACCAGAACGACGGCCGACCGCGGCCCTGCCGGTTCCGACGTCGCGGCTGCGGCGTCGTCGCGCGACCAACGGCCGCGTTTGCCGCCTTCCTTCGTCAGTAGTCGGACGCCGTTCATCGTCGCGGCGGGGTCGACGGCTTTCACCATGTCGTGCAGCGTGAGCCCGGCGACGGCGACAGCGGTCAGTGCCTCCATCTCCACGCCGGTCGCCCCCTTCGTCTTGGCGGTGGCCTCGACGGTGATGGTGGTGTCGGTGAACCCGAACCGGACATCGACGGACGACAACGCCAGCTGATGGCACAGCGGAATGAGCTCGGAGGTCTTCTTCGCGCCCGAGATCCCGGCGATGCGCGCGGTGGCGAGCACGTCGGCCTTGGGCATACCGTCGGCGCGTACGAGAGCGACGACTTCTGCCGTCGTCGCCAATTCTCCTGCGGCGACGGCGATTCGGGTGGTGTCGGACTTCGACGAGACGTCGACCATGCGTGCCCGGCCCTCGGAGTCGAGGTGAGAGAAGCCGCTCACAATGCCACCACCGATACCTCGGTGCCCGCATCGAGGGCAGTGACGTCGGCGGGGACGTCGACGAGCACGTCCGCCCATGCCATCGCGGCGACGAGGTGTGAGCCCGGTCCTGCGACGAGCGAGACATGACCGTCCTGCACGCTGCCGCGGAGGAACTGTCTCTTTCCCCGGATCGAGTCGATCGAATTCTTCAGTGGCACGGTGTGTTTCGGGAGCGGCGACAGTCCGGCCGCCTCGCGGACGATGTCGCGCGCGAACACCACGAACGAGACGACGGTGCTGACCGGATTTCCCGGGAAGTTCAGCACCGGTACACCGTCGACGACGGCTGTGCCCTGTGGTCCGCCGGGTTGCATGCGTACGGATCCGAACGTGCCGCCCATGGGCTCGAGTGCGTCCTTGACGACCTCGAAATCGCCCTTCGAGACGCCGCCGGACGTGATGACGAGATCGGCTGCGGTGACGGCGCTCGCCAGAACACCTCGGAACACCTCGGGGTCGTCGGAACTGCGCAGGACCGCGACGACGTCGGCACCGTTCGCGCGAAGGTGCGCTGCGAGCGTGATTCCGTTGGAGTCGTAGATCTGTCCGGGCTGCAGGTCGCTGCCTGCGTCGACGAGTTCGGCTCCGGTGGTGATCACCGCGACGCGCGGCCGCGAGACCACGTCGACGTGCGACAGTCCGACGGCGGCGAGGACGGCGACGTGCCGGGGCGCGAGCAGTTGTCCCGCGCGTACCAGCACCATTCCTCGGCGGACGTCGCTGCCCTGCTGACGGATGTACTCGCCGGCCTCACGTGACACGTCGATGGTGACGTCGTCGCCGTCACTCGTCGTGTTCTCGACGGGCACGATCGCGTCGGCGCCGTCGGGAACGGGAGCGCCCGTCATGATCTTCAGCGCGGTACCGGGCTGAAGAGTGCGATCGTGCGCACCGCCCGCCGCGACGGTGCCGACGACGCGCAGAACCGCGGGCACCGAGGCGATGTCGGCAGCACGTACGGCGTACCCGTCCATCTGAGAGTTCTCGAACAGTGGCAGATCCACCGGCGACGCGACGTCGGTGTGCGCGACGCGGCCGACCGCGTCGGCGACGGTGACCGATTCGGCGGTCCGATTCGTCATCGGTTGCAACAGTTCGCGGACGTGGGCTGCGTGGTCCTCGACCGAGGCCGCGCTCACGCCGGACACGTCCTGGCAGTCCGAGCAACACATTTCGTCATGTGACCGATCCTAGGCCGGGAGTGGAGCCTGCAGGAACGACCCTATGGTGCCGGGAGTAGAGCCTGCAGGAACGACCCCATTCTGCCGGGAGTGGAGCCTGCAGGAACGACCCCGTTAGGGGGAGCGATCGTCGAGGCTCCGAAGGGAACGGCATACTGGAAGAAGTTTCGACGACCACGTCTGCGTGGAAAGAAGGTGTGCATGACCGTCAGCAGCGTCGTCGGGCTCGGCATCCCTTCGGTGAAGAACACCGCGGTTCCGACTACCGACGATCGACCGAACGTCCCTGGTTTGTTGGACCGTTTCGGGCGTGTGGCTCGCGATCTTCGCGTGTCCATCACGGAGAAATGCTCGCTGCGCTGCACGTATTGCATGCCGGAGGAAGGCCTGCCACCGATCCCGGCGCCCGACTTGCTCTCGGCCGAGGAGATCGCGCGTCTGGTCGGTATCGCCGTCGCCCGCCTCGGCGTCGAGGAAGTGCGGTTCACCGGCGGCGAGCCGTTGATGCGCGCCGATCTCGCGGACATACTCGCGCAGACCTCCGCCCGTGCACCCGGCGTTCCGCTTGCGATGACCACCAATGCGGTCGGCCTCGAACACCGTGCCGAGCGCCTTGCCGCCGCCGGATTGCACCGCGTCAACGTGTCGCTCGATTCGATCGACCGAGCACATTTCGCGGAGCTGACTCGACGCGATCGGCTTCCGTCGGTTCTCGCGGGAATCCGCGCCGCGAAGCGGGCAGGCCTGACGCCGGTCAAGGTGAACGCGGTGCTCATGCCCGAAACACTGCATGGTGCAGCCGATTTGCTCGAATGGTGTCTGAACGAGGGAGTCCGGCTCCGTTTCATCGAGCAGATGCCGCTCGACGCCGATCACGAGTGGGCACGTTCGCGCATGCTCGACGCGGCTCGATTGCTCGACGTTCTGTCCGCCCGATTCGATCTGCGCGAGGTGGGCCGTGAGGATCCGTCGGCGCCTGCCGAGGAGTGGGCTGTCGACGGCACTTCCGACACCGTCGGAATCATCGCGTCGGTCACCCGCTCGTTCTGCTCGGAGTGCGACCGCACGCGTCTCACCGCGGAAGGAACTGTCCGGTCATGCCTGTTCAGCGATTCCGAAACCGACCTGCGTGCGGCGCTGCGCGGGGGAGCGTCGGACGAGGACATCGCAGATCTGTGGCGCGGTGCAATGTGGAACAAGTGGGCGGGCCATGGAATAGATGCGGACGATTTCGTGCCGCCGGCCAGAAGCATGGGAGCGATCGGTGGTTGAGGTTCGGTACTTCGCAGGAGCAGCCGACAAGGCGGGATGCGCGAAAGAGACGTTCGATCTGCAGCCGGGCAGCACGATCGCAGAGCTGAAAGCGGCTGTGGCACACCGGCACGGCGACGTCATGGCGGATGTGCTGCGCGTCTCGGCGTTTCTCGTCGGTGACGACCTCACGCGCGAGGAGACCGCCACGTTCGGCGACAGGGTGGATGTCCTGCCGCCGTTCGCGGGGGGCTAGAGAGCTCGGTCCGAACGGTTCAGTTCTCGGTGGTCCACCAGTCGTCGAAGGGTGTGACCGGTACGGCTCGTTTGTGCCGGGTGTTCAAGAACATTCGCTCGAGCTTCTCGGCGACGTCGTCGTCGACCTCCTTGCCTTCGAGGTAGTCGTCGATCTGGGTGTACGTGACGCCGAGGGCTTCCTCGTCGGGCAGGGCCGGGCGGTCGTCCTCCAGATCGGCAGTCGGTACTTTCTTCCACGTACTCTCGGGCGCTCCGAGTTCGCGCAGCAATGCCGCGCCCTGACGCTTGGACAGCCCCGTCAACGGAGTGATGTCGACGCCGCCGTCGCCGAACTTGGTGAAGAATCCGGTGATCGCTTCGGCTGCATGGTCGGTACCGACGACGACGTAGCCGAGCTCCCCGGCCAGCGCGTACTGCGCCACCATGCGCTCGCGGGCCTTGATGTTGCCGCGCACGAAGTCTCGTGTCGCCTCGGTGCCCAACGCCCGTGCCGCGGCCACCGCCGACGCGTCGGCAGCGTCCTTGATGTTGACCGTGACCGTGCGGTCGGGATCGATGAACTTCAACGAGACCTCGGCGTCGGCTTCGTCGGCTTGTACCCCGTAGGGCAGTCGGACGGCGAGGAACTCGGCCTCTGCCCCCTCGTTGCGCAGCTCTGCTGCGGCTCGCTGACACAGCTTGCCCGTGAGGGTGCTGTCCTGGCCGCCGCTGATCCCGAGAACGAAGCCCTTAGCGGGCGTCGACCGGAGGTA
This sequence comes from Rhodococcus sp. B10, assembly GCF_011770055.1. Classification (NCBI taxonomy): domain Bacteria; kingdom Bacillati; phylum Actinomycetota; class Actinomycetes; order Mycobacteriales; family Nocardiaceae; genus Rhodococcus; species Rhodococcus sp. B10. Next base: position 8,228 of record NZ_JAAFYV010000008.1, on the reverse strand, counting down.
CGCCTTGAGGAAGTCGACGCGTCGGGTGATCTCGGTGGCGGGATCGATGGTGGACTGGACTGCCAATTCGCGTTGGATACGCGTACGCAGCTCGGAACGGAGAAGGGCCATCGGGCCATCCTAAGGCGGTCGGTAGGCTGGTGCGCGATGTCTGCCGATACGTATTCGAAGACCGATCGCAGTGCACACCCGGATTTCTTCGCTGCGGAAGCCGCTGGCTTGCAGTGGCTTCGCGACGGGGGAGCAACCGTGGTGGACGTCCTGGACGTCGATCGAACTCACATCGAACTGGAACGGCTGATTCCGACGTCGCCCACCGGCGACGCCGCCCGCAGGTTCGGAGCCGAGCTTGCCGGCGCACACGATGCAGGCGCGCGTCAGTTCGGTTGTCCGCCGGAGGGTTTCACGGGTCAGATGTTCATCGGCGCTCGGCCGATGTCCAGCGTCGAACATCCCTCGTGGGGTGCGTTCTACATCGCCGAACGTGTTCTTCCGTTCCTCCGAACCGCGGTCGACGCGGGCAACATCTCCACCTCGGACGCGGCCGACGTCGAGCGCGCGTGCGGTCCGGTGGCCGACGGGGTGTTCGACGACGCCGACCCGCCCGCGCGCATTCACGGCGACCTGTGGACGGGAAACGTCGTGTGGACCGCATCGGGTGTCGTCATGATCGACCCGGCCGCGCACGGCGGCCACCGCGAGACCGATCTCGCGATGCTCCCGTTGTTCGGTGCGCCGTTGCTGGACGACATCGTCGACGGATATCGGTCGGTGCACCCGCTGCGGGACGGTTGGAAACAGCGCGTACCACTGCATCAGCTGCATCCACTCGCCGTGCATGCCGCCGGCCACGGACCCTCCTACGGAGTTGCTCTACGACGGGCTGCCGACGCCGTCGCACGACTCTCCTGAACCACGTCAGTTGCGAGTAGCCCTCCGCACCAATGCTTCCCATCCGTCGGCGAGGCGTTCCATGGACATTCCGAGGTCGCGGAACTGGTGGAGTACGAGAGTCGCCTCGAGCGGGGTCAACAATGCGTACGCGAGAAGTTCGAGATCGCCGTCGACGCCCGCCGCGCGCAACAGATTCAGCACGTGGGTGTAGTTGACCATGTGGGCAGGCGCGGAATAGCGCAGTCCCGGGGAATTCTCCGCCGCTCGCATCACCTCGCCCTGAACATGGACGAAATCCAGGCGAGCGCGGCCGAAGGCCACGAGGCGGTCGATGGGATCGGCCCCGGGGCCGAGTGGGGGAGGGCCGAACAGAAACGCGGCCTGCAGATCCTTCTCGGTGTGGTCCAGGAGTGCCTGCATCAGGCCCGATCGGCTTCCGAACCGCCGGAAGACTGTGCCCTTGCCCACACCGGCCTTGGCGGCGAGGCCGTCCATGGTCACCGCGTCGGCGCCGACGGTCGCGACCATCTCTGCAGCTGCATCCAGCAGAAGGCGTCGGTTGCGGGCCGCGTCGCAGCGCTCGGTCTCCTCGCCTGCGATGGGGAGCATGAAGTCGGTCACAACGGACAGTCTACCCGGTTGGGAATGAAAGTGGACCGCGGTCCGGTTGAGTGGTAGGAATTGATCGAACACCGGCTTTCACCCATACATCGAAGGAAGATCGTCATGAGCAACGCTCAGGTACTCGCACTTGTCGGAAGCCTCCGCGCCGACTCCGTCAACAAGCAGATCGCCGAGACCGCGGCATCGCTGGCCCCCGAGGGCGCCGAGGTGGTCGTCTACTCCGGCCTGGCCGAGGTTCCGTTCTACAACGAGGACATCGACGTCGACGGCAAAGTTCCCGCCGCTGCTCTCGAGCTGCGCGCCGCCGCCGAGAAGTCCACTGCATTCCTGTTGGTGACGCCCGAGTACAATGGCACGATCCCTGCCGTTCTGAAGAACGCCATCGACTGGCTGTCGCGCCCGTACGGCGCGGGTGCCGTCGTCGGCAAGCCTGTTGCCGTCATCAGCGCGTCCCCCAGTGGCAACGGCGCGAAGTGGGCGCACGACGACGCCCGCAAGGCTGTCGGCATCGCAGGCGGCAAGGTGCTCGAGGACGTCGAACTCACCATCGGCGGCACCATCGACAAGTTCGGTACGGGACACCCACGGGAGAACGCCGAGGTGGCCGGTCAGATCTCCACGGTCGTCACCGAGCTCGTCAAGGCGTCGAACGAACTGGTCAGCGCATAACGACAATCGTTTTCAGGTAGGGTTGTCGCATGAAGGTACGCAACTCGCTGAAATCGCTGAAAGACAAGCCGGGCGCCCAGGTCGTGCGACGTCACGGCAAGGTGTTCGTCATCAACAAGAAGGAGCCTCGCTTCAAAGCGCGTCAGCGCTGAGACGTGGAAGCGCGTCAGCGCTGAATGGGCTTCCTCTGCCGGACCCCCGAACTCGCGAAGTTCGGGGGTCTCGCACGTTTCGGGCCGGGTGAGCTCGGGGCACTCCAGTGAGACGGTGCGGACGGAGAGAAGGCAGTTTTCACCCTTTGTGTGTGGCGTGTCGGCTTGCGTGCCGACGGCGGGCGGCAGTCGTCGTCTTCTGTGTTCGACGTCACCGCGAGCCTGTGATCTGCGACACGCTGACGTGACCACGACGTTCCGAGATGCGTAGGGCTATGACCAGGAATTTCATCAATGTTGTTCGCAACATCTCGTGTTGTAGGTATATGTCGGCCACTAGGTGTAGTGTTTGAACCGTCGAGAGGCCACAACGCGACAAGCCGCTGATCCCACCGGGCGATGGGCTTGTGCAGCGGGTGGAACTCCTGCCGAGATCGCGGAAATTGTGAACGTTCACGGGTCTGGGCAAGTCGACGAGTTCGAAGACGAACGCGTCGGCTCGAACGCTCGACAGAACACGCAGCGCATATCGACATCTCGGACACTTACCGCGATTTCGGCCAGGGAGAAGGGACCCCTCATGAGCATCACCGTCTACACCAAGCCCGCCTGCGTTCAGTGCAATGCCACCTACCGCGCCCTCGACAAAGAGGGCATCGAGTACACCGTCGTCGACATCTCGCAGGACCCCGAGGCCCGTGACTACGTCATGGCGCTGGGCTACCTGCAGGCTCCCGTCGTCGTCGCCGGTGACGAGCACTGGTCGGGCTTCCGCCCCGACCGCATCAAGGCGCTCAGCGCGAGCGTTGCTTGAACAGAAAATGGAGATGAGCAGGTGTGACTTCCGCTCTCACTCCCCGGTCGACGCATCCGATCGTGTACTTCTCGAGTGCGTCCGAGAACACGCACCGATTCGTCGTCAAGCTCGGTCTTCCGGCCAGTCGGATTCCCCTGCATCATCCTGAGAACTTCGTGGTGGATCAGCCGTACGTGCTGATCGTGCCCACCTATGGCGGGGGAATGACGTACCTGGGACGTGACACCAATTACGTTCCCAAGCAGGTCATCAAGTTTCTCAACCAGAAGCACAACCGATCTCTGATCAGAGCGGTCATCGCAGCGGGCAACACCAACTTCGGTGACTCGTTCTGCTTTGCAGGCGACGTCATTTCACAGAAGTGCGCAGTTCCGTATCTCTACCGATTCGAGCTGATGGGCACGCCCGAGGATGTTCACCGAGTACGCGATGGGCTCGAGGACTTCTGGGAACGCGAGTCCCGCCGCGCAGAACAAATTCACTAGTCACACACCGGAACACACGAGGAACTGGAGCGATCGCCGTGGCACCGACCATCACAGAGGCAGCACCCGTCAAGGCCGATCGGTCGGCGAGCGACCTGGACTATCACGCGCTGAACGCGATGCTGAATTTGTACGGACCCAACGGCGAAATTCAGTTCGACAAGGACCGCGAAGCGGCCAACCAGTACTTCCTGCAGCACGTCAACCAGAACACGGTGTTCTTCCACGACCTCGACGAGAAGCTCGACTACCTCGTCGAGGAGAACTACTACGAGCCCGAGGTGCTCGACCAGTACTCGCGCGAGTTCGTGAAGTTCCTCATCAACCACGCGTACTCGAAGAAGTTCCGGTTCCCGACGTTCCTGGGTGCGTTCAAGTACTACACGTCGTACACGCTGAAGACGTTCGACGGTAAGCGCTACCTCGAGCGTTTCGAGGATCGTGTGTGCATGGTCGCGCTGACGCTTGCCGCCGGCGACGAAGCTCTCGCAACCGATCTCGTCGACGAGATCATCGCCGGTCGGTTCCAGCCGGCCACGCCGACGTTCCTGAACTCGGGAAAGAAGCAGCGCGGAGAACCCGTGTCGTGCTTCCTGCTGCGCATCGAGGACAACATGGAGTCCATCGGTCGTTCGATCAACTCGGCTCTGCAGCTGTCCAAGCGCGGAGGCGGAGTTGCGTTGCTGCTGAGCAATATTCGCGAGGCCGGCGCGCCGATCAAGCGCATCGAGAACCAGAGCTCCGGCGTCATCCCGATCATGAAGCTGCTCGAGGACTCGTTCTCGTACGCCAACCAGCTCGGTGCGCGTCAGGGAGCGGGTGCGGTGTACCTGCACGCCCATCACCCCGACGTCTACAAGTTCCTCGACACCAAGCGTGAGAACGCCGACGAGAAGATCCGTATCAAGACGCTGTCGCTCGGAATCGTCATCCCGGACATCACGTTCGAGCTGGCGAAGAAGAACGAAGAGATGTACCTGTTCTCGCCGTACGACGTCGAGCGCATCTACGGCGTCCCGTTCGCCGACATCAACGTCACCGAGAAGTACTACGAGATGGTCGACGACAGGCGAATTCGCAAGACCAAGATCAAGGCACGCGAATTCTTCCAGACGCTCGCCGAGCTGCAGTTCGAATCCGGCTACCCGTACATCATGTTCGAGGACACCGTGAACCGGGCGAACCCGATCGAGGGCAAGATCACGCACTCGAACCTGTGCTCGGAGATCCTGCAGGTCTCGACGCCGTCGCTGTTCAACGACGATTTGTCGTACAGCCATGTCGGCAAGGACATTTCGTGCAACCTCGGCTCGCTGAACATCGCGAAGACGATGGATTCGCCCGACTTCGGCAAGACGATCGCCGTCGCGATACGCGGATTGACGGCCGTCTCCGATCAGACGCACATCTACTCGGTGCCGTCGATCGAGCAGGGCAACAACGACTCTCACGCCATCGGTCTCGGCCAGATGAACCTGCACGGATACCTCGCTCGAGAGCGCATCTACTACGGCTCGACCGAGGGCATCGATTTCACGAACATCTACTTCTACACGGTGCTGTTCCACGCGATCCAGGCGTCGAATCAGCTCGCCAAGGATCGAGGGTCGTACTTCAAGGGCTTCCCGCAGTCCAAGTACGCGTCGGGTGAATTCTTCGACAAGTACACCGATCAGGTGTGGGAGCCGAGCACGGCGCGCGTCGCCAAGCTGTTCGCCGACGCCGAGGTACACATCCCGACGCAGGACGACTGGACCGCGCTGAAGAAGTCGGTGCAGGAGTACGGCATCTACAACCAGAACCTGCAAGCCGTCCCGCCGACGGGGTCGATCTCGTACATCAACAACTCGACGTCGTCGATTCACCCCGTGGCGTCGAAGATCGAGATCCGCAAGGAAGGCAAGATCGGTCGCGTCTACTACCCGGCGCCGTACCTGACCAACGACAACCTGGACTACTACCAGGATGCGTACGAGATCGGCTACGAGAAGATCATCGACACGTACGCCGCGGCGACGCAGCACGTCGATCAGGGACTGTCGTTGACGCTGTTCTTCAAGGACACCGCGACGACCCGCGATATCAACAAGGCGCAGATCTACGCGTGGCGCAAGGGGATCAAGACGCTGTACTACATCCGTCTGCGTCAGATGGCCCTCGAGGGCACCGAGGTGGAGGGTTGCGTCAGCTGCATGCTGTAGTGAGCAGTGCTCACTGATCTAGACTGAGTCGAACCGACGCAAGGACATTTCATGACAGCAGCACCGCATTCGCCTGCGGACGGGGCGAAGATCAAGCTCATCGACCGCGTCTCCGCGATCAACTGGAACCGCGTCCCGGACGACAAGGACGCGGAAGTCTGGGAGCGGCTGACCAGCAACTTCTGGCTTCCCGAGAAGGTCCCGGTCTCGAACGACATCCCGTCGTGGCAGACGCTGACCGCTACCGAGAAGCAGTTGACGATGCGGGTGTTCACCGGCCTGACGTTGCTGGACACCATTCAGGGCACGGTCGGCGCCGTCAGCCTCATTCCCGACGCCGTCACCCCGCACGAAGAGGCCGTCTACACGAACATCGCGTTCATGGAGTCGGTGCACGCCAAGAGCTACAGCTCGATCTTCTCGACGCTGTGCTCCACGCGCGACATCGACGACGCGTTCCGCTGGTCCGAGGAGAACTCGAACCTGCAGCGCAAGGCAGAGATCGTTCTCGACTACTACAAGGGCGACGACCCACTGAAGCGCAAGGTCGCGTCGACGCTGCTCGAGTCGTTCCTGTTCTACTCGGGCTTCTACCTGCCGATGTACTGGTCGTCGCGCGCAAAGCTGACCAACACGGCAGACCTGATCCGTCTGATCATCCGTGACGAGGCAGTGCACGGGTACTACATCGGATACAAGTACCAGCGCGGACTCGAAAAGCTCACCGAGGCAGAGCGCGAGGACCTGAAGGCGTACACGTTCGAGCTGCTGTTCGAGCTGTACGACAACGAGGTCGAGTACACCCAGGACCTCTACGACGAGATCGGTCTCACCGAGGACGTCAAGAAGTTCCTGCGGTACAACGCCAACAAGGCGCTCATGAACCTGGGCTACGAGGGTCTGTTCCCGAAGGACGAGACCGACGTCAACCCGGCGATCCTGTCGGCGCTGTCGCCGAATGCCGACGAGAACCACGACTTCTTCTCCGGATCCGGCTCGTCGTACGTCATCGGCAAGGCAGTCAACACCGAAGACGAAGACTGGGACTTCTGATCCTCCGGTAGTTGTCGCGACGGGGACGACCCCCGGGCCGTCACGAGCCCGGGGGTCGTCCCTGTTTGCGTATCTTCTCCGCGTCCTTCGGCATTCGTCCCTGCTCCGTCAACGCTCGACGAAGCAGGAACTCGATCTGTGCGTTGGTGCTGCGGAGGTCGTCGGCGGCCCAGCGGGCCAGTGCGTCGTGCACCGCCGGGTCCAGCCGCAGCAACAGCTTCTTACGTTCGACTGCCATGGGTCACTGGTAGAGCGATCCGGTGTTCACCACGGGCTGAGTATCCCGGTCGCTGCAGAGGACGACGAGCAAGTTCGACACCATCGTGGCCTTTCGCTCCTCGTCGAGTTCGACGACGTGCTTCTCCTCCAGTCGCGACAGCGCCATGTCGACCATTCCGACGGCGCCCTCGACGATCTGCTGACGGGCTGCGATGACGGCGCCGGCCTGCTGACGTCGCAACATCGCCTGGGCGATCTCCGGTGCATAGGCGAGACGGTTGATACGCGTCTCGACGACCTCGACGCCTGCCGACCTGACCCGGGCGTGCACCTCCTCGGACATCGCCGCCGTGATCTCGTCTGCGTTCTCGCGCAACGACATTCGACCTTCGGCGTCGTACGGATAGCTGCCGGCGATGTGCCGCACCGCCGATTCGGTCTGCACGGCCACGAATTCTTCGTAGTCGTCGACCTGGAACGATGCCAATGCGGTGTCCGCCACCTGCCAGACGACGATCGCCGATATCTCGATCGGGTTGCCGTCGGCATCGTTGACCTTCGACTGACCCGTCTCGTGATTGCGGATACGGGTGGAGATCGCTCTACGGATGGTCAACGGGTTCGTCCATCGCAGCCCAGGCGTGCGGAGCGTTCCGCTGTACGAACTGCCCAGAAGTTGCAGCACCCGAGCCTGATTCGGCTGCACCAGGGTGAGACCCATCAATGCCGTCAGCGCCACCAGAAAGATCACGACGCTGCCGATGACCCCCGGGATCGATTCGGACAGGATTGCAGGAACGAACACGGCGATGCTTCCGAGGAAGAGAAGGGTGCCGGCCCCGAGCATCCACCAACCGGGCAGATCCCAACCGGGGCGTTCGGCAATCGTCGTCGTGGGGGTGCCCGTCGGCTTCTCGGCGACGGTCGTGGGTGTGGACATTTCGGTCTCCCTGCGTCGTAGTGATACTAAAGTGATATCACATTTCCGCCGCACGTACCGACCGAATGTCACGTTCGGTCACTCGGAGTGAGCAAGGGACGCCCTCGGTCCGGCCGGGGTGGGGGCGGGATGCCAGCGAGGGGCGTCCCCTGCTCACTCCGAGTGACCGAAGGC